>JBGZEX010000011.1:0-39257 GCA_041846495.1 Marinifilaceae bacterium
CCGTCTTTTCTTCGTAATGTGTATTCTACCATCTCCTGTGAACCGGAGAGGCTTATTTTTGCCTTCGACAGGGAGGAATTCCAACTTCCGAAGACATTGTAATCCGTAACAAGATTTTTTGTGGGTTTGATTACCGCCGAAACATTGCTCCCGTTTTCGTGGAAAATAAACGGCAGGGTTATATCGGAAATATCGCCGTTACTCCCGTTTGGAGGACACTCCAATATTATGGAAAATGAATCCTCTTTTTTGAAAGCCACCTTTACCCTTTTATACCACGGAAGAGAAATTTGGGATTCGGAAAAATTCTTCAAACAGGCTTTCAGGGTCTTCTCCGTGAATAAATAACGAGATGGCGAGACTCGGATTTGCCTGGAAATATCATTTTCTTCAAAAACAATATTTTTATAGTAAGTTTCTATATGCGGATATATGCCGAATTGTTCGGGTGCTTTATAATTAATCCTGTGTTCGAACATTATTTCCATATCACCGAATTCTTTCGTTATATAATACAGACCGGCAGGAGGCATAAAGGTAAATCTCTTGCCGTTACCTTTCAAAGCACGTATCAATTCCCCACTTCCGCATTTTCGCAATTTATAAGAAGTTCCCGGTTGGGTGCATTCGAGAGTAATACCTTCATCCGAAACGGATATCTCATCGCGTATTTCCGGAATTCCGGCTTGCCGGATACGAAGCACCGGCTTGCCGGAGCCCGAATTGAATTCTATGGTGCGGGGCGAAAAGTTATCATTTTCAGGTATATGAAATACTATCGTCGCTTCATCCGGATAGTGCGGTGAGAAAATGACCCTTTTGATAATCGTATCGGTAGCTACAGGACGTCCGTCGAATGCCACATGAAAGGACGCGAAAACCTCCTCTTCGTTTTTAAAAGGTTCGTCTTCGTCCTTGATATCGTAAACAATCCGTACGGGAAGTGCCGTAGACTTGTAAGATATATCGTTTTTTATATTTGCCAGCGGATAGATTGCCTTTATGGGAGCCGTGATCGAAATCATTTCTTCTGCACTAACGCCGGGAGATGAGGAATGATATTTATCTCCGGATTGCATCAGCCTTAATATGAGTTCCCCCTTGGGATTGTAGAATTCAACGGGGCGTGTATAACGCGTATTGTTTTCCGGAATATTGACAACAGCCTGAATAAAATCGGGTAGATCGGGATAAAGCACGACACCTCTGATTATGGATTCCGGGGCAAGGTTGTAATATTTATTATTCTGTTTCAGGTAAATGAGAAATTTGGTTTTAGCCAGATACCCATTTGCCATCGGAAAGGCGGGAGAACCCTGCATCATGAAGGTATGTCCTTTCGAAGACAGATAATTTAAGGTATCTACGAATTCCATTCGGGACGGTTTTGTTTTAAACGGGGTATGAACGATTATCGTATGCTGGGCATAGCCGGCCGCCCGAAAGCCCGAAAGTATGAGGAAGAGTAAAAATATCTTTTTCATGATTTCCCGGTTTTAGTATCCCATATTATATTCGAATGTTTTCAAGACATGACCCTCCGTATCGTAAATGGCAGCCAGTCGTCCGGAGGAATCGTAGCTATAGCCCGTACTTCTGCCCGATGCATCGGTCATTTGGATGCACCCGACAAAAGGAATGTATTTCCACGTTGTTACCGGAGCATTGGGAATCGAGCGCAAAGATTTTTCAATTCCGGAAGGTAATTCTCCGGGGAGCGGAATGTCTTTCATATTACCCAACTCCGGACATTTTTCCTTTACCGTTTTAAGTGTGGTGTTTTTAATTTCGGCTACGATATGCTGTCCTGCGTATCCCCATATATAGACGGCCGTCCGCCCATCGTCCCGTTTGATCTCTACCGGATTGCCCATAATATCATATGCTGTGACCTGCATCGTTTTCTCCCAATTTTTCCCCTGATCGTAACTCCGTTTGCTTACTACGGGAAGAATTTTCTCATGTGTAATCTCGCGGGATTGGCCGTATTCTATTTCGTCACGGGAGGTCTCGGTTCTATTATACGACTCCACCCTCCGTATCAAGGCCGATAACATATGGCTTTCCAGCATGGATTTATATATACCGGAAGCCCCGAAATCGAATGGGTAATAATAACGGACTTCCTCCATACTTCCGGCTATGCCGTGACTGTAGCTCGTAAGCAGATTATAAGGCCCGTATGTCCATTTGCTCGTCGTTGTAATCTTGTCGTCCGTCCCGGAGACATACAGACATTCCGTCTTTTTAACCTTATTATAGGGATGTATGTATATGCGATAGGCCCATCCGTCCACAACATCTATCGGTATTTCCGATGCGGAATTCAATACATTCATTCTGCGAATGTACATGGATTTTATGTATTTGGCATTATTCCCGGGAATAAGATAATCATAAGTCTCGGTTTTGACCGGATGGGATTTGCCTTCCTCATACATTCGGGCTTCAAGTAATTTACCTCTTAATATTTCTCGACCGGATAAGGGGGAATAGTTCGTTGCATAATGGTCGATTCCCACCGATTTCTCATCGGGAAAACCATCGTGATTACTGTAGATATATACGGTTTTTCCCTTACCGGGTATTTTTTCGCATACCTTCGAATAACTTACTGCGCCTCCTGCCGGATTTGAAGATACGGGAACGACGGACATCGAGAAAAAACGAACGGCGGTATAAGAATCTCCGAAAATGGTCTTTCCCGAATAGTCCGGCCAGTAGTATACGGGTTCCCCGTTGAGTATACCATCTTCGTAGGAGTACTGTTTCTTCGTAATACGGTTGCCGAAATTATCGATTACTTCTTTTATTCGCAAGCCGCCGCCGGCAGAACGGGAGGAGCGAAACAGCAAATTCCCCGTTGTCCTGTCACGGGATATGTAGGTCGTATAGATATGCGGCTCATAAATGAACTTACGATACCCCCCCGTCGGAAATACGATTTTTTCAAGAGATTCGGCTACGGTATATTTGAAATCGGGATTCCTGCTCTCATAATACCCGGCGCCGAGGCTTGCGGGATCTTTAAAATTTATTCTGCGAGTCTTGTTGTTATAATATCCCCAGTGATCAACCTTATCGCTTAGATAGTCCGGTAGTGACAGGGTATTGTAAAAGAAAATATAGGGATTGTCTTCATTCTTTTTAAAAGATTTGAGTTGAAGTCTTTTCCGGGAATCCGCCGTATAGCGGAATGTAAATTTCGTATGAGGCCGTTCGTGTCCGTAAAAACGGCTTCTACAGGTAATGGCATCGAGTTGCGTGTCTTTGAACTTCTCATGATTGATTCTTGCAATGTGATCGTCCAACTTCAGATAAGGACTGTTGGTGCCGAAATATTCTCCGTTATGATACCTGTGCTCCCAGTCATTGCCATTCTTCGGAAAACCGACATTGGGGATACGATACCGGGTCGATAACAGTGACGTTATTTTGGAGTATTCGTACTTTAAATTTTCCGTAACGGAACGACTGAAAATAATTTCTTCATTATCTGTTATTATCCGGGACAAATACGAAGGGAAGATGACCATGCCCCTATGAGATATGCCGTTGGTCATATGCCAGAATGTACTTCCTCCTCCATGCCATGACCATGGATTTTTCTTTTTACGTTTGAACTCGTTATAAAATAGAATTTCCGAAAAGGCAACTCTTTCCGGACCGCGCTCATATTCGAAATCTACCTGAGCTCCCCGCGGTGACACTATTTTTATCAAATGCCATGTATTAATCGTTTCACAATACAACGGACTGAAGAAATCCGCCGTAATTTCTACGGATTCCCATCCCAAATCGGGCTGTGTTGTGGGGTTTACCGGAGGGGAAGGGAAATTTTCTCCAATGCGTTCGAACATGCCGAAATAGAAAACGGTACCGTCCGGAGCACTTATTTTAAATCCTCCGATAGGACGGGTGGATAGCTGAATATAACGACCCAGACTCCCAAGCTCATGAAACGTATAATCATTGGGAGCGTACCAGTCTTGAGCATAATTGCTCAAAACGGCATGTTCTATTTTGTAACCTCCTCCCCCCTTCACCTGCCAGACGCCGTCGCTATCCATGTAGAATTTACCCTGATGACCGCAAAAGTTGAATATGAATTCGTCGGGTTCCAAATCTCCCACATGTTTCCGGGGATCGGGATCGAATTTGGTCGCCAGAGACTTGAGACGGGCATAAGTCTCCCAATCAGGCGTATTCAAGTGCTGCCTGTTAAAAAAATAACCGTTGGGATAGGTAAATCCGCTCCAGGATTCGTAGTTTTCATCGGGCAGGCCTTTTACGATACGGCTGATTGCACCGCCGGCTTTCAGATTCCAATTCTGACCGACCCAACCGGGCAAGGAATTTACCTTTACGCCGGATGCATCGTATTCAAGCGTTATGGGTATCTCGATGTCTCCATGGCGAACCGTGTATACGGGAATGGAAACGCTTAGAGTGCCCGAACTGTGGGATACGGGCGTCTGTACTTCATTGATCAGCGAAGCTACTTCAGGACTCTGAAAACTCGGAGGTTGCATATTGAACTGTGCTGCCGCATAAAAACGGCATAGCAAAAAAATTAAAAAAAACGTTTTTCTCATAATCAGACTCTTAATTGCAGTGTTCTCAATTTTGCAATACATCAAAACCCATTAATTTCACGGAAACCGAATCCGGAAATTTAAACCCATCTCCCAAAAAAACGAGTTAAAAATATAAAATATTACAAATAAATACAATCTTGTCGTATTATTTTATAAAGAAATGTATTCTTATCCGTCTCCCGCAGGAGGAATACAGATAGTTCATCCGATGGAAATGTTTCTCAAGCAGATTGACCGGACGTCTTTTCAACATTTTTTTGCGGGATGCCTTACGCTTACGTTTCGTGGGCAAGCCGGGCCCGATTGGATCGCCCAATCGGATTATCCCGACGAAACAACGGGATTCAAGAAAACATGGAATAGGGAATCTGGGTCAAAGCCCGGGCGAATTCGTTTATTCCCTTCTCCAACTTTCCTTTCAACATCAACTTGAGCACCATGTTCATTTCTCCTTCGAATGTGATACGGGCCCGGGTATCGTACCCTCCGTGCTCCAGCAACTGTATCCATACGGTAAACGGAAAAGGCAAACGGCCCTCTCCTTCCATTTTTATCAATTTCGGTTCCTCCCGCTCCGCAATCCTTACCCCCACATTGCCCAATTGTTCCAATTTACAGGTAAAACTATCGGGAGAAAAACTTATATCCTCTATCTTATCCATAAACTTCTTTATCCGCTCATCCCCCATATTCATTCCCTTCGCCAATTGAAGCACGCTTCCCAATCTCGTAAAATCCGAGAGGAAACGGTAGACCGTCCTGATATCGGAATCTATTTTAACAATCTCGCTGACTATCCTCGTAACCGCCATATCACATACCCCAAATTCCGGGACTTTTCCGCCAAGTCCTTAAAGTTTCCAATTCATTTTCATGTATATACCCCTCTTTTACCGCCATGTCGACTAAAGAATTGTAATTTCCCAACGTCTCCAGTTCACAATTCGCCTTTGCGAAATTCTCTGCAGCCTCCGGAAACCCGTAAGTAAATATGGCCAACATGCCCAATACGTCGCAACCTTCTTCCCTCAACGCCTTCACGGCTCCCAGACTCGAACTTCCCGTAGAAATAAGATCCTCGATTACAACCACTTTATTCCCTTTCCTGTAAACGCCCTCGATTTGATTGCCCAAACCGTGCCCCTTAGCCGAAGGACGAACGTATATAAAAGGCAAATTCAATTCCTCGGCTACCAATGCTCCATGGGCAATGGCTCCCGTAGCCACTCCGGCTACCACTTCGGCTTCCGGATATTTGATTTTTACCTTAGCGGCAAACTCTTCTTTTATAAACTTCCTGATTTCCGGAAATGAAAGCGTTTTCCGATTATCGCAATAAATCGGAGATTTCCACCCGGAAGCCCATGTGAACGGGTCTTTAGGCTGCAATTTAACGGCCTTTATCTTCAACAAATAAGAAGCGGTAATTTCTTCTATTCTATCCATTTTTATTAATTTCGCAGAATTACTATAATACAATGCAAATTTACAAAGTATTTTTCAATACGAACTTATTTTTGTTTACTTATACGCACGATAAAAACAAAAATAATTACGAATATCCGGCATTCACAACCGATGAAGAATTGAGAAAAACGGTTTTCCGGTTTCTCGAAAGCGGAAAAAATTTCAAAGTTGCCTTTGTATCCGAAAATCCGGAAGAAATCTTTATCCGTTTCAAATCCCTGTTCTACGAGGTAAAAGCTGCGGGAGGAGTCGTAACGAATGCCGACGGCATCCTTATGATAAAACGCAACGGCATATACGACCTGCCCAAAGGTCATATGGAAAAAGGAGAATCTCCGGAAGAATGTGCCTTGAGAGAAACGGAAGAAGAATGCGGAATACGCAATTTACGCATAACCGGGCCTCCTTCTCTCAGTTATCATATATATTCGAGAGAGGGCGTATGGATATTGAAGGAAACCTGCTGGTATCCGATGCATGCTCCCGAAAAGCAATCGCTTTCCCCTCAATATGCGGAAGGTATTAGCGAAGCTTTTTTTATGTCTCCCGGAGAATCCTTCCCGATAAATCCGGACACGACCTATCCTTCCGTCATCGACATATTGAAATACCATAAGGTATTATAATACGACTTCCCGGCATTCTTCATATTTTGCCCTGTTTGCAATAACGCCATATATTGATATAGCCCAACAAACCGCATATTCTATAGACCCGGACTATTTTGCGGAATCTCTTGGAGAGTCTGTCTTCGATACGGGGAAAAAGACGGATTCTCTTCAACATTTCCCTCATAATCCCGTTCACCGTCCGAAAATCATGCCTGTAACGCATCCCGGCAATATCGACGATTATGTGAAAACACTCCAATTCTTCTCTCACTTCCTTCGTTAGATTCTTCCGGACAAGATATTCGTCCACCCAATTGCGGTAAAACAGGAGATCGCCGTATTTCCGGTCGTTAAACGTCGCAGGATGAGAACACGAAGCAGGTGTGAAATTATAATCGATTATCGGATAGTCGATGGAGACTATCTTGCGGGAATGAAACAACAACTGTAACGAAAGAACCACATCCTCCCCGTAAATCAAATCGGGTTCTTCCATATCGTCGGAATAAAGACTGCGGAGATGAAAACGGCACCACAAACTCCAAGGTGTTTCATTCAACAAAAATTTTCGGATATAATCGATACCGGAAATCTCCGTAAAATCCCAAAAGCCCATTTTTTCCTTTCCTCCGCAACAAAAGAAAAAAGGAGCCGAAACCATATCCGCCTGTGTTTTCTCCGCCTTATCCGTCAACAACAATAAGGCATCCTTACGCAGCGTATCGTCGCTGTCCAAATATTGAATGTATTTCCCCCGGGCTATCTTCCTTCCGGCCTGTCTGGCCTTGACCACTCCCTCATTGGGCTTATCCACCGCAACGACTCTTCCATCTCCGGCCGCATATTTTTTGATAATATCCGAACTCCTATCCGTACTCCCGTCGTTGATCACGATGATTTCCAAATGTGCATACGACTGGTCCAAAACACTGCGGATACAGGCATCCAAAGTCGTCTCCGAATTATATACCGGCACAATAACGGAAACCAAAGGCCGAGAAAGTAATTCCATATCAGATAAAATTTTACGAATCTATTCCGATTTTCCGGAATAAATCCAACCATTGAGCGGCGATAAGAGGCAATTCGAATCTCCTGACGGATATTTTTGCAGCTTCCGCCATTCGGATTCTCCGCCTCTCATCTTTCATCAAAAGAGAGACCTTATCTTCGAATTCCTTTAAGTCGTACGGCTTAACCGCAAGCCCCGTCACTCCGTCTTCCATAATATCCTTCAAGGCCTCGAAAGTATTAAAAACCACCGGAACCGTCCCATGCTGCATAGCTTCCGTTATTGCCATGCAAAATCCTTCATAATCGCTGAGCACCAACAATATTTTCGCTTTGGAGTAATAAGGAGCGGGATCCTGACGTCCCTCTATAAAACAACGCTCCAACCTCCACTTCGTTTTCAATTTCTCCAAATCCTCTCTTAAACTTCCTCCTCCTACAATTTTCAGATTCCAATCCGGAAAACGGTTTTGCAAACGTTTCCATAACAATAAAACCTTCTCCGGACTTTTTTCCGAAGCCAGACGCCCCACGAAAAGCAAGGTATTCTCTTTAGGCATTTCCACAATCTCCCCGTCCGCATAAGTATTCGGATCCCCTATGGCAAAAAGTTTTTCCGAACTGCCTATATTCGAAATACGAAGAACCTCAGGTATATATGCAGGCGAAAGAAATACGATTCCGTCCCCCATCTCATAAATCTTTTCCAAATGTTTCCCCATTTTCCGGTTCTTAACCTTTTGTTTATGTTTTTTCAAAAGAGCTCGGGTTATCCTCCGGTATTCTGCAGCGAAATCCCGTTCAAAAGAAAAAATCGGACGCGTCGTATCCCCTATATCCAAACCGTATATGCATGGAGTCGTATGAAATGCATATAACAATTTCACTCCCGTATTTTGCTTTACGATATAAGGAGATATATGATCCCAATCATGCGAATGTTGACAGATAATAACATCCACATTTCGTTTTTTTACGAATTCCGTAAAAACCTCCACGCTATGCGACGTATAAATTTCATCCGGATCGGGCAAAATAATTTCTTCCACTATCGGCGTATAGGATATATCGGCAGGCCCCGGTAATTTTGCAACGAAAAACACCTTATGCCCTCCCTTCATAAACTCCTTCGCCAAAGCATTGGAGACCCTTTCGATACCCCCGTTTTTAGGATTAAAACCGAAATAAGAATAAAATAAAATATTCATATCCAAAATACCGAATAAACATATCCGGCAAAATTACTTAATTTACCCAAGTCCGAAAAATAAATCTCCGGCAAAATAAAATTTCAAATAAATATCTCTATCTTTGCAAACTAAAATCGAACAGGTATGAATCCTTTGGTCTCTATCATTGTTCCGGCATATAATGTCGAAAACTTTATAGACCGGACTATGGAATCGCTCTCGAACCAGACATTGCGAAATATTGAAATTATCCTGATAAACGACGGGAGTACCGATAATACACCGGCCATATGCGACTGCTGGGCCCGAAAAGATAACCGCATACGTGTAGAGCACCAAGAGAATTGCGGTGTGGCTGCCTGCCGGAACAAAGGGATACGGATTGCCTCGGCTCCTCTTATAGGATTCATCGACAGCGACGACCGGGCGGAGCCGACAATGTTTGAAGATTTGTATGCCGCCCATAAAAAATACGATTCCGATATTACGATGTGCAATACCTACGTAGACAATATTGCCGAAACCGTATCCACCGTTTTGCATAAAAACATCGCAAACGGGTTATGCCCTAAAAACAAGACGCTCGTAAAACTGATGTTCGAAAAAAAATTCGATTCCTACTGCTGGAATAAATTATACCGGAAAGAATTGTTTAACGATATTTTTTATCCCGAAGGACATTGGATGGAGGATCATGCAACGACATTCAAGCTATTTTACAAAGCCGAACGAATTGCCTATACAGATAAGCCGCTCTACCACTACAACATCCTGCACGGAAACAATTTTACGATGAAATCGAGTTCCCGAAAAGAACTCGATTATTTCTTAGCCATAAAGGACCGCCTGAAGTTTTGTACGGAAACCTCTTTTATGAATCGGAAAGAAAAAAAACTCTTCCGTATAAAATCGGCACAACGCACCTTGGAATGCTTGGAGGCACTCGATCTTGCCTCCGAACCCCATGAATATCTTCAAGAAAAAGAGGAAATGAAAAAATTTATTTCAGATTGCCTCTTTTTGAAAATCTCTCCGAAAAAATTACATAATTATAAAAAAAGATTATTGGCCAACAAAATCTACGTACACTTGAATCATTTATTTTAATCAACCCGTTTATATCTATGATAAATCCTGCTATCAGTATTATTATCCCCGTATATAATGTAGAAAACTACTTGGAAAAATGTTTGACCTCCGTAGTGGAGCAATCGTTTACGGAATTCGAAGCGATTCTCATAAACGACGGTTCCACGGACAATTCGTTGGAAATATGTAAAAGGTTCGCATCCGAAGATAAGAGACTGAAAATCATATCTCAACCCAATAAAGGACTTTCGGAAGCCAGAAACGCCGGATTAAAAATCGCTACCGGAAAATATATTACGGGAGTGGATTCCGACGACTGGATCGAAAAGGATTATCTGAAAATCCTGTGGGAGGCCGCTCAAAAATACCGTGCGGACATAGCCATATGCGAACTGTCCTCAAATGAAGACAATATTTCCGAAGAAGAAAAGTGCATGAAAGGTACGATTTCCATACTTGACAGCCGGGAAGCATTGACGGCTTTATATGTCAATAAATTCATACGGGACCATTTTTGCGGAAAACTCTTCAAAAAGGAAATATTCGACAATATCAGATTCCCGAAAAACAAATGTTTCGAAGATATTTTCGTTATGTACAAGCTTTTGGGGAAAGCCCAAAAAATCGTAAAAGTCGATATAGCCGCCTATCATTATATTCAGCATCCCAACAGCATCACCTCTTTCAGTGAAAACGGATTTTCAAAATTTTCCAACTGGAACAAAGCACTGCTCTCTCAGTACGCTTTCCTAAAAGCCCATCCCGAGAAATTCTCCGATCCGAACATTGCCCATAGCGCCACGGCCGTAAATTTTTACCGACTTAAAAAAGTCATGATAAAAACCTTAATCCGAAGGTCTATCGAACGTAAAGAATTGGAAAAAAGGATCAACCGCAATCTGAAAAACGCCTTATCGGAAGCTTCCGTCGCCAATATCGGATTCCTAAGATATATCAACTGCCTTTTGGTGCTGCATTTTCCCGCCATATTCTATACGATACGGAAGATAAAACACCTGCTCTAAGGAAGGCTTCCGGGGGGCGTCGGCTTTTCGAATATCCCGGAGGAAATCGCCCGCTCTACGGGAAATACGTAAAAGAGTTCGTTACTCCGGATATACAAATTGAAATAATCCTTTTCGATACTGAAACATCGGGCCCTCAAAGCGGAAAACGCTCTTGCAAACAGACGTTTCCAAAGGCGATAATCCGTATTCGGCCGAAGGTCGTTCATCGCATCGAAGGCCAATAGCTTATTCCGGCGCTCCTTTCTGCACAGAGGATGCGAATAAATTCCTTCATGGGAAATACTTCCGTCGAAACAGGGAGGAAGCGGCATCACTCCCCCCATGCGCCCGAAAGGATAATAATGAAAGTGGTTGGTATACAACAAAAGAACTCCTCGTGTATACTTCATTTCCTTAAGCGTTTCCAATAAGGCCAGGGTAGCGTAACGGTGATCTTCATGACTGTCGATATGGGGATGGGGAGTGACGATCACATCCGGTTGCACATTTTCGACCACCATGGCGATATTTTCTTTTAAAGCCTTCCAATTGGAGCCTCCTTTCAGTTTTTTCGCCAGGGGATTGGTGTTGAATTTCCGGAAAATATTCACATCCGCCGTATCGAATTTGCGGGAGGGAATTTCCTTGTCCGGGAAACGGTACATATCTTCAAAAGTTTCATTGAAATAACCGAAAGATATCAGGTTCTCGGGCTTTACGCCCGCAATAAGAGGCACCGTCAAACTATTCCACATTCTCAATTCCCCTTTTTTCAAATGCTGAAGGGTACGTTCCTCTTCGGTGAACAATTCCTTATAATGAAAATAACCGTTCTCTCCGGGACTTAAAGTCATAATGAATACGTTATCCGCATATTTCTCATACAATCCGTAGGCCGCAATCTCCGCATCGTCGGGATGCGGCGCCACAATCAATATCTTCTTTCCCTCCAATTCCGGATTCTTGAAACGGTAGACCTCCGTCTCGCCGTCCTTTATGCGAAGCCGCCGTCCTTTAAGTTCCACATGCCGGCCGCATCCGCTCAAATTAATATAGCGATAACCCGAACTCCCGTATTCCGTATACTGACGCAAACTTTCCCCGGAAGATTTGATTTCCACCGAAGGATGCAGGAAATATCCCCAAAAAGAAGAAACCGTCTTCACCTTGACGAACACGGTGAATCCTTCGGTATCCGGCAATTCGAGCCTGCCGTCTTTCATCAATACGATATCCCCGTCCGGCATATTGTAAAGATAATCCGAATGAACCGAATAGGGATAATACGACCGTCTTTTTCGGTACAGGAAAAAGAGAAAAAGCAAAAACACGGCAAATAAAACGTATACTAATGTCATCGTAAAATACTTTTATACAACTCATTACTACGCTCGGCACATTGCCTCGCCGTAAATTTCTCCAAAAGCGTTCGATGGGCGTTGTCCGCCATCGAACGCCGCCGTTCCGCATCCCCAAGCAAAGAATCCACATATTCGGCCAATTGCTTGAAATTGCCGACTCCGGTAATATATCCGTTAAAGCCGTTCTTCACCGCCTCCGGAATTCCGCCCGCATCGGTGGTTACCACCGGGATTTTATTCAGGAAAGCCTCGTAAATCGTAAGCGGCAATCCTTCGGAACGGGAAGTCATCAAAAAAACGTCGAACTGCGGCATAAACTTCCGGGCATTTTCCACCTTCCCGGCAAATATCACATGAGCACCGAGTCCGGCATCCTCTATCATCGCATTCAATTCCCGGGTAATTTCGGTCATATCCCCCATTTGCAACACACATACATCCTTACGTCCCATTTTGTTAATCAGATAATCCGCCGTTCTCACCAATACGGGTAAATCCTTGGCATATACGTGATTGGCTATATTGCCGACAATATATTTCCCTTCCGGAATACCGTATGTCTTACGGACATCCGGTAGATTTTCCTCCCGCTTCAAGCCGTCCACGGATATCCCGTCGTAAATCACAACGGGCTTGAAACGGTTCCGGGGTTTCAAAAAAGAAATAAAATTATCGTAAACGGCGCCGGAAACGCATATGATGCGGTCGATGCCTTTGTAGTTGTACTTTAAACGACTGAGCCTACCGGATTTCTCACTGAATCCCTTACGGGAAAATACCGTCGGCATATGCAATCCGTACAAAATATCGGCAATCATGAATACCGTCAAAAAATTGCTGGTATGCACGTGAATCGCATCGAATTTATTTTCCCGTATGCATCGTTTCAGGCGATGCGCCAATACCGGAGAATAAATGCTCCTTCGTTCCTGAGCGAAACAGGGAATCCCGTTTTTTCCGGCATAATGCTCTATGGCGGAACCCTTATAGCAGAATACGGAACTTTCCGTACCCAGGGTTTTGAGATTTCGCATAAGATCCGCCAACTGTTGTTCGTTCCCGCTCCAATGATGGGTAGAGCCGGAAAGATGAAGTATGTGTAAGGAATCCATAGCTCTTAATACGTTTCTATAAGTGTTTTACCGGGAGGCAAGGAAGGTAACTCGAACATATCTCCCACGATGCGGTTGTATTCTTCGGGATGAAACACATAGCGGCCGTCAGCCGGATAAAATGTCATCTCCCCGAAAATCGTTTTCCCTTTTACGGAATAAAAATCCACCCGCACAAAAGGGAATCTTCCCGCAAGCACCTCCGCCAATCTTATCATCTCTTTAAAATTCGACGGTTCGGGCACATCCGGACGTATGGACATTTCCTCGGGCACATCGTTGAAAGGGAGCTTTTTAAACGAAAAATCGAAATAGCCGGAGGTGTAATTCTTCTGCCGACGGTCCAAATGCACTTCCACAAATGCGGGTTTCCCGCCGAAACAAAAAAACTTATAATCTATCAAAGCCGTCTGATCGGCCTCTTCCAAATATTTTTCAACCACCAAACGGGGACGTATATCCTTATAAGCCCACTCCTGTCCGCCTCTGTAATATTGATTGCGATGCATCCACCTGTACATTTTCAATTTTGCCTTCCACAGGCATAATGCGGATTTATCCGGGACGATGAGATTGAAACCGCATCCGTGCACGCCTTTTATCACAAAACTGTCGGGAAGAGCCGAAAAATCGATATCCCCCACACGGTCGTATACGCCGAGACATTCGTTAAGATATTCTTCCCCTATCTTCTCTTTCACATATTCCCTTACGGCATATTTATCCACAAGGGTATTCAGTATGCGGGGACGATAATGCGCCTTATACCACTGTATCTTCTCGCCGAAATCCACCGGATTCGAATCCCTGTATTTTCTGCCCGTATAATATTCGTGATAATATCCCACATAAAGAGGAGACGGCAGGAACTTCAACCGCTTCATAAAACCCAAATAAAACCGCCGTATAAAATTCGCCATAAAACTTATTTTTTCGTACAAAGATATGTATTTTTGCAAATCATATGATATGGAAATGGAAATATCGGTAATTATCAGCACATATAATTCGGAAGAATGGCTTCAAAAAGTATTATGGGGTTATAAGATGCAAAGTTTCCGGGAATTCGAACTCGTAATCGCCGACGACGGTTCGCGGGAAGATACGCGCCGGCTCGTCGAAGCCTTCGGGAAAGAAGCTCCGTTTCCCGTAGTCCACGTCTGGCAGGAAGACGAAGGATTTCAGAAATCGAAAATATTGAACAAGGCCGTTCTAGCCTGCACTTCTCCGTATATCATCATGTCCGACGGCGATTGCATCCCCCGGGCGGACTTCGTGGAAGCCCACTATCGCAACAGGGAAAAAGGACGTTTCCTCTCCGGAGGTTATTTCAAACTCCCCATGGACATATCCCGGGAAATCACGAAAGAAGACATCGAACGCCAAAACTGCTTTTCCCTTCCGTGGCTCCTCGAAAGAGGATTGAAGAAATCTTTCAAAAACAACAAACTCAAAGCCAAAGGCTTGAAAGAACGGATTTTGAATACTTTCACTCCCACAAAAGCCACATGGAACGGACATAATGCCTCGGGCTGGAAAGCAGACATCGTCCGCGCAAACGGATTCGACGAAAGAATGCAATACGGCGGACAGGACAGGGAATTGGGAGAACGTTTGGAAAACAACGGCATACGAGGCAAACAAATCCGCTATACGGCCGTAGTGGTCCATCTCGACCATCCCCGAGGCTATGCCAATAAGGAAAGCTGGACTCGCAACCATGCCATCAGAAAACATACCCGGAAAAACAACATCAAACGCACGGAATTCGGCATCGTCAAACCCCAATGACATCGGCCGCATAAAGAGATTATTGTATCTCGAATAAAAAATCGAAATACAATAATATATGTAAACATAAATTCCAAGTTCAGAGTTTGGAAATATTGCAATATGCAAATTCGCCGTTTACAAAATAAATCTGATTCGATAAGCACTTCGGCAAAATAAGCCGTATTTTCTCGGTAAATTCGAATAAGACCATTCGTATGCTTACCGTATAAAGTTGAAATTCAAAGGGAGATACCGTAATCGGAAAGGTGCCCAAGACAGGACTCGAACCTGCACAGCCGTAAGGCCACTACCACCTCAAAGTAGCGTGTATACCAATTTCACCACTTGGGCATTAATGCGTAGGTGCCCGGAACAGGACTCGAACCTGCACAGCCGCAAAGCCACTAGTCCCTGAAACTAGCGTGTCTACCAATTCCACCATCCGGGCGAATAGTTGTCCCACTAGGATTCGAACCTAGACTGACAGAACCAAAATCTGCTGTGCTACCATTACACAATGGGACACTATCGTAGAATAACGCGGTGCAAATGTAAAACATTTTCTTTTTATACCAAAGAAAATGCAGTAATTTCGGCTAAAATAATTACTTTAGTACCCGCTTTGGTAAGCGACGCTATTGTACTCGAATTTATAACAATAAAACAGATAACCGATGTATCGTATCAAAAACCACCCAAACCTGAGTTTCAAACTCATCAACAATATTTCGGGCTGGCTCGTATTCGGGATTGCCGCCGTCACCTATCTGCTTACGATTGAGCCGACTGCAAGCCTGTGGGATTGCGGAGAATTTATTGCGACCTCCGTGGGACTTCAAGTGGGACATCCTCCCGGAGCTCCTTTGTTTATGATCATCTCCCGCCTCTTCGCCATGCTGACGAGCGATCCTGCAAAACACGGCGTTATGATTAACGCCATGTCGGCCCTGGCATCGGCATTCACCATTCTATTCCTGTTCTGGACCATAAGCCATATGGCTCGCAAACTGATAATCGGAAATGCGGAAGAAGGGAGTCTCGGAGATACGATTGCAATAATAGGCGCTTCTACGGTAGGAGCATTGGCTTATACCTTTTCGGATACATTTTGGTTTTCGGCCGTAGAAGCGGAAGTATACGCATTATCTTCCCTTTTCACCGCCCTCGTATTCTGGGCCATCCTGAAATGGGAAAACATTGCCGACCAACCCCATTCCAACAGATGGTTGGTATTGATTGCCTATCTTATGGGATTATCCATAGGCGTTCATCTTCTCAATCTTCTCGCCATTCCGGCCATCGTTTTCATATATTATTTCAAAAAATACACCCCTACGCTCAAAGGCATCGTAAAAACAGCCCTGTTATCCGTATTCATATTAGGGTTCGTAAACTTTTTCATGATTCCTTATTTTATAAAAATAGGAGGATGGTTCGAACTTTTATTTGTCAACGGACTCGGTTTTCATTTCAACACCGGAGTTATCATTTACGTATTTCTGCTTATAACCGGATTGGCATGGGGCATAAGCTATACTTTTAAAAAGAACAAAGCCGTATTGAATACGGTACTTACCTGTGTGGTCATGATTCTTATCGGATATTCCTCCTATTCGATGGTGGTCATACGCTCTCTTGCGGATCCTCCCATAGACGAAAACAGTCCGGATAACGTATTTTCTCTGTTGCGTTATATCGAAAGAGAGCAATACGGGCAGTCTCCCCTCTTCTACGGTCAGTATTACAATGCTCCAAGACTGAACTCCATCAGCAAGGATGCCTATTATCCGAATCGTAAAACGGGGAAATACGATAAAATATCCATACTCAAAAACTACGAATTCGATCCCCGTTTCATGACCGTATTCCCCAGAATGCACAGCCAACGCGATTACCATCCTCAGATATACGAGATGTGGGCAGGCGCTCCTTCGGGTCCGCTTATCAACGTAAACGGAGAAAATATCCGGAAACCGAGTTTCGGCAACAACCTGAAATTTTTCTTCAATTACCAGGTGAAACATATGTATTGGAGATATTTTATGTGGAACTTCGCCGGACGCCAAAACGATATACAGGGCTTGGGCGACAATATGAACGGAAATTGGATCAGCGGTATTCCTTTCATCGACAATATGATGCTCGGCAACCAATCCGAACTCCCCGACACGTATAAGAACAATAAAGCGAGAAATAAATACTATCTTCTCCCCTTTATCCTCGGCATATTGGGCATGGTTTTCCAATACCGGAAAAATCAAAAAGGGAAACAGGATTTCTGGGTCGTATGTATTTTATTCTTTATGACGGGACTCGCCATCATCCTATTCCTCAATCAGGCGCCCAACGAACCCCGGGAACGCGACTATGCCTATGCGGGCTCTTTCTATGCTTTTGCCGTATGGATAGGCTTGGGCGTATTATGGTTATGGGATAAAATGAGAAAACATATGCCGGAAAGCCGTTCCGCTCTCCTCGCCTCAATCGTTGCGCTCATAGTCGTACCGGCGAATATGGCCGCCGAAAATTGGGACGACCACGACAGAAGCGGCCGCTATGCAACTATTTCCAATGCTAAAAACTACCTCAATTCCTGTGCCCCGAATGCCATTCTCTTCTCTTACGGAGATAACGACACCTTCCCCATATGGTATGCACAGGAAGTCGAAGGCATAAGACGGGACATACGATTGGTCAACCTCTCCCTTTTGGCGGGCGGATGGTATATCGACCAAATGAAACGAATGGCGTACGAAAGCCCGGGCGTACCCATCTCCCTGACCCAAGATCAATACGGAGAAGGCAAACGGGAAGGCATCGTAATACTCGACGAACTCGAAAGCCTGAATATCAAAGAAGCCGTGAAATTCGTCGCCAGCGACGATATCCGCACCAAACGCAAACTATTGTACGGAGAAGCTCCCGTAGATTATATACCTACCCGCACACTCGTTCTCCCCGTGGATTCAGCGAAAGTAGTAAACAGCGGTTTGGTAAGTCGGGAAGATGCCGATAAAATTCTCAAAGAGATAAAAATAGAGCTCAAAGGAAACGTCATCAATAAATCCGAATTCGAAGTTCTCGACATTATCGCCACCAACAATTGGGAGCGTCCGATTTATTTCGGAGTGGGTATGGGACGCAACAGTTATATGGGACTCGAGGATTATTTCCAATTGGAGGGCGTAACCTATAAATTCGTCCCGATAAAAACGCCTAAAACCAAAGGAAGCGACGATTTCGGAAGGATCAACTCTTCCATCTTATACGACAACCTCATGAATAAATTCGAATGGGGAAATATCAAAAATCCGAAAGTAAATATGGACTTTTTCCATAGAAACAACATAGGCGTAATGAAATACCGGAACACCTTTTTACGCTTGGCGGAAAAACTTTTCGAAGAAGGAAAGAAGGAAAAAGCTCTCGAAGTCTTAAATAAAAGCCTTGAAGAATTACCCGTATCCCAAATCGGTTCGGATTCCTATCTTTTATATTATATTCCGCTTTTATACGAATTAAAAGCCAACGAAAAGGCCAACGACCTGATCGAAATCTTAGCCCGGGAAAGCTATCAAAACATACGCTATGTGCTATCCTTAAAACCCTCCAAACGCGGGTTTACCACGCCGGATATCAATAAGGAATTGCAAATCACCCAACTCCTCATACAATTAAGCTACGGAGCGGAAGAAAAAGAACTGGCCGAACGGATAAAAAATGAAACGGAAGCCCTGTTGGGACAAACCGTATTTCAATTTCCCAAAGAAAATAAAACAGAAAAATAAAAACAACCATGATTACGACAGACCACATAAAAGAGCTGGCTGAACGCGGACAAGCGTTGAGGAGGTATCTTTGACATCGAACGGAAGAGAATAGAATTGAACGAAGAGGAATTGCGCACTCAAAACCCGGAATTTTGGAACAACCGGGAAGAAGCCGAAAAAGTCGTGAAAAAAGTGCGCAACCTGAAGTTTTGGCTCGAAGGCTATGAAGCCGTAAAAACGGCAATAGAGGATTTGACGATATTATTCGATTTTGCCAAGGAAGGAGAAGCCTCGGAAGAAGAGGTGGAGCTCCAATACCGGACGACTCTGGAAAAAATCGAAAATCTGGAACTCCGGAATATGCTTCGCAAAGAAGAAGACAGGTTGGGAGCCGTCATAAAAATCAATTCCGGAGCCGGAGGCACCGAAAGTCAGGATTGGGCGTCCATGCTTATGAGAATGTATATCCGATGGGCCGAAGCCAATAATTATAAATTGAAGATATCCAACCTTCAGGAAGGAGACGAGGCCGGGATAAAAACCGTCACCATGCAATTGGAGGGCGATATGGCTTACGGCTATCTGAAGGGAGAAAACGGAGTCCACCGTCTTGTCCGGGTTTCCCCCTTCAATGCCCAAGGGAAACGCATGACCTCCTTCGCCTCCGTATTCGTCACCCCTTTAGTGGACGATTCCTTCGAAATCAACATCAATCCGGCGGATATCACATGGGATACCTTCCGCTCCGGAGGTGCCGGCGGCCAAAACGTAAACAAAGTGGAGACGGGAGTGCGGCTCCGCTACAACTTCCGCGACCCGGATACGGGAGAAACCCGGGAAATCCTTATCGAAAATACGGAAACCCGCTCCCAGTTAGACAACCGGGAAAATGCCATGCGATTGTTACGCTCCCAGTTATACGATATCGAGCTGCAAAAACGGATGGCCGAGAAATCCAAAATCGAAGCCGGAAAAAAGAAAATCGAATGGGGATCTCAAATACGCTCCTACGTATTCGACGACCGGAGAGTAAAAGACCATAGAACGAACCATCAAACTTCCAACGTACAAGCGGTAATGGACGGAGAAATCAACGACTTTATCAAAGCCTACCTTATGGAATTCGGAGGCGAAGATGCCTGATTCTCTTCAGCTCTACTTATGCCGGCCATAGTGCCGGCACGTTTTTTTATCGAACCGATATGAAATATCCGGGAAATCGGCAATCTACTGTTATACGAAAAACGACACTATTGTTTTACATCGTCAATCGAAGCCGGGGCCTACGGTTCTAC
Organism: Marinifilaceae bacterium; assembly: GCA_041846495.1. Taxonomy (GTDB): domain Bacteria; phylum Bacteroidota; class Bacteroidia; order Bacteroidales; family Marinifilaceae; genus JBGZEX01. The sequence goes on from JBGZEX010000011.1 coordinate 20,285, forward strand.
CGAATCGACGGGAATATATAAAATAAAAAACGATACCGTATCTTACACGGGCGGAGGGGGTCGTAATGCCTAAAGTAAATCTCGAACTTAAAAGATAGGCGTTCTCCCGAGCAAAGGAAAGAGAATCACCGGTCGACGAGGGATTAGCGATTTTTCCAGAATGCATCCCTGTATTTGAAAATCAACTGCCGGCAAACTGCAAGGTCGAATCCCCGCGAACGGGCATATTCCTCCGCTATACACCGAAAAAAAGTATCGTTTCCCCATAAACGGGCGAAATTCTTACAGCCTCTCCTCAAACCTACGCCACCGAATTTCATCCGGTTGATATCCACTAATACGAACTTCCAGTCCTCCGCTTCCCGGCAAAACAATATATTCCCCGGCGAATAATCCTTATGATAAATACCGGCTTTGTGCATGGCAGCCGTATAACGGGCAAAAGCGGCAATAATATCCCTCCTGCCTTCCGTATCCCCCGACCCGAATTCGTAAAAATCCCTCATCCCGGGCATATGTAAGGTGACAAGATAGGTATAACCCAGAAGACCGCAATTCGATTCGATTATGTAAGCCACGGGCATGGGCGTTTCGAATCCGCATTCCCGGATAATACCGGCATAACGGTAGGCTCTGACCGCTTTGGGCGTCCGGAAAAAAGCATAAACGATACGATTCGGGAATATGGGTTTTTTATACCGTTTCACATTGAAGAAACTTCCGTCCGGAAGAGCGAACACCTTTATCTTATTCCGCTCGTCGTATACGGTTCGGCCCTCTTTTTCGAAAACATCGGGAATACGGCGGATAAAATCCTCGTAGGAGGCATAATCCGGATTAATCCTGAAAATTCGTTTCATATAAGAGCGTTTTTATCCTGTCGACGATTTCATTCGGCCGAATCCCGTACATACAGGCATAATCCCCGCGAAAACAAGGCTTATTCCCGAATACGGAACAGGGACGGCAATCCATCTCCAATTGAACGGCCTCCTTTTGATTCCATCCCATAAAACCGGCATAAGGATGGGTGGCTCCCCAAATCGAAACTACGGGAGTTCCCGTAAGAGAAGCCATGTGCATATTGGCCGAATCCATCGAAAGCATACAATCCAACCTGTTCATAAGTTCCAATTCTCCTCCCATATCCATGGCTCCCGCCACAATCCTAAGTTCGGGAAACCGTTTTTTCTGGGCCTCGAAAAAAGCGATTTCCGAACGCCCTCCTCCGAAAAGGAAAATACGAATGCCGCAAGCCGACAAACCTTCTATAACCTCCTGCATCAAAGCCGGGGGATAGGTCTTGCCCTTATGCTTCGCAAAAGGAGCGATACCCACCCATTTATCATTTCCTTTCTCGCCGGCAAAGGCACGCACAACTTCGGAATCTCCCTCCGCTCCGTCGAAAACGGAACGAAAATCCGTATCGAAAGGATAACCCAATTTATGCAATACCTCCGCATAACGTTCGAAAGAAGTCTTTAAGGGACGACATATCTTATTCTTTCTTCGCGTCAATCTCCGCTTTTCCCGTCTTCCCTTATCTATGACGACCGCTTTAACCCCCTTAAGCCGGAAACGAAATCTCAAGAATTTCGTCCTCAACACATCGTGCAAATCGGCTACGGCATCGAAATTCCCGGCATATAAAATACGGAACAAACGTTCGAGTCCTCCGATTCCCCGATAATCCTCCAAATCCACCCCTACGAATTTCAGATTCGGCGGATGGTGTCCGAAAAGAGGAGCAAAACTTCTACGGCTCAATACCCGAATTTCATGCTCGGGGTATCGAGCCGCAAAAGAATAAAGTACGGGAATCGTCATCGCCACATCTCCCATAGCTGAAAATCTTATCGCTAAAATCTTGGCCATCCGCTATTTTTTGCCATAAAGCACGGGATTCAAATCGGGATCGTTATACATTTTCATCTGTTTGTATACCTTCATATACTTTCTGCCCGCACGGATATCTTCCAATAAGGTATCTATGGCCTGCGAAAGGTCTTCCCATTGCTCCGACAACACCTTCAACTTATTCCGGCATTCCTCGATATGCCCCGGAGCCGTATCCTTACGCTCGGTCTCTTGCCTCATATGATATATCTTAAGCGCCAGTATCGAAAGACGATCCAAAGCCCAAGCCGGACTTTCGGTATTTATCGTAGCATTCCCGAGAGGTACGACCGATTTGTATTTATCCAAAAAATAACTGTCTATCAATTCCACCAAATCCGTCCTCTCCTGATTGGATTTATCGATTCTCCTCTTTATCTCGAGAGCTTTGACGGCATCTATATGAGGATCCCGGATAATATCTTCCAAATGCCATTGTACCGTATCTATCCAATTTTTCAAATAGAGATAGTACTCTATGGATTTCAATTCATAGGTATTATTTATAGGTGCATCCACATCGTCCGTAAGATGGTAATCCGCAATCGATTTTTGAAAAATCGTACGGCATAATTCCGTAAAATTCATAGAATATTGTTTTAAAATTTTATTTTTCCGTATAACGATGTATGGTTTGCGCCCTGTCGGGACCTACGGATACGATTTTTATCCTAACTCCCAGTTCCGCTTCCAAAAAACTCAGATAGGCATTGAATTCCTCGGGGAATTCATCTTCCGAGGTCATTCCGGTCATATCCGTTTTCCAACCCGGCAATTCCACGTATACGGGCTGCAAATCTTCCTTAAGCGCAAAGGGGAATTCCTCTATTTCTTTTCCTCCCGTCTCGTAAGCCACACAGGCTTTTACGGTATCGAAACCGTCCAATACGTCGCTTTTCATCATGATAAGCGAGGTAACTCCGTTAATCATAACGGCATATCTCAAAGCCACGAGGTCTATCCAGCCGCACCGGCGTTCCCGTCCGGTCACCGCCCCGTATTCATGCCCTTTATCTCGCATTATCCTCCCGCATTCGTCGAACAGCTCCGTAGGGAAAGGTCCTGCTCCCACCCGGGTGCAATAAGCTTTGAATATGCCGAACACCTCACCGATGCGACGAGGTGCTACCCCCAAGCCGCTGCAAGCTCCGGAACATACGGTATTCGAGGAAGTCACATAAGGATAGGTGCCGAAGTCCACATCCAACATCGTCCCTTGCGCCCCTTCGGCCAATACGGTTTTCCCCGCATCCAGAGAACGGTTTATAAAATGCTCGCTGTCTATCAATTTAAAACGACGGAGATAATCCACAGCCTCTATCCAATCCTTCTCCAAACTTCGGAGATCGTAGGTAAACTCCAACTTGTTCAGAATATATTCGTGCCGTTTTTTAGCCGTCTCGTATTTCTTTTCGAATCCGGATTCCACATCACCTACCCTCAAACCGAAACGCCCCGCTTTATCCGTATAGGCCGGACCTATACCCTTGCCCGTCGTGCCGATTTTTTCCTTCCCTTTAAGCAATTCATTGGCCGCATCCAAAAATCTATGGGTAGGCAGTATCAAATGAGCTTTACGCGAAATGTAGAGATTCCGGGACAAATCGTATCCCGAAGCCTCCAAAGCCTCCGCCTCCTGCTTGAACAACAGGGGATCCAATACGACACCGCTCCCGATAACATTGATCTTCCCGCCTTGAAACATACCCGAAGGAATAGAACGGAGAATATATTTGTTTCCGTCGAATTCAAGGGTATGGCCGGCATTCGGCCCCCCCTGGAAACGGGCCACTATATCATAACCGGGAGTCAATACATCCACTACCTTACCTTTTCCCTCGTCTCCCCATTGCAATCCCAATAACACATCTACTTTCATTCTGTCCAGATTAAATTTTCGGTATATTAAACGATTTTCGTAAAATCACAGAATACAAAGTTAGCACTTTAATATGCGGGTACAACTTATTTCATATTTTTCTTACAATCTTTGCATATTCCGTATATATACAATAAATGGTGATTTATGGTAAAATCCCTGCTCTCTGCCATTTCTTCCACGATTTCCCCCATTTTTTCATCATAAAACTCCTCTACTTTCCCGCATTTCTGACAAATCAAATGTTCGTGTTTGCTGTTATTGAAAGCCCTCTCGAATTGTGCGATATTATTCCCGAACTGATGTTTGATTACCAGCTTGCAATCGATCAGCAACTCTATCGTATTATAAAGCGTAGCCCGACTCACCCTGTAGTTCTTTTCCTTCATGAAAACGAATAAGGTCTCTATATCGAAATGCCCCGAACGAGAATAAATCTCTTCCAAAATGGCAAAACGTTCCGGAGTCTTGCGATGTCCGTGTTGTTTCAGATAATTCGTAAATATCTCCTTTACGGTAGTGTGTATGTTTTCCATAATCGTTATATTTAATTTACTCATCCGTATTCTCTACGCGCATTACGTTTTCTATACCCTTCAAAGCGGCTATTTTTGCAATTATATTATTAAGATCCAATGTATTATGAACATATATATTCAATATGCCCTCGAATATCCCGTCCTTGGTTTCAAAATGTATTTTTCTTAAACTGACTTTCTGCTCTATGGAAATTATTTCCGTAATCTCCCGTACCACTCCCACCGAATCGATACCCGAAATCCGAATAATGGCCTCGAAAGATTTTAATTTTTTACTCACCCATTTGACCGGCACTATCCTGTCTCCGAAACGGGCCATCAAACGGATAGCCTGCGGACAGGTGCGCTTATGCACGACGACGCTCCCGTCGGACTGCTTTATGGCCACCACATCGTCTCCCACAATGGGACTGCAACACAGAGCCACGCTATACTCCTCTTCTTCGCTCCGTACGTGGGAATCTTTGGCCGCCTTACTCCCCTTACTGAAAAGTTGAAGTTTCCAATATTCCACGAACTTGCCTATAGCCGTTTTCTTAAGCACTTTCTTAAGATCCTCTTCGGGAATCGTTTTGCGCGCAAGCCCTATGTAAAGGTCGTCCTTATTCGTGAGTTCGTAATGAGCCATCACTTTTTTCAAAGGTTCCGAAGTCGACGGCAATCCCGATTCCTTGAGAATCGTTTCGAAAATATAAACGCCGTTTCGCAATTCTTCCCTGTAATAACGTTTGAAATAGACGTTTATATGACTCTTAGCCTTGGCCGTTATCACAAAATCCAACCATTCCCGCTGCACTTTCTGTTTATCCGAAGTCAATATCTCGACCTGATCGCCGCTGGAAAGTTTATAGCTCATGGGCACCAATTTATGATTCACCTTGGCCCCTATGCATTTGTCTCCTATTTCCGTATGAATATCATAGGCGAAATCCAATGCCGTCGCCCCTTTAGGCAGGGTGCGCATATACCCCTTGGGAGTAAACACCCTTATCTCCTTGGCAAAAAGATTCAATTTGAAGTCGTCCAGAAAATCGAGCGTATTGGAATCCGGTTTATCCAACATTTCCTTTATACCGGCCAACCATTTATCCACTTCGTTAACCGCATCGGTTTCGGTTTTATATTTCCAGTGAGCGGCCAACCCCCTCTCGGCAATCTCGTCCATACGTTGCGAACGAATCTGCACTTCTATCCACAATCCGGCCGTACTCATAACCGTAAGATGAAGGGCCTCGTAACCCGTTGCCTTGGGTACGCTCAACCAGTCTCTCAAACGATCGGGATTCGGACTGTACAACTCCGTTATAAGCGAATATATATTCCAACATTGAAGTTTTTCCGAATACTCATCCTTAGGTTCGAATACGATACGAACCGCCAAAATATCGTATATTTCATCGAAACTTATATTCTTGGTCTGCATCTTATGCCAAACGGAATATACGCTTTTGGTGCGGGAGGTTATCGTAAACTCGTAACCTTCCCGCTCCATACGCTTTTTTATGGGAAGAATGAAATCTTCGTGTATACCCGAATATTTCCTTTCATAAGCAGCTATCTTAGCTCCGAGTACGTTATATTCTTCCGGATGCTCGTATTTGAGACAGAGGTTTTCCAATTCCGTTTTTATGGCATGCAAACCCATGCGATGGGCTAAAGGAGCATAGATATAAAGGGTCTCGCCGGCTATCTTTATCTGCTTGCGTTCCGGCATCGAAGCCAAAGTGCGCATATTGTGGAGACGATCGGCTATCTTGATGAGAATCACCCGAACGTCGTCGGCCAGGGTCAAAAGCACTTTCCGGAAACTCTCGGCCTGCCGGGTGGTATCGGCCCCCATCACATCCTGTATCTTGGTAAGCCCGTCCACTATCGAAGCTACATGAGAACCGAAAAGGCCCGCTATATCCTCTACCGTACTGTCCGTGTCCTCCACCACATCGTGCAACAAGGCTGCTATCACCGATTTCGTCCCCAAACCTATCTCGCGGGCAACTATCGTAGCCACCGCCAAAGGATGCATTATATAAGGTTCTCCCGACTTGCGCCTGACCCCTTTATGCGCATCCCGCGCAAATTCGAAAGCCAACTCTATCCTCCGTTTTTCTTCCTCCGTCGTATCCTTACGCAAAGAAGACAGCAAATATTCAAAACTTCTCTCTATTAAATCCGCATCATTCATAAATCCACAAAAACTCCGGTATTTTCCCGTCCTCGACAGGTCATCCCATTTTTCACAAATATACTAATAAATATATAACAAACCTTCAATTCGGAATTGTTATTTAGATATAATCTTTTTTTAAATTATTACGAAAGCGTAATTTTAGCGGCTACGACGGATTTCCCCATAAACAAAGAAGCCGTAGATGAAAACAATTCCGGATTTTCCGTCGTAAAATAGGCAATATTTCCCCGACGGGAAAGGCGAATGTCCATTTCGGGATGACGGAAGAGGTAATTTTCCAAAGAAGCGGCTACGATAGGCCCTTGGTCCACGACACGAACATCGGAAGGCAAACAGGAGGTTATAAGCTTTTTCAAAACGGGATAATGGGTACAAGCGAGCACGAGAGTATCCAATAAAGGGTCGGTAAGATATATGCGATCGATGTATTTCTTTACAAAATAACGTGTTCCCTCCCCTTCGACTTCATTGTTTTCAACCAAAGGGACCCACATCGGACAAGCCTGTTGAGTTACGTTATAGGCCGAATCGGGGTATAATTTATCGATTTCCATAAGATAGGAGCCCGAAGCTACCGTACCGGGCGTAGCCAATATGCCTATATGGCCGTTTCGGGTAATATGTCCGAGAGCCTCCACACTCGGCCGGATCACTCCCAAGACCCGGCGGGAAGAATCCATAAGAGGAAGCGCCCGTTGTTGAATAGCTCTCAAAGCTTTGGCCGATGCCGTATTGCAGGCCAAAATAACGAGAGGACATCCCATATCGAACAAACGCCTAACGGCTTGAAGCGTATACTCGTATACCACATCGAACGAATGCTGCCCGTAAGGAGAACGGGCATTATCCCCTATATACACATAATCGTATTCGGGAAGCCTTGCGGCAATCTCCTTCAACACCGTAAGACCTCCGTAACCGGAATCGAAAACTCCTATGGCTCCCTCGAATTTCATTTCTTCAATACTTGAAAAAATGTCCGCAAAGCCGGGTGTTTGCGGACAATCTGCATTTCTCGTAAAATGCAAAACAAAGGTAACGGATATATCCGCCTCCTCTTTATTTAAGATTCAGTTTCGCTTTCACCAAAGGCAGAATATCTTCGGAGCCTTCGCCCATATAAACGATAACTCCGGGAGCCGTATCGAATATATAGATAAATCCTTTTTCTTTACCTACTTGCTGTATGGCTTTTTGAGCCTTATCGATTATAGGCTGCATAAGATCGTCACGGGTTTTGGCCAACTCCTGCTGTATGGTTTCATTGAAACGCTGGATACGTTCCCTCATGCTCTGAATCTGCTGTTCTTTGGAGGTTCGGGTTATATCGGTATACGTATTTTGTTTGGAAGCGTATTCGTTGATAAGCGTTTGATATTCTTCCTGCAAATTCGTCATTTCCTGAATAGCGGCATCCTGCTTCTTCTTCAGTGTTTCCTGAGCCGCTGTCGTTTCCGGCATCGCCTGAATCAATTTATCGGAAGCAATGTGACCGAATTTCGCTTTCTGTTGTGCGGACAATCCCGTAACGGCAAAAAGTAAAAATCCGAGGACAAAAAATTTGATTGTGTTTCTCATAACTCTATTGTTTATATTATACATATTCTGTCATATCCTAACCAAAACCATGCCATACTAAAATTCCTGACCGAGAACGAAGTGGAAATTGGAGCGTTTTTGGTTATCGAAACCTGAAACCGTATCGAATCCGTACCCCCAATCGAACCCCAATAACCCGAACATAGGCAAGAAAATACGAACGCCTACACCGGCCGAACGGAACATTTTAAGCGGGTCGAAATCTTTTAAACGGTACCAAGAGTTTCCTCCCTCTATAAAACCGAAACCGTATATTTTGGTTTGCTCCTGAAGCACGATAGGATAACGCAACTCCATGGTGAATTTTTCATAAACCGTAGCTTGTTTGGAGGCCAGAGCCGCCATATCGGTCACCTTATAAAAAGATCCGCGATTGGTTATGGTTCCGTCCGCATAACCGCGCAATCCTACGTAATCGGTACCGTACATGCTGTAGCCGGAAATACCCGTACCGCCCATCTCGAACCCTTCGAAAGGAGATCGACGCTCGCTTCTGTAATGTCCCAAATAGCCGAATTGAATGTTCGTATAAAGCACCAACTTCTGCATACGGTCCAAAGGCATATATATTTTACCGTTGAATTTCCATTTATGATACTCCACCCAACGGTATTTATCCTGAGGCGTCTCATTTTTAAAATCGGCATTGGAAAATAAGGAATAAGGAGGAGTAAGAGCTACGGAAAGCGTAAAATCGCTACCGTTACGGGTATATATGGGCAAATCTATGGAAGAACGTCTTAATACGGTCGTTATCGTAAAACTGTTGGAAGTTCCGGTTTGAAACCCGAATCCGAAATTATTGTATTTCCAATTATTAAGATAATAATGCTGGAAAGACAATTCGTTCTGCATCATAAAATAATCGTCCGGCCATTTGATACGTCTTCCGAGCCCTACGCTCAATCCGAATACCGAAAACACGGAGTTCTCATCGTAAATATCGCTATAATTGAGATAATACGGGTTATAACCGTTATCGTAATATCCGAAAGCATTCCTGCGATAACGGTCGCTATAGCCCGTTTGTCGCGAATAATATGCGGAAAAACTGAAAGCATTGGGTCTGCGGCCGCCGAGCCAGGGTTCGCTGAAAGATATGCTGTACTGGGAATAATACTTCCCGTTTGTCTGAGCCCGTAAAGCAAGCTTTTGACCGTCTCCCTCGGGCAAAGGCCGGTAAGCCTCGGCATTGAAAATATTCCTCACGGAAAAATTATTGAAGGTCAATGCCAACGAACCGATAAACATACCGGCCCCCCAACCTCCGCTCAATTCGATACGGTCATTCCCTTTTTCGGTCAACTTATACCCTATATCCACCGTACCGTCGTTGTAATTGGGCTGAATCCCCTCATTCGCCGCTTTCATCAAACTTTCCTCATCGAAATTGCCCAAAGCGGCAATCTGCTGAAGGCTTCTTTTATAATTCTCCATGCTGAAAAGATCTCCCGGATAAGTATAAAGTTCCCTCCTGATCACATGTTCGTGAGTACGGGTATTACCTGCAATATTCACCCTGTTGATGGTGGCCTGACGTCCTTCCATCATCCGTATCTCTATATTGATGGAATCGTTCCCCACAACCGTTTCGACGGGATACATACGGCAAAACAAATAACCGTTATTCAAATAAAAATAATTCCTTACCGCATCGTCATCGCCGTTCAAACGCTTTTCGAAATGCTTTTTATTATATACGGCTCCTTTTTTTATATTCAAAAGACCGGACAACATATCGGAAGAATAAACCGTATTGCCCACCCAACTTATCTTATTGAAATAATACTTATTCCCTTCGTTCACATTCAACACGATCTTCACCCGCTGAGGACTGATCTGTATAACCGTATCCGAGAGTATGGCCGCATCCCTATAACCCAATTCGTTGTACTTGTCCAAAAGATTGTATTTATCCTCCTCGTAATTACTCTCTATATACTTGGCCGACTTGAACTTCAAAAAAGTACGCAGGGATTTCTCCTTGGTTTTTTTCATAGCACCCTTCAATCGGGTATCGCTCACCTCCTTGTTACCCTCGATAACAATCTCGGATATTTTAATCTTGCTCTTTTTGCTTATCTCCACATCCAAAATAACGAACCCTTTGTTTTCGGGATCATCCCGCTGTACCACTCTCACATCCATATTATAATATCCCTTCTCCTTATAGTACTGTTGAATCACCCGTTTCAAATTGGATATGAGATATTCCGAAACCTGAGTTCCCGCTTGAGGGTCGTATTTTTCCTTTATCTTATTGATTTCGGACTTCTTCCCCCCCGTATAACGAATAGCCGACAATTTATTCCCTTCCGTAAGGTGAATCGTCAGGTAAGCTTTATCTCCCACCACCTTATCCAAAGAATAGGTAATATTGGAAAAAAGCCCCTGCCGCAATAATTTTTTCAAAGAATTGGTAAGCTTTTCTCCCGGAATCTCCAACACCTGACCTACGAATAAACCGGCAAGTTCGATAATCGTATTTTCATCGTATCTTCCGGATATCCCCTCCACTTTTATAGAGGCTATCTCATAAACCTTGGGAGCCGTATAATAAACTTCCGGACGGTACAACGTATCCCGTCCTTGCCCCCACGCTCCGTTATATCCGAAACAAAACAGCGTCGCTATGCTAAAAAGCACTATTTTCATTTTCATCCGTATCATTTTTTATTTGCTCTCCGGTCTTGCCGTAGCGTCTTTCCCGCAATTGATAATTGCGAACTGCCAAAGATAAGTCTTCTTTTTTAAATTCCGGCCAAAATTTATCAATAAAATAGAGTTCGGAATATGCAGATTGCCATAATAAAAAGTTGCTTAGACGATATTCCCCCCCCGTTCGAATAATCAAATCCGGATCGGGAATTCCGCAAGTACAGAGATGGGACTCGAAATCCCGAACGGAAAAATTCTTAAAATCGAACCTGTCCTCCCGAGCCAATATCGAACGCACGGCGTTGACAATCTCCCAACGCCCGCTATAACTCAATGCGATATAAAGATTCAAAACCGTATTCCGGGAAGTGGCATTGGTCACTTCCTCTATTTTCAAACGAAGTTTCTCGCTTATGTCATTCATATCTCCCAAAACCCGAAACCGTATTCCGTTTTTTACCAAAGTCTCCTTTTCTCCCATCAAACCCTCGATAAACAAATTCATAAGCGTATCGACCTCCTTTTGCGGACGGGTCCAATTCTCTTTGGAAAAAGCATAAAGCGTAAGATGCTTTATTCCCATATCCACACAACCTTCCATAACGGAACGAACGGAAGTAATCCCCTCCTTATGCCCCTCTATCCTTTCCAAACCGCGCTCCTTAGCCCAACGACCGTTGCCGTCCATGATAATCGCAATATGGGAAGGCATACCTCCTTGCTTATCCGATTTATATTCACTACTCATCAGTTTTCGATTTATGATTTTTATTAAAATATTCAAACCCCTCGCTTAAACGAGATTACGCCGATCCTCTCCCCACATCAACTTACTCCTCAATGTTTCATAATAACTATGCCCCCGCAATTGAACGATACGAACCCGCTTCCGGGCAACACCTACGCTTATCTTAGAAATATTCGATACCCTGAAGTTTCGGGAATCCATCCCTACGACAAAATCTCCCGAACGGGATTCCACTTCCAAACGAACGGAAACCGAATCCGGAAGAACAATGGGACGCATGCTGAAATTATGAGGACAAACGGGGGTGAGTATGATATTCCGGCAGGCAGGCGTAACAATGGGACCTCCACCGCTTAAAGAATAAGCCGTAGATCCGGTGGGCGAAGCTACTATCAAACCGTCCGCCCAATAAGTCGTCAGAAATTCCTCATCCACAAAAGTCCGGACTTTGATGATCGAGGATTTTTCCGTCTTTAAAACACTCACCTCATTCAACGCATAATCGAAATCCGAAAAACTCCGTCCGTCCGCTTTTAACTCGAGAAGCGGACGGGATTCGATCTCATAAGTCGAATCCGCAACAGCTGCCAAAGCCTTGTCCAATTCGACTTCGGAAACTCCGGACAAAAAACCCAAACGCCCGCTATTGATCCCCAAAATAGGAACATCCGTATCCTTCACATAAAAAACGGAATTTAAAAAAGTGCCGTCCCCACCTATGCTGAAAAACATATCCGTAGGAAAATCTTTAATCGTAAAACGATCGAAATATCCGGCAAAATTCCCGTAAGAAGTGAAATCCTTCCGCAAAACTCCGGCCAATCCCTCTTCAAAAATCACATCCGCCCCCTTATCGGAAAAAAAAGATACGATCCGGTCCAAATTCGACTCCAAATCCTTAGTTACAACCTTGGCGAATACCGCAATAAGCATTAAAACCCTTTTAATTGTTATCCTGCGACAAATGTATAAAAATACTTTGTTACATTTAGCTTTTTATTTTATCTTTGCTTGAAATTTTAAATGTAATATCTGATGTTACCTAAGTTTTTAATTGCGGATAATTCACAAGAAAACAAGGATTTAATTTACATTGTTCACACAGACCCTCCCAGATGCTTCATTCAGTGCGATTTAGACGGATTCTACAGCAACCAGAAAATATATTGGATAGACGAAGAACCCATATCGCAAGACGATATCGATACCCTCATGGAAGAAGCGGAAATCTTCTATGAATCGGAATTGGATAATCAGGAAGAACTGTACGAAGAAGACGAGGAATTAGAATAACCTAACCCTATACGAAATGTATTCAAAAGAAGATTTAAAAAATCTTAAAAACAGAAATCTCTCGAAAAAAGACATCGAACTGCAACTCGAAAACTTTCAAAAAGGTTTCGGATACGTAAAACTCTCCGCTTATGCCGCCGTAGGAAAAGGCATTAAGAAACTTTCCGGAGAAGAAGAAGAAAGATTTATAAAAATCTACGACGAAAATACCGAAAATGCCGATGTCGTCAAAATGGTACCGGCATCGGGCTCCGCTACCCGGATGTTTAAAATGCTGTTGTCGTTTTTCAAAGAATACGACGGAAGTCAGGAAAGCTATCTCGATTTCATACAAAATAAGGATAGCGAAAGCGCCTTCGCTTTTTTCAAATCGCTCCGCCAATATCCTTTTTATGCAAAACTCGCCGACTGCATATGGCAAAACGGCATGTCTCTGGAATCCCTTATCGCAAAAAAAGAATTCACCGTCGTATTGAGCTATCTGTTGACCGAAAAAGGACTCAATTACGGGGATATGCCCAAAGGACTCATCGATTTCCACGTATATCAGGATTTCGTGCGAACGGCCTTCGACGAGCATATCGTAGAGGGATGCCTGTATGCCGGCAATAAAAATACGGCCAACATACATTTCACCGTCCCCGAACGCCATATGCGCCTTTTCGAAAAAAGACTGTCGAAATTCAAAAAAGTTGCCGAAAAGCTGTATAAGAAAAAAATAAATATAAGTTTCTCCGTCCAAAAACCCGAAACCGATACGATATCCGTATACGAAGACGGAAAAATCGTAAGAGACGAAAACGGCGATATCCTTTTCCGCCCCGGAGGTCACGGAGCCCTTTTATACAACCTCAACGATATGGATGAAAAAATCATTTTCATCAAAAATATCGACAACGTGGTTCCCGACAGGTCCAAAGCCGCCACCGTACGCTATAAGAAAATCATAGGCGGTATGCTTATGGAGTTGAAAGAGAAAATCGACACCTACCTCAAAGAATTGAACCGTCGGAATACGGACGAAAAGAAAATCGCCGAAATCCGCAAATTCGTAAATACCGAAACAGGTCTGAAAATCCGGGAATATCCCGAGTTCAAGAATCCGGCCGAAGAGAAAAAATTCCTTAAAGCGGCCTTGAACCGTCCCGTAAGAATTTGCGGCATGGTCGAAAACTCCGGAGAACCCGGAGGAGGACCTTTCTGGGTAGAGGACGAAGCCGGCAATTCCCGGCTTATGATTATCGAAAGCGCCCAAGTCGACCATAAAGACAAACAACAGGAAAAGATATTCCGGGAATCCACCCATTTCAATCCGGTGGATATCGTATGCTGCATAAGGGATTATAAAGGTAAAAAATTCGACCTCGGAAAATTCGTCGACGGTTCTCAGGGATTCATAAGCACCAAATCCTATAATGGTGCGACCATCAAATGCCAGGAATTGCCGGGATTATGGAACGGAAGCATGGCCGGCTGGATTACCGTATTCGTAGAAGTGCCCGAATCGACATTCGCTCCCGTAAAAACCGCATCCGACCTCTTGCGTTTCGAACATCGCAACGTCATCAGCAACCATAAAATCCGATGACCTCCGTCTACGGACTTATCGGAAAACGTCTCGTCCATTCCTTCTCGGCCGCATACTTCAATGCCAAGTTCGACCGGGAAGGGAGGGATGCCCGTTACCGTCTATTCCCCATTGACGATATAAGAGAGGTATTCCCGCTTATCGAAGGGAATCCGGAACTCAAAGGATTGAACGTCACCATCCCCTATAAAACGCAAATCCTCCCATTTCTCGACGGCATAAGTCCGGAAGCCGAAGCCATAGGAGCGGTGAACACCCTGTGCATACGAAGAGCCGATGGGCGCATAAGCCTTTACGGCCATAATACCGATGCCCCCGGATTCGAAAAATCCTTATGCGAATTCGTGCCGGGAACCCTGAAATCGGCCCTTATCCTCGGAAACGGAGGTGCGGCGAAAGCCGTAAGCCGGGTGCTCGAAAATCTGGGATTCGACTTTAAAATCGCATCCCGGCGCCCCGGAAACGGAAGGGTTATCTCCTACGAAGAAATTCCCGGATTGATTGCAAACAGTCCGTTGATTGTAAATACCACTCCTTTAGGCATGTATCCGGATACGGAAAAATATCCGGACATCCCTTACCGTCTCCTCGATTCCGGACATTTTTTATTCGATTTGATTTACAATCCCGCATCCACTCTTTTTATGGAAAAAGGCCGTGCCCGGGGGGCCAAAGTGAAAAACGGCACGGATATGCTCGGATATCAGGCGGAATATGCATGGAAGATATGGGAAAACTTCCCGGAATGAATTAATTTCCTCTCATACTTTCCATCTACCGATCTTTTTATTATCTTCGTCCCAAACAAACAATCGAGCCGGATATGTACAGACCTTCGGAATACTATTACGTATTGGCATATATTATGCGGGCACTGAAATTCCGCTGGGGATTATAATCGCATACCGCTTCCCGCTTGAGCCGGCGGCAAAACCGCCGCCATATGAAAATCCATTTAATAAATATAAAACGCAAAACTATGCAAAAAATGCTATTATTGGGAGTCGAAGCCATTGCACAAGGAGCTATCGATTCGGGAATATCGGGAGTATATGCCTATCCCGGCACTCCTTCGACGGAAATCACGGAATATATTCAAAATTCCAAACCGGCACAGGAACGCAACCTTCACCGGGAATGGGCGGCCAATGAAAAAACGGCAATGGAAGCCGCTTTGGGTATGTCTTATGCCGGCAAACGGACTTTGGTATGTATGAAACACGTAGGTATGAACGTCGCTGCCGACTGCTTTATGAATGCCGCCATCACGGGAGCCAACGGAGGTATGGTGGTCGTAGCTGCCGACGACCCGTCGATGCATTCCTCCCAAAACGAACAGGATTCCCGGGTATACGGAAAATTCGCCATGGTACCCGTTCTCGAACCTTCGAACCAACAGGAAGCCTACGACATGACCCGTTATGCTTTCGCCCTTTCCGAAAGAGTGGGGAGCCCGGTACTCATGCGGATAACCACCCGGCTGGCTCACTCCCGGGCAGGGGTTTCCACCGAATCGCCCATAGAAGAAAACGGCATCAGCACTCCGGAAGACAAACGCCAGTATGTATTACTGCCGGCCATAGCCCGCAAAAGATACAACATCCTCTTAGACAAACAGGCCGATTTCATAAAAGCTTCGGAACAGTCGAAGTTCACGGAATATAAAGAAGGGAAAGACAAGTCCATAGGCGTAATCGCATGCGGCATAGCCTATAACTATCTCATGGAGGTGTTTAAAGGAGAAATACCCTATCCCGTGCTCAAAGTAACTCAATACCCCCTGCCCCGCAAACAGGTGAAACAAATCCTCAGGGAATGCCCGACCGTTACGGTGCTCGAAGAAGGCTATCCCGTCGTCGAAGAGCTCCTGAGAGGATATCCCGGAAATGAAAACATCAAAGGCCGTCTCGACGGAACCGTCAACCGGACGGGAGAACTCAACCCGGACGTCATAGCCGGGGCTTTCGGAATAAAAACGGAAGAAGGCATGGAGGTTCCCTCCATCGTAGCCCCCAGACCTCCCGCCCTCTGCAACGGATGCAGCCATAGAGACGTATACAATGCGCTCAACGACGTCATGAAAGAATATCCGGCGGGAAGAGTGTTCGCCGACATAGGCTGCTACACCTTGGGAGCCCTGCCTCCTTTCGAGGCCATCAATTCCTGCGTGGATATGGGCGCCTCCATCACCATGGCCAAAGGAGCTTCGGACGCCGGACTATTCCCGGCAGTATCCGTCATCGGAGACTCCACATTCACCCATTCGGGAATGACCGGACTTTTGGATGCGGTAAACGAAAACTCCAATATCACCGTAATCGTATCCGATAACGAATCCGTTTCCATGACCGGAGGACAGGATTCCTCGGCATACGGTAAAATCGAATCCATATGCAAAGGCATTGGCGTAGCTCCCGAACATATACGCGTGCTTATGCCCGTCCCGAAAAAACACGACGAGTTATGCGAAATCATCCGGACGGAAATCGAATATAAGGGCGTGTCCGTCATCATCCCCCGCAGAATATGCATCCAAAAAGGAGCCCGTATGGCCAAGGAAGCAAAGAAAAAAAATTAAGTCAGAATCCGAATATTAATTCTATAGAATATGAAAACAGATATAGTATTAGCCGGCGTAGGCGGACAGGGCATTTTAAGTATCGCCGCCGCTTTAGGGTCCGCAGCCCTCACGAACAACTTATATATGAAACAGGCGGAAACCCACGGAATGAGTCAAAGAGGAGGAGACGTACAATCCTATATGCGCATATCCGACCGCCCCATATTCTCCGACCTTATCGCCAAAGGGAGTGCGGATATCATATTGTCGGTAGAACCCATGGAAGCCCTGCGTTACCTGCCCTTCCTGAAAAAAGGAGGCTATGTAGTAACCAATTCCACCCCCTTTATCAATATCCCGAATTATCCCGAAACCGAAACACTTATCGCCCAAATCAAAGCCCTTCCGCATCACGTGCTTATCGATGCCGATACCATCGCTAAGGAAGAAGCCGGAAACGTAAGGGCCGGCAACTTCGTAATGCTGGGCGCCGCTTCCCCCTTTATCGAAATTCCTATGGATTACATCGAAAAAGGCATAGAGGCCATATTCGCAAGAAAAGGCCGGGATGTCGTGGACATGAATCTCAAGGCCCTGCGTTCCGGACGGAAATTCGCCGAAAACTACGGCAAATAATCCGGCGGAATGCAAAAAGCCGTCTCGAAATGTCGATTTTCGAGACGGCTTTTTTCGTACATCTCCGCCGGGAACTCATTTCACATCCGAGAGCGTGCGACCGCATACCACTGCAAGGAATCCAAACCCCAGGAATAAACCTTGGAATAATAAGAAATTTCATATCCGTAAGGTAAAAATCCGAAACGTATTTTCCATAAACCGAAACAAACGGGAAAAAGACAAAGCCGGAAGATTTTATAAGATTTGAACTTAAGTTTTTGTAATTCGAACGAAAACCGTATCTTTACCCACTCATTTTATTATTAAAATTAATTCTATGAACGGATTGAAAATTGTAGTTTTAGCCAAACAGGTACCGGATACCCGCAATGTGGGGAAGGATGCCATGAAGGCGGACGGAACGGTTAACAGGGCGGCTCTACCCGCTATTTTTAACCCCGAAGACCTCAATGCCTTGGAACAGGCTTTGCGTCTTAAGGATAAATTCGAAAATTCCAGTGTCCACGTGCTTACGATGGGACCGGGACGGGCTGCAGAAATCATTCGCGAAGCCATGTACCGGGGTGCCGACGGAGGATATCTCCTTTCCGACAGGGCTTTTGCAGGTTCCGACACCTTAGCGACCTCTTATGCCATCGCATCGGCAATCAAAAATATAGACTTCGATATCATCGTATGCGGCCGGCAAGCCATCGACGGAGATACGGCTCAAGTGGGCCCACAGGTCGCCGAGAAACTCTCGTTGCCGCAGGTAACCTATGTGGAAGAAATCATAGATTGCAATAAAAAAGGCATCGTAGCCAAACGCCGTTTGGAGAGGGGCGTAGAAGTCGTGGAGGCTCCGCTGCCCTGTTTGGTCACGGTGAACGGCTCCGCCGCCCCGTGCCGGCCCCGCAATGCCCATCGTATGATGAAATACAAATATGCCCGCTCCGCACAGGAAATACAGAATAGCGGAGAAGATTATCTGGCCCTCCTCAACCAGCGTCCTTATCTGAAGATCGTGGACTGGAGCGTCAACGACATCGAGTGCAATCCCGCAGAATTGGGACTTTCCGGTTCGCCCACGAAGGTTAAGCAAATCGAAAACGTAGTCTTCAAGGTAAAAGAAACCAAGCATCTTGCCGGCGACGATCAATCCATCGACCTGATGATGAAAGAATTGATTGCCAATCATACGATAGGATAACCCCAAATTTAATTTTTATTTATGAACAGTGTTTTTGTATATTGTGAAATAGAAGAAGGAACGGTAGCCGACGTAAGTCTCGAATTGCTTACCAAAGGACGCTCCTTAGCCGACAAATTAGGGGTACGTCTCGAAGCGGTAGCCCTCGGCCACGATTTAAAAGATATCGACAAACAGATTTTCCCTTACGGTGCCGA
>JBGZEX010000012.1:0-20395 GCA_041846495.1 Marinifilaceae bacterium
ATAGTAAATGATTTTCAGAGAGCAATAACTGATATCCAATCACACAAAAAAAATATCGACAAGAAATATGAGGACAAGATAAATGATAATAAAAGTCAATATGAAGAATCATTGAGGATAATATATTCTTCATTACTGGTATAGGGATATCAATACCAGAATATTCTTTTACTGCAGATACTATTTCTTTTATATGTTGCCCCTTGTAGATCCCTTCATTTTGCATGAGATGGAGTCCTTTTTTTACAATAGGAACAAACAAATCCAATGGTCCCTTAGTTAAAGTGCCTGAGTCATTAATATGAGCAAGCAAGCTGTATGTTACAGCCCGTTTATTTACTAGCAAGTTGCTTTCTTTCATTATAATAAAGTTTATTTACTAGTTTTGACTAAATTTTTCACATCCACTCCCAATATCTCCGCAATCCGGAAGAAGGTTTCGAGGCTGGGTTGGCGTCTGTTACAGACATAGGAATTGACGATACTGAAGCTCTTGCCGAGTTTTTCGGCAAGCCATGTTTGCTTGATACCTTTCTCCTCAAGCACTTCCTTGATTCGATTCATGGGTTTATCCATCACATTCAATCTTCTATTTGATAACGCAAAGATATGAAATGACGTAGCATAGAAAAAGGGAATGAGAAAATAAATCCTTATTTCCTTATCTATTCTTCATCTCTCTGATAAGTAAAGAGGGTTTCCAAATCCATTAGCTTTTCCTGATTGAGGTAGCATCCCCAAAACCGTCGGAACAAGTCTCAACAGATTCTCTTTTTTGTACTGCTACCGCTTATTTTGATTAAAAAACCGACTTCTTTTAACATGTTCTTAATTTAATTTATTATATTTGTCGTATAATCATTTTATATGAGCAATGTTAATATCCGTAAATACTAAACCGATTTATGAGCTTATCATACAGTACCCCGTCTTGACAGTGCTTACGATAGCCGTATGTCTCATAATCATTGCTGCAGCGATTCTTTTTATTGCAGGCATATTTTATACCAAAGAATAGTCTATTCAAGACCACAAACCGCACAGCCTTAGTCTCCGGCATATTCTCAAAATTTCATCCTTTTTCAATTCCACATCCGGCATTACCTTCCCATAGAGATATCACCTTTAAGCTTTTCTTTGAATAAATGCAATGTACGGAGATATTGCGTACGTATTCGCTCCCATCCGCTGCATTCATGACTTTAACGCACTTCGTTCGTTACATTTTTGGGAGTTGTTTATCACGCGGTAGCGGATGGTTTTATGGACAAACTACATATTGTCATCAGTGCATTAAAAAAGAATAGAAGTGCTAAGTATTAAGAGAGTATCCCGATAAGCATACCAAAAATCGCAGCAAGTTATTATCTTACTGCGATTTACTATTTATTTGGCGACTCGTTTTTGAGCGGAATTATTTCACTTCTTCGAAGTCCACATCGGTGACGTCGGCTTTGGAGTCGGCTTGAGCACCGGCAGGTTCGGACTGAGTGCTTTGCGAAGCTCCGGCGGATGCTCCGGAAGCTGCATTCTGGGCATTGTACATCTCTTGAGATGCGGCCTGGAATACATTGTTCAATTTATCGATAGCTGCATTTATCGCCTGTATATTCTGCGATTTATGAGCTTCCTTAAGTTCGTTCAACGCCGCTTCTATCGGCTGCTTTTTATCCGCAGGCAATTTATCCCCGAATTCTTTCAACTGTTTCTCCGTCTGGAAAATCATTGAATCCGCTTTATTAATGGTATCGATTCTCTCCTTCTCGGCTTTATCGGCTTCGGCATTTGCAGCGGCTTCGTCCTTCATCCGCTTGATTTCCTCATCGGACAGACCGGAAGAGGCTTCGATACGGATAGATTGCTCCTTACCGGTAGCTTTATCTTTGGCCGATACCTGCAAGATTCCGTTGGCATCGATATCAAAGGTCACCTCTATCTGAGGCACTCCTCTCGGAGCAGGCGGAATACTGTCCAGATGGAAACGGCCTATGGTTTTATTATCCTTGGCCATGGAACGTTCTCCCTGCAGAATGTGAATTTCAACGGAAGGCTGATTGTCGGCAGCCGTAGAGAACACCTCCGATTTTTTGGTCGGAATGGTGGTGTTGGCTTCGATAAGCCGGGTCATTACACCTCCCAAAGTCTCTATACCGAGAGAAAGAGGAGTTACGTCCAAAAGCAGCACATCTTTCACTTCGCCCGTCAAAACACCGCCTTGGATAGCCGCTCCGACAGCCACTACTTCGTCGGGATTGACTCCTTTGGAAGGAGTTTTGCCGAAAAAGCTCTCCACCTTCTGTTGCACGGCAGGAATACGGGTGGAACCGCCCACCAATATCACTTCATCGATCTGGGAAGCCGATATATTCGCATCGGCCAAAGCTTTACGACAAGGCTCTATGGTAGCCTGCACCAGGTGATCCGTCAATTTGTCGAATTGAGCCCGGGTCAACGTACGCACCAAATGTTTGGGTATACCGTCGATAGGGAATATGTAAGGCAGATTGATTTCCGTAGAAACCGAACTGGACAACTCGATTTTCGCTTTTTCTGCCGCTTCCTTCAAACGCTGATGCGCCATCGGATCTTTACGGATATCCACCCCTTCGTCTTTTTTGAATTCGTCGGCCAACCAGTTCACAATAACATCGTCGAAATCATCGCCGCCCAAATGCGTATCGCCATTGGTCGATTTTACTTCAAAAACACCGTCTCCCAATTCCAAAATGGAAATATCGAAAGTTCCTCCTCCCAAATCGAAGACGGCTATTTTCATATCCTTATCCTTTTTGTCCAGACCGTAACACAAGGCTGCCGCCGTAGGTTCGTTTATAATACGCCTTACTTTAAGTCCCGCAATCTCTCCGGCTTCTTTTGTGGCTTGACGCTGGGAATCGTTAAAATAAGCGGGAACGGTAATTACGGCCTCGGTCACTTCCTGTCCTATATAATCCTCCGCAGTTTTTTTCATCTTCTGAAGTATCATTGCGGAAATTTCCTGAGGAGAATATTTCCGATCTTCTATCTCTACACGCGGAGTGTTGTTATCTCCACGCACCACTTTATAAGTAACCCGGTTTACTTCTCCGCTGATCTGATCGTAGGTTTCTCCCATAAAACGCTTTATGGAATAAACGGTTTTCAGAGGATTGGTTATGGCTTGACGTTTGGCCGGATCTCCCACCTTACGTTCTCCGTTTTCAACAAAAGCGACGATCGAAGGCGTAGTCCGTCTTCCTTCGCTATTCGGTATAACCACCGGTTCATTACCTTCCATAACGGAAACACATGAGTTGGTGGTTCCTAAATCTATTCCAATTATTTTTCCCATAGTATTCTGATTTTTCTAATATTTTTTATCCATTGCTTATACGGCAAACATGATGCCATGCGTTTTTTTAAGTCAAAAATACGAACGCCTCCACATTTTTGTCACTCCACACTGCCATTTCGTCACTATTTGTCGATAATTTCTATACTGCGGTTTACAAAACGGCTCAAAGCCTCGCCTTTCAATAAGCCATTCGCAAGAAGCGCCAAATCTATGAGCTGGCCGACCGGTTTATGCTCTTTGGCAAAATCGCCCAAAACTTTCTTCCGCTTATCCTCCAATGCGGATATCTCCTTTTCACATTCTTCTATCCTGTCCTTATCCACCTGAGGCATTTCCTCCGATTTTTTATCCTTATTCAAATCCTTAATTTCGGCTTTTTTATTCTCTTCGGCTTTTATAGCCTCTCGAATGGGGTCGAGAGTAGCCGCCAACTGGGTTTTCTCTGCCTGGAGGATACGGTCAATCACGGGGTGATCCGTATTGATGACAAGGGAAAAATGGTCTCCCATCGCTCCGTAAAAACTCATCCCCGGATTCATAGCCGCCATTTCTTTCATACGTCGCATAAATTCCGAACGGGTCACCATCACCGGTTTTTCCTCTGCTCCCAAAGCTTCGAAAGCTACATTGAAAACCGCTTCTCCCTTGGGCAATTGAGAATCGAATATCGTTTGCATATCCTTTCTCTCCTCTTCCGAAAATTTGATTTTCCTTGAAGTGTCCTTAGCGATAAGCTTATCCAATACATCGGAGTCGACCCGCAGTATACGGTGTTTTTCGTTTTTCTGCTCCATATAACCGATAAAATGGGTATCCAATTGGCCGTCCAGCATCAAAACTTCGTATCCCCGGGCTTTGGCATTTTCAATATAAGTATATTGCTCCTCTTTATCGGTGGCATACAGATATACGATATTTCCGTCCTTATCGGTTTGATTCGATTTGACGAGGTTATCGAATTCCTCTATCGTATGGTATTTATCCTCCGTCGTCTTGAGCAAAACGATATCTTTGGCTCTCTCTGCAAATTTTTCGTCCGTAAGCATTCCATATTCTATGAACACTTTAAGATCATCCCATTTTTTTTCATAATCGGGACGGTTGTCTTTGAAAATATCCGCCAGACTGTCGCATACTTTTTTAGTTATATGACTCGATATCTTCTTTACATTCCGGTCGCTTTGGAGATAGGAACGGGATACGTTCAAAGGAATATCCACAGAATCGATAACACCGTGCAAAAGCGTAAGATAATCCGGCACGATACCCTCTACCGAATCGGTTACGAAGACCTGATTGCAATACAACTGTATTTTATTTCGTTGCAATTCCAGTTTCGTATCTATTTTGGGAAAATACAAAATACCGGTGAGATTAAAAGGATAATCCACATTCAAATGTATATGGAAAAGAGGATCGTTGGCCATAGGATAAAGCGTGCGGTAAAAATTCCTGTAATCCTCCTCTTTCAAATCCACAGGCTTCCGGGTCCATGCAGGTTCCGTGTCGTTGATTATGTTGTCCTCCGCCGTCTCCACTTCCTTTCCGTCCTTCCATTCCTTCTTCTTGCCGAATACGATAGGTACAGGCAGGAATTTACAATATTTATTCAACAATTCCTTCAACTTATTTTCTTCAAGGAACTCTTTATCTTCTTCGTTTATATGCAGGATAATGTCGGTCCCTCTTTCCGCACGTTCGTCCTCGACAAGCGAATATTCGGGATCTCCTTTACAACTCCAACGCACGGCCCGGCTTCCTTCCTTATACGATTTGGTAAGAATCTCCACCCGATCGCTCACCATAAAAGCCGAATAAAATCCGAGTCCGAAATGTCCGATTATAGTCGCCGCATCGTCTTTATGCTTTTCCAAAAATTCTTCGGCTCCGGAAAAGGCGATCTGGTTGATGTATTTATCCACTTCCTCCGCCGTCATTCCGATACCGTTATCGGATACCGTAAGCGTCCCTTTAGTCTTATCCGCAACGACATTTACTTTAAGTTCGCCCAATTCTCCCTTGAAATCGTCGGTTTTGGCAACAACTTTCAGCTTTTGAACCGCATCGACGGCATTAGACACTATTTCACGCAAGAATATATCGTGATCCGAATAGAGAAATTTCTTAATTATCGGGAATAAATCATGAGTAGATACTCCTATTTTTCCATTTGCCATAGTATGATATTTTAAATTATACTTATTTTCATGTCCTATGACAAGGCAATTCCCATGCCAACCAAGGAAATCCCGTTATTCCCATTCGAAATGCGAATTAGCGCTGACATTTTATGACGTTATGTCATGCGGCAAATAAAGAGAGTCGAAAACGGAGCATTTATAAAAACCTCGAACGGCAAACCGACCGATTTAAATTGAAAACAGAGGACAATTAAGCCCTACTCTGCTCCCGGTCTTTTTCTCCAGGGCAATTTTTCATATACGAGACGATATGAATGATTTATCCATTCCAGAATGCAATTGTCCGGCATATCTCTTTCGATATAAATCATATTCCAATGTTTTTTATTCATATGCCAAGCCGGTCGTACCGCAGCATATTCCTCTCTCAATCGGACAGCTTGCTCCGGCTCGCATTTAACCATAATAAAATGCTCTTCGGCAATCAGCGGCATCAACAAAAACATTTTATTGCATAATTTAAATACCAAGGTATTATCATCGAAAGGAAATTCCTCACAAACTCCATCCATTTGCATGCAATAATCACGTACCTCTTGAATATTCATAACTTTTAAAATAATCTTGTCTAAATTCTACGAAGAAAATTTCAATCGTTTTTCAAACGATACACAGTCTTTACGGCAATAGTGGTTCCCTCGCTTGCTGCAAATTGCAATATACATAAATAAGCCGTATATAAATTTCAAAACCCTTTCTGCAAAACTAATTATTTTAAAACTCAACTCGATAAAAATTCACATCCATTTTCAGACTCATTGACATTTATCGATTTACATCGGAAAGACTTGGCATAAACTATCGAAAAATACGAGTTTTCAATTTGAAAATCAACGGAAATAATCGAAAAAATTATCTAAGGGACAGCAAAGAGACAATTTCATCGACGATCGCCTCCTTTCCGGCAAGACCGTCCATCCAATGAATAGAGATACCTTCCCTCTCCATTTTTCGAAACCACGTCATCTGTCTTTTGGCAAATCGATGAATAGCCGTTTCAAGTTCCTTTACCATATTTTCATAAGACGATGCTCCCGTAAGATACAGGGTTATATACTTGTATTCGAGACCGTAATAGATAAGATCTTCAGACGGAATTCCCTGTTTGAGAAGTTTTTCCACCTCTTCCACCATACCTTCTTCCAAGCGTTTTCTCAAACGGACACTGATTCTTTTTCTCCGTTCCTCCCGGTTGATATCCACACCGACGATTAGAGGATGTATAAGCGGAACTTCTCCGGTCTCCGCCTTATGCTTCGAATAATAATCCTGTATTTCAATAGCCCTTATAGCTCTTTTAGGCGTATCTAATTCCGTCGTATTATGCAGTTTCTTATACCGGGATAATATATGTGCCAATTCTTCTATGGAATATCCGGATAATTCGGCTCTAAGAGCCGGATTTTCCGGTACGGGATCCAGACGGTAGCCTTTTATCAGGGCTTCGATATACATACCGCTTCCTCCGCATATGACCGGAAACACACCCCGTTCCGCACATCCTTTCCACACCTTGATAAAATCGCTTTGATATTTGAATAGATTGTATTTAGCTCCGGCAGGTACTATATCTATCATGTGATAGACAATACTCTTCCCTCCCACTTCATAATCGTCCAAATCCTTTCCCGTTCCTATATCCATCCCTTTATAAACCTGCCGGGAATCGGCACTTATTATCTCTCCTCCCAAACGATACGCAGCCTCTACGGCAATAGCCGTTTTCCCACTTGCAGTAGGTCCCAATATGCATAATGAATCGTACATAATATAAATTCACATCCTTTCTGCAAAACTAATTATTTTAAAATTCAATTCGATAAAAATCCGCATCTGTTCCTATTTTAATCGATATTTATTAACTTGCATCGGAGAAGGAGGAAGAATCAAAATTGAAAATTAACTATAATAATCGAATCTATTGTATATATTTGCAAAAAGTAAAAAACCACAGAATGTTAGAAAACGAGAAGATATTGATACGGGCCATCGAACCCGAAGATTTGGAATGGTTGTATACATGGGAAAACGACATGACTTTATGGGATGTCAGCAATACGATCGCTCCTTTTTCTCATTATACTCTTAAAAAATATATCGAGAACGCACATTTGGACATATACGAAACCAAACAGTTGCGCCTTATGATGGTGGATAAGGAGAATAACGAACCTATCGGGACCATCGAATTATACGATTTCGATCCTTATAACCGACGGGCAGGTCTCGGTATTATGATTCACCGCACCGAAAAACGGAAAAAAGGCTATGCTCATAATGCTATCAAACTTTTGCTTTTTTACTGTTTCGATACCTTAGGACTTCATCAGGTATATGCAAGCATACCCAGCAACAACATCGAGAGCAAACGCCTGTTCGAAAAAATAGGCTTTAAGCAAACCGGGTACCGGGAACAATGGCTCAAACGAAGAGACGGATGGGAAGATGTGATTTACTATCAAATTCTCAATCCCCTCGAAGCTTAAGCTAAAAAATTGATAAAGGAAACCTCGAAATCGTTCGATATTGTTTAAAACTTAAAATAAAAGGATGGGACTAAACCCGGACGATTTTATTTCCCGTCACATACCATAAATAGCCTTTTACCTCCGGATATCCCATATTCCGGAACAATTTGCAATAATAAGCCACCTGATGCCTATGGGCAGACGTTTCCGTCTCTCCGAATTTATAATCTACGACCGTAACCGAACGCCCGTCGTCCACTACTCTGTCCGGACGGTATTTGGAACCGTCCGCCAAAAGAATATCCCTTTCGACATAGACTTTCAAACCCCTTGCAAACCATTCCGAAACGGGCAAAGATTGAACCGAACGTTTAAAGATGTCGATATAAAAGCCGGCCTCTTCCGCATCTATCAAACCGCTGCGCATATAACGAAGTAATACGGGTTCCGCATCTTCCGCCGTAACGATATTCCGGAATACTTCGTGAAAAACTTTTCCCTTATCCAATGCCTTGTCGCGTTTATCCGAGGCATACAGAGAATGGGAATAACGAATTTTCACCAAAGAGCGGGGCGTATTCACTCTATAAGCGTCCATACGAAAAAAATCGGTCGATTTTTCCGCTTTTTTCTCGAATACCCGAGGTTGTCCGTAAATCAGGATACCCGGTTCCGATAGGGGCAAAATGCCCTCTCCCCGCATGCGGATATCTTCCAAAACCCGGTATATCAATTCGTATACGCCTAAGGACAAGGGGATATTTTTTTCATTTTTCCGTTCTTTCGGAGCATATGGACGTACGTACAATTCGTATTTTGCTCTGGTAAAACCTACATAGAGGAGATTGAGATTATCCACGTAAGAGCGCATATGTTCCGCCATATATTCGTCCGAGAAAAAAGTTGCAGCCAAATCCGGACTATAGTATAAAGGAGCGTAAGCCAATGTGTCGAATCCGTTTTCCCGATTGGCGCACCAAAGGACGGAACGATGTTTGGCAGAATCCAATTCCCATGAACAAAAAGGCATGATGACATAAGCATATTCCAAACCTTTGGATTTATGAATGGTGATAATCCTTACGGCATCCGTATCCTCGGACGTAGAGAGCAAACGCTTGTTTTTCTCTTCTTCCCACCATTCCAAGAAAAAAGCGACACTATTGATTCCCTGCGACATAAAATCGAGTACGGCATCTTGAAATCCGGTTATATAGGGAATCTCTTCCGGCATATCCGTCAGTCCGTAATAATCTATAATAAACTCTACCCTTTCGAAAATCGAACCCGCATTCATACGTAAATCTTCCGAACGGCGCCCGGTCATATCGAAAAATATATCGCCTTCGTCTCCCCGGAAATAATAGGGTCGGGGATTTTTCAGTACATAAGAATGATAATGACAGTATATTGCAGCCTTATTGACCGCATCGAAGGGATTTTCCATATATCCGAGTACTTCCGTAATAAAGGATACGTAAAGAGAGGACGCAAGATAAAGAGAGTCCCCGGAAACGAAATTTATGGTATCGGCGCTATTCTTATTATATTCCATAAAAGCATCGGCGACAACAGCCCCTTCTTTTCCCGTACGCACAATCACAGCCGTATCCCTGAATCGCCCTCCCCTGTTCCGGATATTTCCGATTATATCGATCACTTCTCGCATAATAGCCGCATCGCTGTCTTCTTCGTCTTTGGAAGGCCCGAAACTTATATCCACATAACCTCGCTCATCGCTCTCCGTCTTTTGGACAATATCCGAATAAGCCGCAGCCATCATTTTCGCATAGGCCCGGATACCCATATCCCGTTCGTCCTTCTCCCCTTCCGTCTCCGAAGAAGGAAGTTCTGTACCCATCACGGCATTCAAACCGGCCTTGAAAAAATTTACCGTATATTCGACGGCTCTCTCGAAAAAGATGTTATTGAAGTGGACCACTTCCGCCGCACTTCTCCAATTGGAGTTCAACACCTTATAATCAGGAGTAAAATCCTTTTCGACCCCATGATCCAAGAGTGTCCAGTCGCCGTTTCTCCAACGGTAAATACTCTGTTTGACATCTCCTACGAAGAAAGCGGAACCTCCCACGGAAAGCGAATTGGCAACGAGAGGCAAAAAATTCTTCCACTGCAAAACGGAGGTGTCCTGAAACTCGTCAATCATTATATGCTTATAATAATTCCCTATCTTTTCGTAAATAAAAGGGGTATCCCCTTCTCTTATCAAGGAATTCAAAATTTTGACCGTATCGCTGAGCAGAAGTTTGCCTTCCTCCTCGCAATAATTTCGTATTTCCGCATATACGTCTTCCAATATGCCTAACTGAAAGAGATTGCGATAGAGTTTTTGAGCCGTAAGATATTCCCTGTAGTTCCGGTCATAATAATCTACGATATCCCTCATCAATGTCATAAGAGGAGGAAGAACGGATTCTATAAGTCCGCGTTTGGGAGAGTCCGGTTTATACCATACGGATTCGTCTTCTACGGATGCATATACCCGCTTCCCCGGAGGGGAAAACTCCCTCTCCCTCAATTTATGGAAATAAGCCGTACAGGCAGTTTTTCCATATTTAAAATCCGTTGTCTCCAATCCGTGTTTTTCGATAAGTTCACACCCCTCAACCCCTTTGGCATAAAGGGTTTCTTCATAAGTTCCGACAATCGAACGAAGAAATCCGGCATATGCCTCGAGAGCCCCCTTATTCGAAAGCATCTTATGCAATTCATCGGCAATACCGGCATATTCCTCTTTAAAAACCTCATTTCCTATACGGATTATACTTTCTTTTATATTCCAACTCCTGCCTTCATCCGCATTAAACCGTATCAATTGCCTAAGCCAGCGGCGTAAATCCGCATCATCGAGACTTTTCTCTATCACTCTCTCCACAGCCTCTTCCAAAATAAGACTATGGTCCAAAACCACATTATACCCGGGAAATACATTCAATTCCCGGGTAAAAGCTTTCAACACCTGCTGGAAAAAGCGATCGATGGTAGTCACCGAAAAACGACTGTAATCATGAAGCAGGAGTGCAAGCGCCGCACGAGCCTTAACGGCCATTTCTTCCCGGCTAATACCGAGTTCTTCCACCAGGAGCGGGACATAGCCGCTTTTTTCATGCCGGGATATCTTATACAACTCCCCTATTATCCTCGACTTCATTTCCTCCGTCGCCTTATTCGTAAAAGTCACGGCAAGAATGTTTTTATACTCGTAAGGATTGCGGAATATCAACCGGAAGAATTCCATCGTAAGCGCAAAAGTCTTACCGGCTCCGGCAGAAGCCCTGAATATTACGGGATGCGACATCAAAGTACGGATAAAAGTATTTGCCCTACTTCCGCCGGACTTATATCTTCTACTCCCGATACGGGAAGAGGCAGACGGGCTTCGAACCGGCGCACAATTTCCTCGACGGTATCCCGTCCTATACCGTAATCCGACAATTTGGTCTTTATATTCAATCCGTTGAAAAATGCTTCCGTACGAGCAATAGCCTTATTCGCTGCATTTTCTTCGTCCGGAGATATACCCCATACCTTATAGGCATATTCCGCCATTTTAAAATTTCTCTTTTCCTTAACCGCTCTCATAAGTCCCGGCAAGACGATGGCCAAAGTTACCGCATGGTCCAATCCGTGAAGAGCGGTAAGTTCATGACCTATCATATGAGTCGCCCAATCCCCCTTAAGTCCGCATGCTATCAATCCGTTCAATCCCATAGTAGCCGTCCACATAAAATCCGCCATAGCCTCGTAATCTCTTTCCTCTTTGTATACACGAGGCGCCAATTCTATGATATTTCTCATCAAGGCCTCGGAAAACCGATCCGAAACCATAGCTTTATCATACACCAGATATTGCTCGACTACATGCACGAAAGTATCTACAAGTCCGTTTGCTATCTGTTTCAGAGGCAGAGAAAAAGTAAAATCGGGATCCAAAACCGAAAAACGGGGAAAAAGACAGTCGGAACCGAAGGCCAGTTTCTCTTTCGTACAAGCCTTCGTAATCACGGCTCCGCTATTCATTTCCGAACTCGTTGCGGGGAGGGTAAGCACCGTCCCGAAAGGCAAAGCTCCCGTAACCGGAGACTTACGGGTAACCAACTCCCAGGAATCCTCCAATCCGGCATAAGCTGCCGCTGCAATGAATTTAGTCCCGTCGATTACCGATCCGCCTCCTACGGCAACCATGAAATCCACCTCCTCCCGCTTTACGACAGCAACCGCTTTCATTAAAGTCTCGTAATGAGGATTGGGCTCTATGCCCCCGAACTCCACAACCTCGTATCCCGAAAGGGCTTCCATTACCTTATCGTACACTCCGTTGCGTTTGATACTTCCGCCGCCGTAGGTGACGAGCACTTTGGAACCGACCGGAATAAAACGACTCATAAGAGAGAGTTTCCCTTTACCGAATAGAATTCGTACCGGATTATAATAATTAAAATTTCTCATAATATCTGCGTTCAATAAACACACTTATACAAATATACCACATAAACCCGTAAATAGAGAAAATAAATCACAATTATTTCTATCCCCTACTCCGGGCTTACGATAAATATTCCTAAATTTGCAAAAACGAAAGACTATGGGATACGGAATATCGAATCTCAGCATAATCCCCATGAGAAAAGATCGCTCGGAAAGGAGCGAAATGGTGTCGCAACTGATATTCGGGGAATTATACGAAGTGCTCGAGGAAGAGAAAAACTGGGTATATATAAAAGGTTCTCACGATGAATACTGCGGTTGGATAGACGGCAAAATGCATATGCCCGTTTCGGAAACCTTTGCCCGAGAATATATAAGTTATCCACATCCCATCGCCAAAGATACCCTTAACATCATTAAAAAACCGGACGATTACGGTAATAAACTCATCGTATCCGGCAGTATTTTTCCTTTTTTCGACAAGACAAGCAAGAGATTCAGACTGGATAACGAAACCTATGAACTCGTAAATACGATGAAAACCCAACCGGAGAGAGAAGACATAAGAGAAACTCTTATCGGTTACGCCATGCAATACTATAATACGCCTTACCTATGGGGAGGACGTACGCCTTACGGTATCGACTGTTCCGGATTCGCTCAAATCGTCTATCGTTTAGCCGGAATAAAATTGCCGCGGGATGCCTATCAACAAGCCGGCTGCGGGACACCGCTTTCTTTTCTTCAGGAAGCGAAACCCGGGGACCTGGCTTTCTTCGGAGATAACGAACATATCACCCATGTAGGAATATTATGGAAAGGCAATCGTATCATCCATGCTTCGGGAAAAGTGAGAATCGATAAAATCGACCATAACGGTATTTTCAACGAAGAACTGAATATATATTCCCATAACCTCCTCTTAATACGCTCCTTATTCTAAGAAGGAAAACAATTACGAAAAAGTTCGATTCAAAAAACCATCCGTATCGGGCCCTAAATTGAAGAGCATATCCAATATGCTCAAATCGGGAACGAAAGAGAACTTTTCTCCGAAAGTCTGGCGATAAGCAAGCGGAATGCCGGGAATTATCTCCCGATGCGATACGGATGAACTTCCCCTGTAATCCGCCGTATTATCCGATTCAAAGACATAATCTTCGGACAAACCCAGGGATTTATTCCACCCCAATATCGAAAAAAGTGTTTCCAATATTTTCATATTCAAATCGATGATGAATTTTTCCCGGTTTTGGAAAAAGGACATAATGTCATCGATATAATAAAGATAGTAAGGAGAATTCGCATAAGCCGATTCCAAGGCACGAAAATGCTTTTTCTGCCAAGGTTCCGAATAGTCGATTCTCACATCCCGGGTTGGAATCTTCTTCCGCCCGGCCTTGACCACCGGCACCGTGAGCAACAAAATTCCGTTTGCCGACAATATCTCGCAACGGTTGCGAGGGCTGCGCCTTCCGAAAGTCTCCCATGCTTCGATACGGACGGATTCGTATTTCTTTATTTCCTTAAAATAAGAAATACGGGGAAAATAAGCCGTATTCAACAGTATCGTACCCATCTGCAAAAACTTCCGTTTCGCTTTATTTCGTCAAAGACGTCAACAAAAATGCGATATTGGAAGCCACGAGTTTCACGGACATAGCCAGCAGAATAATTCCGAAGAATTTACGCAATATATAAATGCCCTGTTTGCCGACAAGCCTTTCCACGTAATACACCTTTTCCAATACGATATATACGATAATAATATTCACGATACAGGCGAGAATGATATTGATATGGCTGTATTCCGCCCGCAAGGACAATAAAGTGGTAAGTACCGCCGGACCCGCTACAAGAGGAAACACCAACGGCACAATGGTAGCCGAAGAATTGGGACCGTCGTCCTTGAACACCTGTATGCCGAATAGCATTTCTACCGCCAATACCAATAAAACCAAACCGCCCGCAACGGCAAAAGAGGAAATATCCACTCCGAAAAGCCCCAACAATCCTTGTCCTACATACAAAAAACAAATCAATATGGCCAAAGAAATACCGGAAACTCCCAGCGAACTATACACCCTCTTCTCATCTCGCATCCCCATTACGATGGGGATGGACCCCGTTATATCAATTACTGCAAACAATACGATAAAAGCACTGAGAAACTCTTGAAAACTAAAATTTTGAAACATACACTTTGTTATTTTTTACACACTACACGGCTTGTTTGTTATATCTTCTGCAAAATTAGCAATTACACATTAAATATCAAAATTAATTCTCAATAGATTTAAAATACAAACAAATAAAATATTGAAAAAGAGCCGGTATCCCCGATCGTCGGCCCCTGCGTGCAAGGAAATCCATACAACAGACATATCGCAAGGATTGTTACGCGAGAAATTCAAATTTCCTTGTCTACTGCAACCATTGATGAAAAAATAAAAGCGGAAATATGAGAATTATCCGAACAAGTCACAAGATTTGCAATCATTAACTTTATAGTATAACAATATATTCTTACTTTTGTATAGGTTGCATTAAAAAAACGAAATGATTACATTAAAAGAAGGAGATAAAGCCCCTGCGTTTAAAGGGATAAATCAAGATAACAAGAAAATAAGTCTTTCCGACTTCAAAGGGAAAAAACTCGTTCTCTATTTCTATCCCAAGGACAATACTTCGGGATGTACGGCGGAAGCCTGCAATCTCAACGATAATTATTCGCTCTTGACGGATAAAGGATATGAAGTGGTCGGTATTAGCCCGGATCCCGTTTCCTCTCATCGGAAATTCATTGCAAAACACAACCTTTCATTCAACCTCATTGCCGATACGGAAAAAGAAATATCGAGCTTGTACGGCGTATGGGCGGAAAAAAGCATGTACGGCAGAAAATATATGGGCATCGTAAGAACCACTTTCATCATAGACGAAAACGGATATATCGAAAGAATCATCACAAAGGTAAAAACCGGAGATCATGCAAATCAAATAATCGAAAAACATTAATAATATGGGAAAAGATATCGATCAGGAAAAATTTAAAGCGCTGCAACTCACCTTGGACAAGATTGAAAAAAACTTCGGCAAGGGAAGCATTATGAAATTAGGGGACAACCGGGTGGAAGATATACCCGTTATCTCTTCGGGTTCCATTGCTTTGGACAAGGCACTCGGAGTCGGAGGATATCCCAAGGGGCGGGTGATTGAAATATACGGACCGGAATCCTCAGGTAAGACCACGCTGGCCATACATGCCATTGCAGAGACTCAAAAAACGGGAGGCATCGCAGCCATTATAGATGCGGAGCATGCCTTCGACCGATTTTATGCCGAAAAACTCGGAGTGGATACGGAGAACCTGCTTATTTCCCAGCCCGATAACGGAGAACAGGCTTTGGAGATTACCGATCAGTTAATCCGCTCGGCAGCCGTAGACCTCGTTGTAATAGATTCGGTGGCCGCCCTTACTCCCAAAGCGGAAATCGAAGGAGAAATGGGCGACAGCGTAATGGGACTTCAAGCCCGGTTAATGTCGCAAGCATTGCGCAAACTTACGGCAACCATCAGCAAAACGAATACGTGTTGTATGTTTATCAACCAATTGCGGGACAAAATAGGAGTTATGTTCGGAAATCCGGAAACTACCACAGGAGGAAATGCCCTGAAATTTTATGCCTCGGTACGTTTGGATATTCGAAAAATAGGACAGATTAAAGACGGAGAAGATGTAATCGGCAACCATACCCGGGTGAAAATAGTGAAGAATAAAGTGGCTCCCCCATTCCGGAAAGCGGAATTCGATATCATGTACGGAGAAGGCATTTCGCTTACGGGAGAAATCGTAGACCTCGGTGTAGAATACAACATCATTAAAAAAAGCGGAAGCTGGTTTTCTTACGGAGATACCAAACTCGGACAAGGACGCGAAGCCGTTAAGACTTTGATTGCCGACAATCCGGAACTCGCCGAAGAGCTGAAAATCAAGATAGTAGAAGCCATGAATACGACTCCTCAAAAATAAGATCATATGAAAAAATTAATTTTACCGGCTTGCATATTATTAGCTATGGCATGTAATCAACCGACAAAAAACGAAGGTACAAACGAAGATAAGGGATATACTCCCGTATTTTCCGATCCGGAATTCAAACTCGAATCCGATATCATGAGTCCGGAGATATTATGGTCGTTCGGACGTATAGGAGGAGTTTCCGTATCTCCCAACGGAAAGAGTATCGTATATCCGGTTACTTTTTTCGACAAAGAAAAAGACAGAGGATTTACGGATTTATACGTGCAAAATATTCGGGAAGGAAAAGCCCGGAGAATCACCCATACCTCCGCAAACGAGTCTTCCCCCGTATGGACTCCCGACGGCAAGCATATCGCTTATATTTCCGAAGGCCAACTTTATGAAATAACTCCCGACGGAGCGAATGTAAGAGCCGTAACCAAAATAAAAGGAGGGATACAGGGATTTTTATATGCTCCGGATATGACAAAAATATTGTTGCTAAAAGAGGTAAAACTCGAAAAAGACGTACAGGATCTGCATCCCGACCTTCCGAAAGCTACCGGTCGCCTCATAGGTTCGCAATTCTACCGGCATTGGGACCATTGGGTGGAAACCTATACCCATCCCTTCGTTGCGGACTATCACCCGGGCATAGTTATCTCCTCTCCGGGCAAAGATATAATGGAGGGTGAAAAATGGGAATCTCCCGTACGTCCTTTCGGCGGAGTGGAACAATTAACCTGGACGAAGGACTCCAAGAGCATTATTTATACCTCCCGTAAAAAAGAAGGTATCGAATATGCCCGTTCCACCAATAGCGACCTTTATAAATACGACCTCATAAACGGTAAAACCCAAAATCTCACCGAGGGGATGATGGGATACGATAATAATCCGGTCATATCTCCGAACGGTAAATTATTGGCATGGGGAAGCATGGAAAGAGACGGCTACGAAGCCGATAAAATCCGGATTTTCATAATGGAACTGGCAACGGGGAGAAAGAAAGATTACAGTATGAATTTCGATCAAAATGCCGAAGGCATCGTATGGGGAAACGACACCACTCTTTATTTCATATCCGATCACAAGGCTACGGACGAAATCTATCGTCTCGATTTGAATTCCGGTAAAATAAAAAAAGTCACCGAAGGCATACATAATTATACCTCCGTACAAGTGGCCGATAACGGATTGTTGATTGCCACCAAACAGTCGATGAGTCGACCGACCGAAATATTCCGGGTGGATCCCGAAACCGGAAACGATACGGAAATCTCCTTCGTGAATAAAAACCTCCTCTCGCAACTTACGATGGGTAAGGTCGAAAAACATTGGGTGAATACGAGCGATAAAAAAGAAATGCTGACCTGGATTATACTCCCTCCCCATTTCGACCCGAATAAAAAATATCCGGCCCTCCTCTTTTGCGAAGGGGGCCCTCAATCCACCGTCAGTCAATTCTGGAGCTATCGCTGGAATTTTCAAATGATGGCAGCCAAGGGTTATGTCGTTGTGGCTCCCAATCGCAGAGGTCTTCCGGGATTCGGGAAAGAATGGTTGGAGCAGATAAGCGGAGATTACTCGGGACAAAATATAAGGGATTATCTTTCCGCCATAGACTATGCCGCCAAATTATCCTATGTGGATCCCGAAAACTTGGGTTGCGTAGGAGCATCCTACGGAGGATATTCCGTATACTACCTCGCCGGACATCACGAAAAAAGATTCAAAGCCTTCATAGCCCACGACGGGATGTTCGACCTCAATGCCCAATATTACGAAACCGAAGAGATGTGGTTCGTAGACTGGGATTTGGGAGGAGCTCCCTGGGACAAAAAGAATAAAACGGCACAGCGTTCCTATGCGAATTCTCCGGATAAATTCGTAGACAAATGGGATACCCCCATTTTAGTCATACACGGACAGGAAGATTTCCGTATCGACGCCTCCCAAGGCATGTCGGCCTTCAATGCAGCCCGCATGCGGGGTATACCTGCCGAATACCTTTATTTCCCGGATGAAAACCATTGGGTGCTGAAATGTCAAAACGGCATATTATGGCAACGTACTTTTTTTGCATGGTTAGATAAATGGCTGAAAACGAATCAATAAAATCTAAATATACATGAAGAAAATAAATGGAATAATTATCGGAATAGCCCTTGCGGCATTCGGATGCAAACAGGAAAAAACTCAGATGCAAATATTGGCCGACCAATATGCCGAATTCGAGTTGAAAACGGATATTTCCAAACTCAGCGATAATGAAAAGGTCATGCTCCGGATTTTTATGGAAACAGCCGATATCATGAATGAGATTTTTTGGGAGGAAGCTTATGGAGATAAAGAACAATTATTTACGGGAATCTCCGATCCGGCTATGGTAAAATACCTGAATATCAATTACGGTCCATGGGACAGATTGAACGGGAATCTCCCTTTTATAAAAACCGCAGGCGACAAACCCGCAGGAGCCAACTTCTATCCCCGGGACATGACAAAAAAAGAGTTCGAAGCCTGGGAAGAACCGCTTAAGAACGACTCTTACAGTATCGTACGCAGGGATGCGGAGGGAAAACTGAAACTCATCCCCTATCATATCGCATTCGAAGGAAAAATCAAAAAAGCTGCCGAACTCTTGAATAAAGCCTCGGAATTAGCCGAAGACGAAGGATTGAAAAACTATCTGCGCCTCAGAGCTCAAGCCCTGTTGACGGACGACTACCTGGAAAGCGACATGGCCTGGATGGATATGAAAAACAATACTTTGGATTTTGTGGTAGGTCCTATCGAAAATTATGAAGATCAACTTTTCGGATACCGTTCCTCCACTTCCGGACAGGTATTGGTAAAAGATAAGGAATGGAGTGCCAAACTTTCCGCTTTTGCCTCTTATTTCCAAAAACTCCAAGAAAATCTTCCCGTACCCGAGGTTTACAAACAGGAAAAAGCGAACACCAATCCGGATATCAATGCATACGACGTAGTCTACTATGCCGGAGATTGCAATGCCGGAAGCAAAAATATCGCTATCAACCTCCCTAACGATCCCCGGGTACAACTTGCAAAAGGCAGCCGGAAACTTCAGCTCAAAAATTCCATGCAGGCGAAATTCGAAAAAATCGTAATTCCCATATCCCGGATCATGATTGCTCCCGAGCAGGAAAAACATATTAAATTCGACGCTTTTTTCGAAAACACAATGTTCCACGAAGTATCTCACGGTATCGGCATAAAATATACGTTGAACGAAAAAGAAGAGGCGCGGGATGCTCTTAAAGACAGCTATTCGGCTATCGAAGAAGCCAAGGCCGACGTATTGGGACTTTATTGCGTAGCCCGAATGGTCGAATGGGGACTTTTGGAGAATAAAGACTTGATGGACAATTATGTCACCTTCGTAGCAGGCATATTCCGCTCCACCCGTTTCGGCGCCGCCTCAGCCCACGGGAAGGCGAATATGATGCAATTCAATGCATTATTGGAAAGCGGAGCCATTACCCGCAATGCCCAGGGCAAATACCTTATCGATAAAGAAAAAATGGAAAAGGAAATAGAGCGTTTGGCCGCCCGTTACATCATGCTCGAAGGAGACGGCGATTACGAAGGAGCTTCCCGACTCATAACCGAGAAAGGGGTCGTTCCTCAACAACTTCAGGAAGACCTCGATAAAATAAAAAATGCCGGTATCCCCAAAGACATAATGTTCATCCAAGGCCCCGACATTCTCGGAATATAATTCCGACACCCCTACAAGCCTCTGCAGAATTGAAAACTGCAGAGGCTTGTTTATTACTCCTCTCCCATTCAATCATCATTATTTTTTCCTTCAAAATCTTCCCGGTATTTTCCCGAAATACGAAGAGTGACTCCGGGAGTCCGACAAACGGGAAGCGTCAAGGAAGATTTTTTC
>JBGZEX010000013.1:0-8761 GCA_041846495.1 Marinifilaceae bacterium
GTTGTTTTTTGCTTTCAGCTTATATTTTTTTGGAGATTCTTTATTTTCGAAAAAACATCAGATACTTCCAGGTAATTATTTAGCTTTTATGAAATTACCTAATGGAGATACTCTCGTTTTAAATGATTTGGATAAAAAGGTAATAAGATTTTCTGCTCGAAATTTCATGCGTTTATCGGAAGATAAACTTGTGGTTGAAAATTTTTCTTCTGAAGAAGAGGAAATTAAATGGGGAGAAATTCATATTCCTGTAGGAGGAGAGTACCAACTTATGCTTGAGGATAGTACGGTTGTATGGCTTAATTCTCTTTCTTGTCTGCGCTTTCCTTTGGTATTTCCTTCGGGAGAACGAGAGGTTTATGCTTCTGGAGAAGTTTATTTTAAGGTGCGGAAAGATACATCTCGTCCTTTTGTCGTGAGAATAAACGATTCTTGTGCGATACAGGTTTTAGGAACGGAATTTAATGTAAAAAATTATAGAAATGAGCCGATTACTACGACGTTGATTAGTGGCTGTGTCGATGTTTTATACGGGAAGCATTCCTGTCGTTTATCACCGTCTCAACAAATTACGATATCCGGAACTCGGGCTGTAATAAATCGAGTAGATACCTCTTTAGTTGTTGCTTGGAGAAAGGGGTATTTTATGTTTGACCGGGAGCCTTTGAAAGAAATGATGAAGGTTTTTGAACGTTGGTACGGTTTTACCGTTGTATTTGAAAATGTCGAAGCAGAGAGTAGAGAGTTTACTTTGGAGACTCCAAGATATGGGAATTTCGAGGACATTATTCGCCTTTTGGAGCAAGCAGGCAATATTAAAATCAGGAGAATTAAGGATAGAATATATATAAGATAGTGCGAACCATAATTTTAATTTATGAAAAAAATGTTATTTACAAAACGTAGAAAAACGGCATACCGTTTGTTTTTTATGATGTTGTTTTTTCTTCATCTTATGTTGCCATCAACGATGGCTGCTACTCAGAAAATACATATTCTTTTGAAGGATGCTCATCTAAAGGATGTATTTCGAGAAATTAAGAGAGGACTGGGGTATACCTTTGTTTATAATGATGCAGTTGTGGATAAGGCTGCTTTTGTATCCCTGGATGTTAACTCTGATGATATTCACATTATTATGAAAGAGTGTCTGAAAGGCACAAGATTAAATTACCAGATTAAAGATAAGGTAATTGTTATTTATCCTCCGAATGAATTTTCTTTGTTTTCGGAACAAAAATCAGTAGTATTGAAAGGTGTGGTTCGGGATGAACGGGGAGAAGCAATACCGGGAGCTAGTGTTCGTGTGAAAGGGAACCGTATGTTGGGAACATCGACAAATACCAAGGGGGAGTTTTTTTTAAATATACCCAAGGTTTCTTCTTCCGTTGTTTTAATTTTTTCGTTTATAGGGATGGAAACTCGGGAATTGAAAGTGCTGCCGGAAAGATTTTCCGAATCTTTGGATGTACGTTTAAAAGAGGTTCATACGGCCTTGGATAATGTTGTGGTAACGGGATACGGGACAATCCGCAAATCGAGTTTTACCGGTAATGCCGTCAAGGTAAATCGGGAGGATATCCTAAAAGTTTCATCCAGAAATTTGATTAATGTACTTCAGGTTTTCGACCCTTCGTTGCGTGTTATGAAAAATAATGAAATGGGCTCCGATCCCAATACGCTTCCGGAATTTTATATAAGAGGGCGTTCCGGAATAGGAATTATGGAATTGGATAAGCAAGAACTGTCTCAATCTTTTTTGAGGAATAATCCGAATACTCCTGTATTTATATTGGATGGATATGAGGTGGATGTTCAAAAAATTTATGATTTTGATCCGAATCTTATAGAGAGTGTCACAATTCTGAAGGATGCGGCAGCAACGGCAATATACGGTTCACGGGCAGCAAATGGGGTGATTGTAATTGAAACAAAAGCGTTGAAACCCGGAGGAGTTCAGATTGCCTATATGCAGGATTCGGAACTTACCGTTCCCGATTTATCGGATTATAATCTGATGAATGCGGAAGAAAAACTGGAGGCTGAACGATTGGCAGGCTTGTATGAGAGTCAGGATAAGAAAAGACACCTTGCTTTACAGACAGAGTATCTGAAAAAAAAGAATAATATATTAAGGGGAGTATATACGGATTGGCCTTCATTACCTTTGCACAATGTATTTAACCATAAGCATGGACTTTATATTAAAGCTGGGAGCAAAGAAGTAAGTTTTGGTGCTGATTTGAGTTACGATAATCAGAAAGGAGTGATGAAAGGTTCTTTTCGTAATAGAATAGGTACGGGATTCTATATCAGTTATCGAATAAATAAACTGCAAATAAAAAATCATGTAACATTTGATGTCGTGAAAGGATTGAATTCTCCTTATGGTGATTTTGCAACTTATACGCGCTTGATGCCGTACGATACCTATAAAGACGATGAAGGATTTTTGTTGGAGACTTTGCCTTTATGGCATACCGGACAACCTACTCCTAATCCTTTGTATGATGCAGAAATGACAAAAAGTTTTAGTCGACTCGGATATAATAATTTGACCAATAATTTAAGTATCGATTGGTATATTTATGAGAACATAAGGTTAAGGAGCCAGTTTTCAATAACCAAGAAAAATTATAGTTCCGAAGATTTTAAAGATCCGGATTCCGGAATTTATAAGGATAAGAAAGAAGGTGATTTAAAGGGAGATTTATGGATCTCTAAGTCGGAAAATATAAGTTGGAATGCTAATATTGTGTTGAATTATCTTAAGGAATGGAATAAACATTATATGAATTTTTCTTTAGGAGTTAATGCCCGAGAGAATAAGATAGACGGGATTTATTCCCGTTACAGAGGCTTTCCCTCCGGAGCATTAAATTCTCCTAATTATGCACAGAAAATAGATAAAAAACCCTCATTCAATGATAATCACACACGTTTGTTCGGTTCGTTTTTATTTGTCAATTACACGTATGATAATATCTATTTATTGGATATATCTTGCAGACTCGATGGCTCTTCGGAATTCGGTACGAAGAAGAAATTTGCTCCTTTTTGGTCCTCGGGTATAGGTGTTAATTTACATAATTACGATTTTTTAAAAGATTTTCCTATAATTACGAATTTAAAAATAAGATGTTCTTACGGACAAACCGGAAAGACAAATTTTCCTCCCTATGCAGCCAAACATACTTATAATGTAATGGATAAGTGGTATTCTACCGGGAATGGAGTATTTATAACCTA
Source organism: Marinifilaceae bacterium (assembly GCA_041846495.1). GTDB lineage: Bacteria > Bacteroidota > Bacteroidia > Bacteroidales > Marinifilaceae > JBGZEX01. The sequence goes on from JBGZEX010000013.1 coordinate 3,250, forward strand.
TTTGGGAAATGATCATTTGAAATGGGAGCGGACTAATATGTTCGACATGGGGATGGATATAGGAATTTTAAAAGACAGATTATTATTTAAATTTTCTTGGTATAACAAAAAGACGATCGATTTGATAACGGATGTGACATTACCGACTTCTACGGGATTTATTGTGTATAAGGAAAATCTGGGTGAAGTACTCAATCGTGGCTATGAGTTGGATGCGCATTGGACATTATTTAGAAATAAAGATTGGCATGTAATAGCTTATGGGAATCTTTCGCATAACAAAAATAAGATATTGAAGATTTCAGAATCGTTGAAGGCTTATAATGATAGAGTAGATCTTATGTATGAGGGCTATGCTCATTCACAATATACGAAAGCAGACCTCAAATACGCTAAACCTTTGATGAAGTATAAGGAAGGCGGGTCATTGACATCAATATGGGGAATGAAGTCGCTCGGGATTAATCCGACGGATGGAAATGAGATTTATATACTTGAAAATGGAAGAATTACATATGAATGGAATTCTCATGATCAAATGATATTGGGCGATACCGAACCAGATGCACGGGGGGCTTTCGGGTTGAATATTAGCTATAAAGGCTTTTCTTTATTCGCATCTTTTTTATATGAGTTCGGAGGACAGATATATAATCAAACCTTGGTAAATAAGGTTGAAAATGTAGATCTCTATTCATCGAATGCAGATAGGAGAGTATTGACCGAACGGTGGAAACAATTCGGAGAAATGACTCGGTTGAAAGCACTTGCGCAGAGGGGAGAAGTATCTCGTTCGACCTCCAGATTCGTACAGAACTACAATGCCGTAGATTTTAACTCCTTTTCGTTAGGATATGATATTGATTCGAAAATTCTTAAGAAAGCAGGATTGAGTATGCTTCGGATTAAATTCGGAATGAAAGATGTATCTAATATTTCGACTGTAAGAAGGGAGCGAGGCTTAAATTATCCTTATGCAAGAACATTTAATTTGAATTTAAATGCAACCTTTTAAATGATAAGATAATGAAAAGATGTAAATTTATATTCGTTTTATATATGACGATATCGACAGTTGCATGTAACTCATGGTTGGATGTAAATCCTAAATCTCTGATCGATGACGAACATTTATTTTCAGATTATAGGGGATTTCGCAATTCGTTGAACGGAATTTATAATAAATTGTCTTCCGGTGAATTATATGGAAGAAATTTGTCTTGGGGGTTTTTGAGTGCCTTGGCTCAAACGTATAATATGGGAGATTACGGATGGAATCATTATTTATCTGCTCAGTTTTATAATTATGAGAATGCAGATGTAAAATCGACCATATCCACTATTTGGCGAGGTTCTTATCAAGTAATTGCCAATTGTAATAAGCTTATCGAAGAGATTGATAAAAGAGATTCTACCTTTTTTCCCTTGGGCGAAGCCGAAAGGTGTTTGATTTATGGGGAAGCCTTGGCTATTCGGGCTTTTGTCCATTTTGATTTGTTGAGATTATTCGCTCCGGCACCGATTTTAAAAGATGAGGGTAATTATATTCCGTATTTTGAAACATTCGGATCTACATTTGAGAAAAAATGCTCTGTTTCGGAAATAATGACTAAGGTTAAAGAAGATTTAGAAAATGCCTCCCGATTTGTTGCTCGATACGATACGCTCATGAATTATTCGGGCATATCGATGGTTGCTTACCGTTTTGGTGCTTCTGCCGCCAAGGGAGGCGATTTCTTTAAGACCCGGGCGACACGGATGAATTTTGTGGCTATTCGAGCTTTATTGGCTCGTGTGTATATGTATGAAGGCGATGTTGAAAATGCAGGGCGAGAAGCACGTTATATTTATGACAACTATGTCAAGAAAAATGGATGGTATGGATTTACTTATTCAGGAGATCTTTCTACAAATACATTAGGAAATAAATATATAAAGATGTATGATGATATTTTACTGGCTTTTTTTGATTGGGATTTGATCGAGCATATTGCAGACTTTAAGAGTGGGCAAGGCTCTACGTTTTCTTTAGCTTCGGCAGAAGGTACCGATCTTTATGAAATGAATGGAGATAAGGGAGATTTGAGACGACATTTGATTTATTCTGAAAATAATAAGGAATATTCATACCGTTGGGCCTATACTAATTCCTCTAAACAAGCAGTGAGAGTGCAATATCGTATAATTCCGATCATACGGTTAGGGGAACTTTATTATATTATGGCGGAATCTTATTATAAAAGCGGGAAATATACAGAAGCGGAAAATATTCTGAAGGAAATAAGGAGGGCTCGCGGACTTACCCGTCACGTAAGTGCTGTTCTCGGAGAAGAGGAATTTATGAATGAATTGAAGTGGGAATATAAAAAGGAATTTTTAACGGAAGGCGAGGTGTTTTTTATGTTTAAACGTTTGAATGCACCCATATTATCGGGTCATAAAAAGATAATCTTAGGAAAGCTTTTTGTTTTGCCCGTTCCGGATAATGAAAATATTTATTAAATATAAAGACATGGAAAAATTGATATATATATTTCTTTTTACGTTGTTTTTCACAGGTTGTAAAAAGGAAGAAATTAAGTTCTATTCGGATAAAAATTATGTACAGTTTGTGAAGAGTTATGCCGACTCTACGGTTCTTTCATTTTTTTATTATGCAGGAGAAAATGAGATCATTATACCTATTGTGCTTAAACTTATAGGTAAACCGTTACAAGAGTCTGGGCAATTTAAAATTTCTGTGGTGGATGAAGAAACTACGGCATTGCCGGATTACTATAAAATGCCTGAAAAAACATTTTTTAAACCCGGACAATATATGGATACGGTATATTTAACACTGAAGAATGCTCCGGAATTACGTAATAGGGAGGTGCGGCTTGTTATAGAACTTCAAGAAGGAGAAATTTTGTATCCGGGGCAATTTTATTACAGTCGATTGATTTATCGTTTCAGTGATCTTATCTCAAAACCGGAATGGTGGGATGAGTTGGTGGAAAAATCATATCTCGGTAAATATTCGGAAAAAAAATTCAGATATTTTATGCTTGCTACAGGCGTGGGAATCATCCGGGATGAAGAAAGAGATAAATTGTGGGCATTGTCGTTGAAATTCAAATATTATTTGAGGAAGTTGAAAGATGAGGGAAGGCCGGTTATTGAAGATAATGGAATGGATATGCTGGACGGGATTCCGGTGTTGGGTTAAAATTTTAAATATGAGGATTTATGAAAAGTAAAATAATATTCATAGGGGTTTTGAACATTCTCCTTTTATACGGATGTTTGAAAGACAAGGGAAATTATGATTATAAGGAAATAAATAAGGTGAAGATTTATTATTCTGCTTATACGGCTTTTGCTATATTGGGAGATGCAGTAGAGATAGAAGCGATATTGCGTTTCGAAAATAAGTCGGATACGACTCGTTTTAAATACGAATGGAATGTTAATGGGGAAATTGTTTCTCACGGGAAGGTATTAAAATATGTGGGGAAACAAATCGGTTCTTTTTATGGGCAATTTACAGTAATCGATACGATTACCGGATTTCGTCAAATCGGGAGGAATGTGATGATTGTAGTTAATTCTCCCTATAATAAAGGTTGGGCCATTTTAAGTAAAAAAAACGGACAGACAGAAATTTCTCAGATAAATTTAAAAACACAGGGGACGGATGTCGTGTATTATCCTTTCTATAATATATATAAGACGGCAAATGAAGAAAATATTCAGGGAGAACCGATTGCTCTTATTGAGCATTATTCAGGCAGTAAAGGACCCGAAATTTTAGTTATGCTTGAGGGAGGGGAAGGAAGTATGGAGTTGGATGGCAAAACGATGAAACGGACTATTTATACTTCTCAAGAGTTTATAGATGGATATCCTGAGGATTTTTCAATAAAGGATGTATCTTATTTGCAATATACCAATGTTATATTGGATAGGAAAGGAAATATATATACCAGATATATTAAGAAACCCAATAACGGGTTTCATCAAACAGCCTATAATTCGACTCCTGTATATATTCCTAAAGGTATGAAAATAACCCATCTAATTCATTCGAATTTTAACAAAACCAATCATTTAATGATGTTCGATGAAAAAAACCGTCGATTCCTTGTTATGGGAAGCGGGACTCCTTCTCATTCCGGAGAAATTTCGGAACTGTTTTACAATGCGGAATATCCGCAAAATTACATTCCTTTAGATAATACTGGAGAAAATAAATTATTATATGCTTCTGCTTATAATCAAATATTCGGAGGTTGTGAGTATATGGTCATATTTAAAACACCTGAAAATAAATATATATATCAAACGTTTGCAGTAGAATTCGGTTCTTCCTTGAAAAAATTGAGAATCCCTTCCAAGGATTTCTATAAAGATATTTCCGAAGCCGATATAACGGATAAGACGATATTTTGGAGGTTGAAGACCCGTAATTTCTTGTTTTTTACGGGAGGCATAGATAATGATATATTGTATTACTATGATATAGATAGAGAGAAGATAAAGGCTATCGATCATTTTGAAGGAAGAGAGATCGTCTCTATTCATCCTAAATCCGGGAATCTGGAAATGGGAGTTTGTTTAAAAGATGGAGAATTCAGGGTTTATGATATTACGTTGGAGACATTGTTGTCGGATACTCCTGTTATTCTCTATGAAGAGTCCGGTTTTGGGGAAATTGTTCATTTGATTTGGCGTTATGGAAATAGTGGTTATATATTGAATTAATATTAGAAGTATATGTTTAAATTGTGGAGGCCGGTTCTTATTCTTATTTTTTTTAACGGATATGGATTTGCTCAAAAGGCGAATTTCAAGCGAGCTTTGAAGTATTCCGATTTATATAGACACTTTAATGGTAATTCGTTGGGAGTATATCCTCATTTTATAAATAAGGGCGATAAGTTTTGGTATTCGTTTCGTACGGATGAAGGCTGGAATTATTATCTGGTTGATCCGGCAAATAAATCCAAAGAATATCTTTTTAACAAAGATAGAATAACAGAACAATTGACGTTTGAAACAGGGGAATTGTGTAATAGAAATACATTGAAATTGGAAAATATAAAATTTTTAAATAATGATAAGATATTTACATTTGAATATAAAAAAGGGCACTATGTATATGATCGTTCAAAACATCGTTTGACAAAAAGAAAAACTGTAGTTGGAAGATTGAAATTTCCTTCCTATGCCGAAGTTTCTCCGGATAGCAATTGGATGGTTTATGCGCTTAATCATAATTTATATCTTCAAAAGTCGGGAGATACGCTGAAAATCCGATTGACGGAGGATGGAGAACGTTATTATTCTTATGCCAGCGAAGGCGGCGAGCAGAAGACATCTCCCGTAAAATGGGTAGTGTAAAATAAACTGTGTCACGCATTATTTCTCTATAGAAAACTCATCGGTCGGGGAGCGGCCAGCGCCAAGGGGCGGGACCACCCGTCGCGACGAGCGTAAAATTACAACAACTTAAATCTCTCGCCAAATTTTA
>JBGZEX010000014.1:0-20184 GCA_041846495.1 Marinifilaceae bacterium
CCGAGAGAAAATTAATTCATTAAAACACTACTCGTCATGAAACACTATATAATATATGCTATCGTTATTTCCCTCTTAGCGGGTATAACGACATCCTGCGGCAAGGAAGAAAAACCCGAAGCTACGGATTGGGATATCAACTGGTTCGAAATCAAGGATAAACCGGGAGTATTGAATCAGGCCATATACAAAGTTTATAAAGAAACGGGTATCCCTATTTTTTATAACGATACCCTCGGCAAGCAAATCACGGGCTGGGACTATGAGGGCAATCCCGTCGTACACTATGAGTTATTACGCCCGGGATATACAATCCAGTCCATGAGTTTTACAAACGACTATTATCTTTCGAAAGACAGCTTGAGTTTGTCGGCGGGAGTGGAAGTCTTCCATAAACACGTCTTGAAAAGATTACCGAAAGATTTCTTTTCGAAATCCTACTTATTTGTAGATTCTCTCATAAAAAATGAAAGTTATAGCGAATGGGCATGGAAAGAATACCGCTTCGTACAAAAAGCCATGTCTACCACCATTGTGGGACAACTCGCCGGATTTAAAGAGCTGGACGAAACGGAAAAAATAAAATGGGCGGATAAGGTTTTAGGCGGCCTGCTCGCTCCTTACATACAGAGCAAATACGCCACCCGCCTCGAAAAAGAATATTATATTCTGTCCTATACACCCAAGGGGGCATCCAGATACCATTATCCTATCCCTCAATCCAAATTCATACCCCCCATCAGGAGGAAAGCGGAATATTGGGGATTCTTCGGTTTTGTCGACGGAAAAGGAGGCAATATGAGTCCGAGGGAAGAAGGGGATGTAGCCGCTTTCATCAGCCGGGCGATAAGCAAACAAAGTGCGGAGGATTTCTACAAAGAATACGAAAAATGGCCGAAAATAAAGGAAAAATACAAAATCATACGGGAAATCCTCAAGGAAATACTCCCGGACGAAATAGAATAACCCATTACAAAACCCTTATATGTATAAAATATGCGATTATTATTTTTTATTCTTGCCGTATTGATATCCGGCATAAAAGACATTCAAGCACAAAAAGGTATTGAATTTCGGGAGCTGAATTTCGAGAAAGCATTGGAAACGGCAAAAAAAGAAAACAAAATGCTTTTTCTCGATGCCTATACTTCATGGTGCGGGCCTTGTAAAAAAATGGCCGCGGAAGTATTCACTCAACCTTCCGTAGGAGAATTCATGAATTCCCGCTTCGTTTCCATAAAAGTGAATATGGAAAAAAAAGAGGGCCGAAAACTCGCCGAACGCTTCAGGATAAAAGTCTATCCCACCATGCTCCTCATCAGAGAAGACGGAGTAATGCACGATAAACTCATAGGAGGATATCCGGCTCGACAATTCATCGAAAGGATAAGAAAAAGTGTGGACAGGAAACATTCCCTTGAAGAATGGGAAAAACGATATCATGCCGGCGAAAGAGAAGCGGAGTTTCTCTCCGAATATATCGAATTGATGCTGGATATGCGCTCTGCAAAAACGGCAAACGAAATCGCGGGAGAATTACTGAAAAATCTCGGGGAAGAAGAAGCCGCTACTCCTCTATATTGGTGGATGTTCGAACGGGACGATTTGACTGCCCGGCATTCCCGGACATTCAAATATCTTACCGCTCATATCGAAAAATTTCGGGAAAAATTGGGTAAAGAAAAAGTCGACCGGAGATTATTCGAAATTTATCGAATTCCCCTTATAGATATTATAAGCGGGGAAGACGAAGGATTCTTCAGAACTTTAAAAAATATGAGACGGGAAATCTCCGCCTTGAATCCCGATTCGAAAGATATCATTTCGGCATATATCGAACTCGCCGAAGCCCGGATGCAGGAAAATCCCGCAAAGATGTTGATTACATGCCGGAAAGCATTTCCATTGTTCTCAAACAAAGAGGCATATGCGGCAATCCCCCATATCGCAGACTTTATCGCAGAATACGGCAATAAAAAACAAATCTCCGAATTCGACGATATGATACGGGATTTCTCCGCCGGGCTTAAAGACAAAAAACGGGGAGACGAACTGCTCCTTTATTGGGAAGAACTAAAGAAAAAGGAGGTAAAAAATCCTACTCGAAAAACGACTTCTTCTCAAACAAATCCCGGACGGGAAAGAGCGATGTCCGTATTGAATAAAACGGCTCCGGTTTTAGAAGTGGAAAAATGGGTAAAAGCCGAACCCGATTTGAAGGGGAAATTCGTTTTAATCGATTTCTGGGCAACCTGGTGCGGACCTTGTATAAAAATGATTCCCCAATTGAATTCGTTGGCCGAAAAATTCAAAGAGGACCTTGTCGTCATCGGCTTAACGGACGAATCTCTCGAGAAAATTCAAAAGATGAAAGAACCGCAAATCAATTATCATATCGCTATCGACACTCGAAAAAGATTGAAAAAAAGCTTGAAATTGCGAGGTATACCCCACGTCATCATCCTCGATCCTCAAGGCATCGTACGTTGGGAAAGCCTGCCTCCTCTTACGGACAAAGGTCTTAATGAAGAAGTCGTACGGGATTTGATAGCCGTTTACAAATAATCTTTCGTAAGAGTTATCTCTAATATCCTCTTTAGACCACCCTGTAAAATGAATTCGAATCATTTTACAGGGTGGTCTTATTCAATTTACATTATTATACATATATTTGTCAATAATGTTATAGCCTAACCAATTCCATATATAATGAAAAATATCCACTGTTTAATCCTGTTATGCATTGCCGGAATATTCGGATGTAAACAAGAAAATGCCGATTTTTCGAGCTATATTTTCAATCATACCGAAGGTATAATTCCTACGGATGCTCCCATAAGCATACAATTGGGATTTACCCCTTCCGTAAATTTCGATATCGACACTCCCCTTCCGGACAATATTTTCAATATAGAGCCGAAAATCGAAGGAAATTTATTTTTAAGGGAAGGCAATCGCCTCGAATTCATTCCCCGTAGAAAATTCGACAACGGCACTTCGTACGAAGCCGTTTTGAATCTCGGAGAATTCATCGCCTTACGAAAAAATATGCGAAAATTTCGAATGAAATGGGAAACACTTCCCCTCGGTATGAAATTCGAAGGCGGAGAACTCCGGATTCAGGATGACGGCAAAAATTTCCGGTACGAAGGCGGTTTTACCGCCTCCGACGTAATCGAAGACAAAGAGGCGGAAACCTCCCTTAGCGTAGAAATAAAAGGGAAGAAACTTCCGATCGTATGGGAACATCGGAATTTCAAACATATGTTTTCCGTAAGAGATATTCCTAAAGAAAAGAAATCCTATAAACTCCGATTGAAATTCGGGAAATTGCTCAAAACCGACGAATTCACGGTAGTCATTCCTTCGGATGAAAATTTTTCCGTTATCGACCGAAATATCGAAGGATACGAAAATCCCTACATCCGCATCATATTATCCGAATCCGTATCTCCCGATCAGGATCTCAGAGGCCTTATCTCCCTCAAAGCACGTAAAAAAAACGACACCTACGAAACCTTATCCGATTTCAATTACGGAATAGAAGGGAGTATCATCATCTTATATCTCAATAATTCCGGATATAAATACGAAAACGTCGAATTGAGAATAGACCGAAGCCTTGTTTCCGTAAACGGAAACAACTTAGGGAAAACCTATGTGGATACATTTTTTATGCCTACGGAAAAACCGGATGTGCGGTTTATCGGGAAAGGAGAAATTCTTCCTCCCGGCAACAAGGTCGTTATTCCTTTTTCGGCTGTCGCTCTTAAAGCCGTAGACGTAGAAATCGTCAAGGTTTTCAATCAAAATATGAATTTCTTTTTACAGGAAGAAAACTACAATTCGGCATACGGTTTCGAAAGAGTGGGACGCCCCGTATATAGAGGGAAAATAGAACTGATAAAAACGAATTCCCATATAAATCCGAACAAACGCAATGAATTTTATATCAGTCTCAACGAATTGCTCCCTTTGGAAAAAGGAGTCATATACAATATAAGACTTCGTTTCCGGCCTTCCTATACCACGCTTCCCTGTGCACAAAATATCGTATACGAAGACAACGGAAACGATGACGAAAGTTGGAATTACGGATACGATGCAGGTTATTATTTCCCGCCGGATTACAAATGGGAAGAACACGATAATCCGTGCTCCTCATCTTATTACACCTATCGACGTTTTCCCCACAAGAACGTTATGTGCACCTCCCTCGGACTTATGGCCAAAAAAAGTCAATCGGGAGAATTCATGGTCAGTGTAAACGACATAAGTACGACAAAAGCCGTAGCCGGATGTCAAATAGAATTTTACAACTACCAAAATCAAATTATAGGAAGCGGAAAAACGGATGCAAGAGGTTTTCTCTTCCATAAACCGCAAGGAATGCCTTATACGATCGTCGCATCTTATGGAGACGACAAAACCTATCTTAAAGTAAGCGACGGTTCCGCTCTTTCTCTGAGTAATTTCGATGTAGGGGGCATGAGTACGACTAAAGGCGTAAAAGGCTTTATTTACGGAGAAAGGGAAATATGGCGTCCGGGAGACGATATCCATCTCAGCCTCATCCTTCAAGACAAAGCCAATACCCTGCCCGAAGGTCATCCCGTTACGGCGGAACTTATAAATCCCCAAGGCAATACGGTAAAGACACAAAAATTCAATCTTACGGAAAAACATATCTATGCCGTAAAATTCACTACGCCCTCCGATGCTCCCACCGGTTATTGGCAGGTAAAAATAAATATCGGAGGCATCCGTCTGAATAAAACCCTGCGTATAGAAACCATAAAACCCAATCGTATCGATATCGAAACCGAACTCTCTCCCGAAACGATTATCGGCAAAGGAGCACGCAAACAGGCCAATGTACATACTTCATGGATGCACGGCGGGAAAACGGCAAATCTGAATGCCGAAACGGAAGTAACGTTGCGTCAATCCGGTTTCTCTTTCAAAAACTACGAAAACTATACATTCTACGATATTTCCCGAAAAATAAATACGAATACCGTAAACATATTCAAAGGGAAAACGGATGAAAACGGTAGCTTCTCCTTGGATATGGATAAAATCGAAACGGAGAATGCTCCCGGAATACTGAAATCCTCCTTTATGACGAAAGTCTTCGAACCGGGAGGAGACTTCTCCGTAAACTATACCTCCGCCCTTTACTCTCCTTATTCGCATTACGTAGGCATAAAAATACCCGAAGGCGAATACGGATGGCATCCCGTAAAAAAAGACATCCGGCTCGAAGGCGTCGTTCTGAATCCTTACGGAGAAACGGGCCGCGACAAAGATATTTCATTGAAGATATACAAAATCGCATGGCATTGGTGGTGGGATTCGCAAAATGCGAATAACGGTGTTTATATCCAGTCTCCTCATACGAATCTTATTTCTTCGGAAAAAATACACACCGCCGACGGAAAATTTTCCACTGATATACGATTCGAAGAAAGCGGAAGATATTATATTTATGCCAAAGACGAAACGGGAGGCCATAGTTGCGGTATCGTCGTATATGCAGGAAGTTGGAGCAGTATTGCCGACAATATGAGTGCAACCGTACTCGCCGTCGATACGGATAAAAAAGAATATAATGCGGGTGACAGTGTAAAAATCGGTTTCCCCTCGGAAACCGGCGGAGTCGCCGTCATTACTCTCGAGAACGGGATTGGGGTAAAGGAAACATTCCGTATCCCGACAAAAGCCGGAAAGACGCATTTTTCTTTTATCGCCGATACGAAGAAATGCCCCAATACCTACATAAGCGTTTCGATGCTGCAACCTTATTCGATGAAAAACAACGACCGTCCCATCCGAATGTTCGGATTGACCAATATAAATGTGAAAGACGTTTCCCTCGAACTGAATCCGGAAATCCGGATTCCGGAAGAAATGGAATCCGGCAAAGAATTTACCGTCGAAATCAAGGAAAAAAACGGAAAAAAAATGGAATATACCATTGCCGTCGTAGATCAGGGCCTGCTTTCCATTTCCTCCTTTAAAACTCCCAATCCTTTCCGTTTTTTCTATTCTCGCGAGGCTTTGGGTGTTAAAACCTGGGATTTATACGATTATATATACGGAGCCTACGGAGCTCGTCTTGACAAGGCCTTTGCCGTGGGCGGAGACAGTGAAATCGAAATCGAAGGCGATATTGTCTCCAATAGATTCAAACCCGTCGTAATATACGAAGGTCCCTTTTCTCTCAATGCCGGAGAAAAAAGGACCCATAAGTTCTTTATGCCCGAATATATCGGAATGGTAAGGACGATGGTAATAGCTGCCGGAAGGGAAAAATACGGAAGCGCCGAAGCTTACACCAAAGTCACAAAACCTCTTATGATTATGCCGGGTATCCCTCGCACATTCAGGATCAATGACATCGTCGAAATACCGGTAACCGTATTCACCAAGGAAAACAGCGATGAAGATATAAATGTGGAAATACTTACCGATAACCGTCTCACCCCTCTCGGACAGACCAAATATAAGGTAAGCATGAAGAATTCCAAGGAAAAAACCGCAGTATTCCGGGTAAAAGTCACGGGGACGAAGGGAGCGACCAAAATACATTTCAGTGCATATTCGGAGAAATACCGCACCTCCTCCAGCGAAACGGTTGAAATACAACTACCCAACTCGCCGGTTGTCCGAACAAAATCCTACTTCCTCAATGCGGGAAATTCCATAGAAGCACAGATTCGGCCCGAAGGAGCGGAACCTAAGGCGAAAATAGAAATCAGCCGGCTTCCCTCATTGAATACGGCAATGCACATGGAAAATCTGAAAGACTATCCCCACCGATGTGCCGAACAAATCACATCCCGGGCTTTCCCTCTTTTGAATATCGGTTTTCTTACCGATATCGACAAGACGGAAGAAAAAAATAACGAGTACAGAGTAAAAGAGACCATTCAAAATCTCCGTTCCTACAGTGCAAAAAACGGAGGATTTTGTTTTTGGCCGGGAAATTCCATACCATCGGAATGGTTGAGTTCCTACGTGCTTCATTTTCTGACTTATGCGAAAAACGAAGGCTATAGCATACCCGACGATATGTGGCGCAATACGATAAAATATATCAAACGGAAAGCAAATTATTGGAGACCCGAAGACGATTACGACGATACGAATCAGGCCTACCGGCTCTATGTACTCGCCCTTGCCGGAACTCCGGAACCGGCTTCGATGAATCTTATGAAAGGATGCAAGTCGCTCGCTCCCGTAGCGGCATGGCTATTGGCGGGAGCCTACAACATAAACGGCGATAAAACCACGGCCGCCGGAATCGCTTCCGGAATATCCCGAAATATTGCCGACTATAAATACAATTCCTCGACCTACGGTTCTTCGATACGCGATCGGGCTCTCCTTATAGAAATCATGACCGGAATGGGTATGCAAAAAGAAGCTTTCGAAACTCTCAAAAAACTCTCTCAGAAAATCGAAAATAGAACTTGGTTAAGCACCCAGGAAACGGCCGTAATTTTTCATTCCGCCGGATTATATGCAAAAAAATATATCGGCCGACCCGATGATATGAATCTGGATATTTTCATAAACGAAATACAAAAACCCATACGTTCGGCCAAAGCGGTATATATACAGGAAATCGACTTAAAAAACGGGAAAGCCGATATCAAAATAAAAAACAACAGTCACAACAGTCTCTATATAAAAGAAACAACTTCGAGCATTCCCCTCGAACCCATAACTCAGTCGATATCGAACAACTTAAAAATCAAAGTTCGTTATCTCGACATAAATAACCGAACCCTTACGCTTGAAAATATAAAACAAGCCTCCGAAATCATTGCCGAAATCATTGTCGAAAATCCCGATTTATATGAAAACCGCAACAATCTCGTACTTTCTTATTTCATTCCGGGAGGATGCGAATTCATAAACGAACGCCTGAGTGAAAATGCAAGTGCATATAAGGGAAGCGAATTCGTGGATATTCGGGATGACCGTTGCTATCTATATTTCGGTTTGGGAGCGGGAAGGTCTCAAACTTTCAGACTCCGGATGAATGCGACATTTACCGGTGAATATATCATCCCCTCCGCTTCATGCACATCCATGTACGATAACGACATATCGGCCTACAGTAAAAGCGAAAAATTAAATATTGTAAAATAGTTAAAACAGTAACTATCTGAATATAAGTTAAATATATGTTAATACCGCCTCGTGCATCCGAATAAAATATTGTATACCCTGAGAAATATATATAATTTTGCAGTATTATAAATAAAAACGATTACGAACATCTCGAAACAGAGATAAAATAAATAATCATATGAGTAATAAATACGTTTATACATTCGGCGACGGTAAAGCGGAAGGACGTGCCGACATGCGCAATCTATTGGGAGGGAAAGGCGCCAATTTGGCGGAGATGAATCTTATCGGAGTTCCCGTCCCGGCCGGTTTTACCATCACGACTGAGGTTTGTACGCTTTATAACCGGGAAGGCCGGGAGGCTGTTATAAAACTAATCGAATCTCAGGTCAAAGAAGGAATTGCCGCCACTGAAAAACTGATGAATGCCAAATTCGGTTCTCCGGAAGGGAAATTTCCCTTATTGGTTTCCGTACGTTCCGGGGCAAGGGTTTCCATGCCCGGAATGATGAATACGGTGCTTAACCTCGGCATGAATGACGAAACTGTGGATATCGTAGCCGAGAAATCCGGCAATCTCCGTTTCGCATGGGATTCCTATCGCCGCTTTATACAAATGTACGGAGATGTCGTTATGGGCGTCACTGCCGATAAAGGCGAACACGATCCTTTCGAAGTCGAAATAGAAAAACTTAAAAAAGAAAAAAACATCCGGCTCGATACCGAATTTTCTGCGGAAGATCTCAAACTTTTGGTTTCCCGTTTCAAGAACGTAGTAAAACAAAAAACGGGAAAAGATTTTCCGGCATGCCCGTACGAACAGTTATGGGGAGCCATATGTGCGGTATTCGACTCATGGAATACGGAGCGAGCCGTACTCTACCGTCAATTGAACCGTATCCCCGAAGAATGGGGAACCGCCGTCAACGTACAGGCTATGGTCTACGGCAATATGGGAAATAATTCCGCTACCGGCGTAGCCTTCACCCGGGATGCGGCGACAGGCGAGGATATTTTCAACGGGGAATACCTCATCAATGCACAAGGGGAAGACGTGGTAGCAGGCATACGTACTCCGCAGGAAATCACCCTCGAAGGTTCTCGTCGGTGGGCGAAACTACAAGGCATAAGCGAAACCCAACGGGCATCCGAATACCCTTCCTTAGAGGAATCCATGCCGGAAGTATACCGGGAATTGGATCGAGTGCAACAGAAATTGGAAGACTATTTTCACGATATGCAGGATCTCGAATTCACCATCCAGGACGGGAAACTATGGATGTTGCAAACGAGGAACGGGAAACGGACGGGCAAGGCCATGATTGCCATGGCTATCGATATGATAAACCAGGGACTTATAGACGAGAAAACGGCACTACTCCGACTCGAGCCCAATAAACTCGACGAACTCCTCCATCCCGTATTTACAAAAGAAGGACAAGCCTCCGCCCGAATACTCACCAAAGGACTTCCCGCATCTCCGGGAGCGGCCACCGGACGGGTGGTATTCTTTGCCGACGAAGCCGAAGAATGGAAAGAACGGGGAGAAAAAGTCATACTCGTACGTTTGGAGACCTCTCCCGAAGACTTAAGAGGGATGCACGTATCCGAAGGCATTCTTACCGCCCGGGGCGGTATGACTTCCCATGCCGCCGTCGTTGCCCGGGGAATGGGAAAATGCTGCGTATCCGGAGCGGGGGAAATCTCCGTAGACTATAGCGGCAGGAAATTCACCGTCGGAGGCAATACCGTTAAAGAGGGGGATTGGATATCTCTGAACGGCAGTACGGGAGAAGTATATTCAGGTAAAGTTCCCACTATGCAGGCGGAACTCTCCGAATACTTCATCCGTCTTATGGAAATCGCCGACAAATACGGGCGGATGAGTATAAGAACCAATGCCGACACTCCGCACGATGCCGAAGTCGCTCGTAATTTCGGAGCACAGGGAATCGGACTTTGCCGTACGGAACATATGTTTTTCGAAGGGGATAAAATCAAAGCCATGCGCGAAATGATTCTCGCCGACGACGAAAAAGGACGCCGTAAGGCTTTAGCCAAACTTCTTCCGATTCAACGAAAAGACTTTGAAGAAATATTGAAAGCCATGGACGGATTAGGGGTAACCGTACGGCTTTTGGACCCCCCTCTGCACGAATTCACTCCCAACGACTCTCAAAGCCAAAAGGAAATGGCTGAAGAATTGGGCATAAGCGTTGAAAAAATAGCCGCCAAGGTAGCCTCCCTCCACGAATTCAATCCCATGCTCGGACATCGCGGTTGTCGTCTGGGGAATACCTATCCGGAAATCACCGAAATGCAGACCCGGGCAATACTCGAAGCGGCATGTAATCTCAAACTCCAGGGTTATAATCCCAAACCCGAAATCATGATTCCCTTAGTAGGAGAAGTCAAGGAATTGGAAGCACAAGCGGAAATCGTCCGTAAAACGGCAAAAGAAGTATTCGAGGCCAAAGGAACGACTATCGATTTTATGGTAGGAACCATGATAGAAGTGCCGAGAGCGGCAATTACCGCCGATGAAATTGCAAAACATGCGGATTTCTTCTCTTTCGGAACCAACGACCTTACGCAAATGACCTTCGGATATTCCCGCGACGACGCCGGAAAATTCCTGCCGATATACCTCAAAAACGGCATATTGAAAAACGATCCTTTCCAGGTATTGGATACCGTAGGAGTGGGCAAACTCGTAGAAATGGGTACAGCTCTCGGACGCAAAACCAATCCCCGACTGAAGATAGGAATATGCGGAGAACACGGAGGAGAACCCTCGTCCGTCATATTTTGCGATAAAGCCGGATTGAATTACGTATCCTGCTCTCCGTTCAGAGTGCCTATTGCCCGATTAGCTGCCGCACAAGCTGCCGTTATGCATAAATAAAACCGATACGCGCGGCCGTAAATTATGCCCCTAAAAGTTAGAAAAAACTTTTAGGGGCACTTTATAGTAATTTCTTATGCCCCGCATTCCATTCTTCTATTCGAATTTCATTATTTTAAAAAGTTTTCATCCGGAGTTCTAATTAATGCTTTTTTCCATATTCCCGGAACCAATCTTTTATATAATATCCCATATGTTGCCTTACCCAAGACGAGTTTCTGAATATTCTCCGGGTTTTATCGAATTTTAAAGAAACGCTGCTCGAAAGCAAAGCCGTCTCGAATTTTTCTACGATTTCCACCGGTATCTCTCCTCCATCCTCAGCATACACGATATCTATCTCTTTAAGTTTCCCATCCATATCTGCACTCATATATATGCATATATCAGCATCTTCATCATATTTTCTTTTATGCCGTTTAAAAAAAGGAATGAATGTATGGTATAACAACGAATCCAATACCTCTTTATTTTCCACCATAAAAGGAGAAAAACGGTATTTAAAATAATCGGGAATATCATCGGAATGTAGGTTTTTCTTATTATGTATATAATAAGAGTTATTACCTTTTAATTGAGACTACACATACGTATTATTCATTCCTTTTATCTCTTTTCGGGTTTCCGGAATGATTTGGCTCTTAAGGCTTAGACTTTCCATAAAGAAAGAAGAACGATAACTAAAATCTTTTTCATAACATTCGGGTTAGACTATTGGTTAAAACGGCCTTTATTGAATTGGGCAAAGAACTATACGGATGGAAAGCAATAGCGAATGACATTATAGTCATTCATCCGAAGTTTCATCGCTAATTATTTTTATAATATTTTTTGAATTATTTAATATATATACTGCAGAATACCTTGCCCAAGACGAGTTTCTGAATATTCTCCGGGTTTTATCGAATTTTAAAGAAACGCTGCTCGAAAGCAAAGCCGTCTCGAATCTTTCTACGATTTCCACCGGTATCTCTCCGGCTTCCATTGAATAATCTACAAGTATTTCTATAAGATTTCCATCCATATCCGAACAGAGGTGAATAACCAAACGGGAATATTCATCGAATTTCCCTCTATGCTTTTTAAAAAAAGGAACAAAAAAATGGCATACCAATGTATCCAATACCTCTTTATTTTCCACCATAAAAGGAGGAAAACGGTATTTGTAATAATCGGGGAATTCGAAGGGGTGAAGGTTTTTTTTATTGAAAACATAATAAAGTCTGCCTTTAGCTTGGTACAACACATACGTATTATTCATTCCTTTTATCTCTTTTCGGGTTTCCGGAATGATTTGGCTCTTAAGGCTTAGACTTGTCCATAAAGAAAAAAGGACGATAACTAAAATCTTTTTCATAACATTCGGGTTAGACTATTGGTTAAAACGGCCTTTATTGAATTTGGCAAAGAGATCGTCCGTACAGCTCGCCGGCGTTGTAATCAGGAGAAGAAAAAAGAGTTTGGCATTTTTCATAAGTTGTATTTTAGTTAACATTCGGCAAGAAGAACCAAAAATTACGCATAAATATAATAACAAAAATTAAAGAAAGCAAGACTTCGTACCGGAAAGATTGATTTCTTCCCGGACTGCCGCTTTTTTTGATGCATAAGCATCTCTGTGACTTTTTCGTTTAGATTGTACGAAATAAAAGAACTCGGAATCCGATTTGAATTCCGAGCTGAATAAGAGCGAAAAACGGGACTCGAACCCGCGACCCTAACCTTGGCAAGGTTATGCTCTACCAACTGAGCTATTTTCGCATTAGACTTCCTCCCCCCTCTCTGCAACAAGCCACTGAACAAATCCACACTTGCTGCAAGCGCTTACAAAGGTAAATAAATTTCCTCGATATCCAAAATAATAAACCGGTAAAAATTCCATATAAGAAAAAACACCGCCGCAATCAATCGCTTTGAGAAAATATATATTTTGTATAAATTTGCCGTCGGATTTCTCTTTTACAATCAAAAAAATGGCTATAATAAAAAAACTCAACGGTATCGAGCCGAAATTCGGAAAAAATTGTTTCGTTGCGGATAATGCCGCCGTCATCGGCAGAGTGGAAATGGGCGACGATTGCAGCATATGGTTCGGAGCCGTACTCAGAGGCGACGTACACGACATAAAAATGGGCAATAAGGTAAACGTACAGGATAACGCCACTATACATGCCACATACGAAAAATCGCCGACCCGCATAGGCAATAACGTATCCATAGCTCATAATGCCGTTGTACACGGATGCACCATACACGACAACGTACTCATCGGCATGGGAGCCGTAGTATTGGACGATGCCGTCGTCCGGAGCAATTCCATTGTCGCCGCCGGAAGTGTCGTAACCAAAGGTACGATTGTCGAGTCCGGTTGGATATATGCCGGAACCCCCGCAAAAAAACTGAAAAAAGCCGACCCGGAAACCTTGAAAAACGAAGTCGAACGCATTGCCAATGCATATACCGCTTATGCGGATTGGTATAAACAATAAAACATTATGATTATTTCTCCCTCTCTCCTCTCCGCGAACTTCCTGAATCTGGAGAAAGACATAGAAACCGTAAATAACAGTAAAGCCGACTGGTTTCATCTGGATATCATGGACGGAGTCTTCGTTCCAAACATTTCGTACGGAATGCCCGTAATTTCCCAAATTAAAAAGAAAGCCGAGAAACCCCTCGACACCCATCTCATGATCGTACAGCCGGAACGTTACATATCCGTTTTTCAAAAAATCGGAGCGGACATCCTTACCGTACATTACGAAGCCTGTACCCATTTGCACCGGACAATACAGGAAATCAAAGCCGGAGGCATGAAAGCCGGAGTCGCTCTCAATCCCCACAGTCCGGTAAATGCTCTCGAAGATATTATAACCGATATAGATATCGTATTGATTATGACGGTGAATCCCGGATTCGGAGGTCAAACATTCATCCCTTCAGGACTCGATAAAATCCGCAAATTAAAAAAACTCATAAGGGAAAGCGGCGCACATACTTTGATCGAAGTGGACGGAGGCGTCAATCTGACAACAGGCGGACAACTTGCCGAAGCCGGTGCGGATGCCCTCGTGGCAGGCAGTTTCGTTTTCAATTCGGAAAATCCCGCACATCAAATTGCAGCCCTCAAATCTTTATAATCGAGGATCGGCCGGAATTCGAATAAAACCTCCATCAAAACGGCCGGACTTTTACCGATTCTTCGCCATAGCCTCAAATACCGAAAAAAGCGAGGCCGGAAATTTCCGGCCCCAGTGATGCAATTCGATAAAAATACAGTCAATAATTCGGATTCTGTTGCCCCCTTATATTCTCATTCACATCGATCTCGTCCTGAGGTATCGGGAGAATAACCCTGTAATCATCTACATTAGGCTCAATCAAATCAACAGCCTTGGAAAGGAAATGGTGCCCGCCTTCCCGTTTTCAAAGCCGTCCTTTCCCGGAAATACAAATCTGCGAATAAAATATACTCAATCCATAAACCGGAAGTTTCGTGCATCAGTAAGGGAAAGGAACACAAGAATTATGAATTCGGCAACTAAGGTCTCAATCATGCGTTCCAAGACCGACATAATCCTCGGGGCATTGTCGTATATGAAGGAATATGATGGACATACGATAAAAAGGTATTATCCCAAGTAGAACGTCTGACAGGAAAATACATAAAGACAGTCAGTGAAAATGCTATAAATATACTTTTAGCGGCAACTATCTGCAATCCAATACGGAATTTGAGACAAATACGAATGTATATAAATTAGATAAAAAATATAAAGCTGCAAATTGTTCTTATTTGTTAGTCTTGATATTGAAAAAAGCCTTTTTTAATATCTGCACATGAATAAGAGAGGGAAGCAGTGTTCACTCTTGCCTCATCGTTAAGTTCGAGAATACTGTTTGTAAATCTACAAACTTACCCAAGAATACGTTAAAGTTCGTAAACTTGGGTAAGATTCAATATTTAGAAACGATTTAGAATTCCGTCTCCCTATACTGTCGTATTTCTTTAATTAATAATGTTTGTTTTAGATTTGAGTTACAATATTTATTTTACTTTAATTTTTGCTGACGTATATCTTCCTTCAATGCGTCCGATTCGTACGTCTTCAGGAGAACATTTCACGATACTTACCGTATACACTTGTCCCGCACTTAAAACTTCCGGAAGTTCGATTTCCGTTTTTTTAGTAATCTCGTTTCTCGGCAACACGATATCATTCTCTTTGGAGTAGCCGTTCCCTTCCAATTTACACTTAACCGTAACATCCATATTAAAAGGAGTTTGAGTTACAATTTCAATTTTTACTTTTTTGTCGGTAGAAGCGACAATTATCCCTTTATCACAGTCATTATGACTAATTTCAACATAGTTTTGTATGCTATTGGAAAAATCATAAGACTCTCCGTCATATCCGTTGCATCCGACCAGGAGCAGAATACAAAAAATGCTCATGAGTATTTTTATATATTTCATATGAATTCGTTATTTAGTAATTATTTATCAAACCACATTTTATGATAGAATTTTATATCTTTAGGAGTATTTGGATTGGCTGTAGCTTCATCCGGAGAATATTCAAAACGACGGAAAAGTCCTTCTTGCGAAGCATTGTTAGGAATAACTAAACGAGGAACTTCATGTCCTTCCGGCCCTGAACGCCTCCATTGAGTGAATGCATCCAGAGTCCTATCCATAAGGTCAATCCATTGTTGTAAATGAATTTCTTTAACGGGATCTGCTACTTTCTTCAGATCAGGTAGCTTTGCTATAAAAATGTCAATCTCGTCTTTTGAAATATCATGATATTTCAAAGCTTCCGTCACTGCTTTTTTATAAAACTCGTCGGCTTTAGCCAAGTCTTTTGCTACTCCTAATCCTCTTGCATAAGCTTCCGCTTTAAAAAACAGGAGTTCCTGGTAAGTATATACGACATAAGGAGCATCCGGTTTGTATAAGGTTTTCATATTGATAAAAGCAGTGGTCTCATCTGCTTCATTATTTGTACCTACTCCTATGATTTTACCCCCGGCATTTTTACCCGGTTCGAAATAAACTTCTAAACGAGGATCAGCCAAAGGACTCATAATATCCACTACATTGGAATTAGCAAAGAAAAAAAGATTTTGTTTATTAGCGTATTTTTTCAGAATTTTAAATTTGGGATTTTCTTTATTAGGTTCATCATAAAAAGGAATTTTAAAATTTTCAGCAGCTGAAGAAATCATTTGTTCTTCTTGCAACATTTTTCCGATAAGTTCCGCTTTTGATGGATCCGAATCTACCATCAACATGGCAATTTTCAATTTGAGGGAGTTCCCGAATCGTATCCATTTTTCCATATTCCCATTATATATGATATCGTACTCCTTGATTACTTTCAAATTCGGATTTTCAGGTGTTTTAGCATCATCCAATGCTTCATCCAATAATTTGAGAATAGCATTGAGTACGGACTCCTGCGAATCGAATTTGGGTGTGGATATATCGTCCTGCCAAGACTCCGAATAAGGTACGTCTCCATATATAGTTGTCAATTCGTATATACACTGTGCAAACATAAATTTACATTGGGCTGCTATGTAAGGCTGTTTGACAATAGATGTTTCGGCGAATTTTATTGCCGTTTTCAAATTCGTTCCTATAACCGGAATATAAGCTTTCCATGTATTTCCTGTAGAGTAAGGAGAAATATCATATACGTTGACATCTCCCCAGCCAAAATCCCCTCCGGTAGATAATGTCTGGCCGGCAAATCCCAATGGTAACCATGAATCACCCCCACATGCATTACCGGCCCAACTTGCCGTCGCATATCCGAAAAGCACTTCCGGTTCTACTTTAGTAGCCGTATTAGGACTTGTATTAATATCTAACCAGTCGGAACAAGCGGTGAGATTGGTTAGTCCGATTATTATTAATACGATAATATGATTTTTTTTCATTATTTTTAAAATTAAAAATTTAACTTTATATTAAACCCAAGCGATCTTGTCGTCGGCACGCTGTTGAACTCAATACCCTCTGCTACGGAGTTAGGTCCGAACATATTGGATTCGGGATCCACATGAGGGACATGATCTTTGATAATCCATAGATTCCGTCCTTCAAAGCCGATTTCAAGTCCTTGTATTCTCATACTTTCTGTAATATATCTGGGGAACTTGTAGGATAAACGTACTTCTCTGAGTTTTACATAAGAAGCATCGAAAACATTACCTTCCGTATTAGCTACAGCCGAATAGTTCCCCCAAAAGGCCTGCATGGATTCAACCGGAACATTATTAGGTTTATAACCTCCTGCTCCATCGGGAATAACGCCTTTATCGATAAATATTTTTCCTCTATTTTCCAGAGTTTCTTTGGCCAAGCCACTACTTCTTAAAGAGGCCGTAGTCGAAGAATACATCACTCCTCCCTGTCGGATATCAATCAAAAAACTGAATTGGATTCCTTTATACGCAAATTCATTGGAAAATCCCATTGTCCAATCCGGGTAAAGTTCACCGATAAATTGACCCTTTTGGACTTCCCGCAAACCGGATTTCGAGTTAATAATGAATTCTCCGGTTTCCGTACGTTTCCATTTCGTGCCGTATAATCCGAAAGATTCTCCTTTTTTGGCCTGAATCTGGAGGCCGGACCAACCACTAGCCAAATTATAAATCATATCCGGATTATCCTCAACCAACTTGTCTACTTTTTGTTTATTTTTAGCGAAATTAAGATTTATACTCCATCTGAAATCGGCAATATCGACAGGAACGATATCCGTATTCAATTCAATACCTCTGTTGGAAACTGAGCCGATATTGATTTTTTTCGCAAAATATCCCGTAGATAAAGGAACATCCAGGGAAAGAATCTGGTCCGTAGTTTTCACATGATAATATGTAAAGTCGACTGTAACCCGCTTATTGAAAAATTTCAAATTGGTTCCAATTTCAAATGAATTCTGATTCTGAGGTTTGAGATTGGCATTTGGTAATACTCGGGGAACTGTAAATGCCGTTGCAATTCCGCCATGAGGGAAAATACCGCCTAAACCGTATTGTGAAAAATACGTGGTTACCGGGCGGAATGTATAATCGAGCTGATATGGATTTTCATCGCTTCCGACATTTGCCCAATTTATACGAAGATTACCGAAACTTAATATATTATTCTCAGGAAGTAATTCGGAAAATACAAAACTTGAACTCATACCCGGATAAAAATACGAACGATTATTTGAAGGCAGGGTAGAAGACCAGTCGTTTCTTCCAGTTATATTGAAAAATATAATATCTTTATATGAAATACCGAAATCTCCATATACACCTACAAGTCGTTTTTTACTCGAAGATGCCCAAGGAGTTTTGGAGGCTGCATTGCTCGGAACATATAAGTCTGCAATTGTCAATTCTTTGGCATCTACTCCATTTTGTTTTACAACTCTGTCATTGATATTGTGTCCCAACATAAGTTTTAATTCCCAATCATTTCCGAGTTGTTTCGTTGCCGTGACAATAAAATTGTTATCCAATATACGTATATAATATTGTTCGTCATAAAATTCTCCATTCAGAGCACCGAATGTTCCTTTACTCGTAACTTGTTTGCGTCTGTCATTTGAAAAATCAATACCGAAAGTATTCGTCATCGTAAGCCATGGAAAAGGATTATAGTTGAAAACCTGAGAAAGAATCATACGTTCAACATCTCCTTTAAAACGATTCTTGTTGATAATCCAATAGGGGTTATTACCTGTCTTATCGGTAGTCAATCCTATTTGTTCTCCGGTTTCCGTTTGCCAATGTTTTTTTAAAAGTTCGATGTCAATTGTACGGGGGAGTCCGTTTATAGCACTCGTTAATATATTCGGATTGTTTGAACTTTGGGCAGGACGTCCTTTGGAATTAATGGAATAATAATTTATAACTGTTCTCGATTCGAAATTTTCAGAAAATTTGTGACCGGCATTCAATGACACCGTATACTTATCCATTGTCATTCCGGGAATTATACTCGCTTGGTTCAGTGCCGTCATTCCAAGGCGATAATCTCCGGTTTCATTACCACCGGAAATAGCGATACTATTGATATATGTCTTCCCTAAATCATAAAAATTCTTTACATTATCGGGATAAGCTTGCAGAAATACTTCTTCTCCCAGAAAATTTACAAATTTTTTATCGGCTACATCGGATATTTTCGGTCCCCATCCGTTAGAATATTTTAAATCGTATATCCCATTATTCCCTTGTGCATATTCATTCTGAAATTCAGGCAGCTTTAAAGGACTGTCGAAACGTATACTCGAATTAAATTCGACAGAAGCTTTTTGATTGTTTTTACCTTTTTTGGTAACAATCACTACAGCTCCGTTTTTTGCACGAGCACCGTAAAGGGCGGTAGCTGCAGCTCCTTTAAGAATGGAAATGCTTTCAATATCGTCGGAATTAATATCACCTGCTCTATTCCCGAAGTCCGCCACTCCCTCTACTACATTATTCGAAGCACTCCCCGCTGTAGTATTATCGATTGGAATTCCATCTACCACAAATAATGGTTGGTTATTTCCATCGAGAGAATTCGCTCCCCGAATGATGATTCTGGAAGCTCCACCTAAAGTTCCGGAAGAAGTGCTGACACGAATACCAGCAACCCGACCTGCCAAAGAATTGACCACATTCGCATCCCGAGCTTTTACAAGTTCATCTCCCTTTACCGAACTAACGGCATATCCCAATGATTTATCTTTTCTGGAAATACCTAATGCGGTAACTACGACCTCTTCCATGCGTTTGGATACGCTTTCCAATTTTACGTCGATAACGGTTCGCGTACCGGAATTCACTTCTTCGGTTTTCATACCGATAAAGGAAAATACGAGGATGGCATTGGGCTGTACGTTTTTAAGCGTATATTTCCCGTTCGCATCCGTAGCAGTTCCTGTCTCCGTACCCTTGATGATTACCGTAGCTCCGGCTATGGGCGAACCATCGGAGGCATCGGTAACCCTACCGCTTACCTCGCGTCTTTGGGCAAAACAAAATTGTGTTCCCGCCAAAAACAGGAAAACAATCAATCGAATCGTTTTTTTCATAACATTGTTTTTAGTTAGACATTAATTATTCTGTTGAGTGTGAGTTAA
>JBGZEX010000015.1:0-2586 GCA_041846495.1 Marinifilaceae bacterium
ATATCCGGATTTAAATATCTTTGAACCACTCTCCATTCGGAACAAAAATGAATTTTCCGAACATTTATTAAATAATCGTCGAGCAGAGCCATTTTTATTTACAACTGTAATTAAGTGCATGGGGTTGTTCAAATTACATTTATGAAAACCGGTTGTTTTAAAAACGGGATAACTTTTCTATAAAATTTATTTATTAAATTTGTCACGATAAGGCTAAATCTGACATACTATGGATTCAAAAGAAAAACTGAAAGGATTGAGACATTTAATGAAGGAGGAAGGAATACAAGCTTATATCGTTCCTTCCACCGATCCTCATAACAGCGAATATCTTCCGGATTATTGGAAACAACGAGAATGGATTTCCGGTTTCAAGGGTTCTTTCGGATGTTTGGTTGTAACTACCCATTCCGCTGCTTTATGGACGGATTCCCGCTATTTTATACAAGCGGAAAAAGAACTATCCGGTAGCGGCATCGAACTTATAAAGATGAATACCGAAAACGCCTTAGATGTGCCCGCTTGGTTAACCCGTCAACTTTCTGCGGGAGATAAAATCGGATTTTATCCCTACTCCATATCCGTAGGGCAATACAGACAGTGGTTTACAAGTCTCGACGATTTGAAAATCGTATTTACCCCCGACCTTATCGCTCGGATATGGACGGAACGACCTGCTTTATCATCCGTAGATACAATAACCTTATTGGATAAATCGACAACAGGTTCGGATACAAAAGAAAAATTGAATTTGTTACGTAAAGAGCTCGAAAAAAATCATTCGGATGCCATATTATTATCGGCTTTGGATGAAATAGCATGGGTATTCAATATACGTTCCAACGATATAAAATTCAATCCGGTCGTTATTGCTTATGCGTATATATCCATGCAAGAGGCGATACTTTTTATCGATAAAGCCAAATTAAGCGGAATAACAGAGGATTTACTGAAAAAACAGGGAGTAAGTTTTATGGATTATGAAAAAATCGAAGATTTCATCGAACATATCGAACGAAACACGATATTTGCCTTAGACCCGAATACGCTTAATTACGGATTATGGAATAAAATAGAGTCGTCGTTTAAAACAAAAAGCCTTTCTTCCCCCGTTTCTATCATGAAAGCGGTAAAAAATCCCGTCGAATTGGAAGGTATGAAAAAGGCAGCCCTTGTCGATGGAATAGCCATGACTCGTTTTTTACACTGGTTGGAATCGGAATTGGAAAAAGGCAGCTCCCTTAATGAATTCGATGTCTCTCGAAAACTTACATCCGTAAGAGCCGAATGTCGAGATTATATTTCCAACAGTTTCGAGAATATTTCCGCTTACGGACCCAATGCCGCCCTTCCCCATTATTCGGTGTCGGAAAATACGGCGGCTCGGCTCGATAAAAAAGGTCTTTATCTGGTAGATTCCGGAGCCCACTATCCTTACGGAACGACGGATATAACCCGTACGATTCCTTTAGGCGTTTTATCCGAGGAAGAAAAATCGGATTACACCTTGGTACTTAAAGGAATGATCCGGCTTTCCATGCTTGACTTCCCTGCCGGAACAAGAGGATGCAATATGGATATAGTTGCTCGTAAACCTTTGTGGGACAGGCATAAAAATTACGGACACGGTACCGGACACGGTGTCGGTTTTTATTTGAACGTACACGAGGGGCCGCAAGCTATCCGTCAGGAATTGAAGGAGCAACCGCTACTCCCCGGTATGATTACTTCGAATGAACCCGGCATATATATAAAGGGCCGATACGGGATTCGTCATGAAAATCTTATAATATGTATTGAAAAAGAGAATAACGAATTCGGAAAATGGTACGGTTTCGAATCACTTACACTCTGTTATTTCGATACCTCCGCCATATTAAAGGACCTGCTTACATCTGAGGAAATCCGGTGGCTCAATAATTACCATGAAGAGGTGTATGAAAAATTAAGTCCCCATTTAGAAGCGGAAGAGAAGAAATGGCTCAAGACGAAAACTTTACCCATATAATAAGCTAAAAATATTTCGTATTCAATAGTTCGCTGTAAACAATCGCTCGCTTAAGATTGAATTTTTTACCGGAGGATTTTTTTATTTCTTGCCCGGAAGGTTCTCGTAAGTCCGATTCATGGAAAATACGTTCGCCTTCCCGGGTAGGATCTCCGAATTCGTATTCTTCGAAAAGCAAAGTTTCGGGTTTGGAAACCAAGAAATTTTCGTAATCTCTCCGACTTGCTTCTTCCTTTATATTTATTTCAATTTCGGAATTATCTCCTTCGGCAGCAAGATCCTCTCCGTCTAATTCCTTTGTTTCCTTAACGATAACTTGTGATGGAGGATTTTGTTTTTTCCTTTTATTACCCCAATGCCCCAATACGCCCAATACTAACGTTATCATTAGAAAAATCCATTCGTATAAATTATCTTTGCCCATTAAAAATTGAATTTTTAGTAGTCAAAGATACAAATTTTATTCCAAGATAATCATTCTTTTTTTATCTTTGTAAAAAGGATTTTAAACAACATTTTATCACAGATGAAAAGAGCGTTGATCAGTGTTTTCGATAAAACCGGTATTGAAGAATTTG
>JBGZEX010000016.1:0-14435 GCA_041846495.1 Marinifilaceae bacterium
AAATTTGGCGAGAGATTTAAGTTGTTGTAATTTTACGCTCGTCGCGACGGGTGGTCCCGCCCCTTGGCGCTGGCCGCTCCCCGACCGATGAGTTTTCTATAGAGAAATAATGCGTGACACAGTTTATTTTACACTACCATTTAAAAATACGGGAATTCTTTTTAAACCCCTTGATTCAATTTACACAATATATCAGGTCATAGCCTGAAAAACATCATTATATGCTGATATAAAACGGGATTCTACATAACGGCAATAGCCACATCCTCCGATACGGATTAACTCCGGCCGTATGCCATAAGAAAATCGAGAAAACGACTATTCGTAAGGGACAGCTCGCGGTTTACGGACCCGATAGTCCAAAAAACGACTTTCCTCCCGACGCATAATTCGGAACTTATATTGTCCCAATTTGTCCGGAAGATAAGGATAATAAGCGAACTTCAAACTTATATCCCTTATTATCAGATTATTATTTCTGAAATTAAGCCGTATCCCCATTCCGGAATAAATCGTCGAACGCAACAAAGATTCGTTCTCTTTGGCTATCATCCCTATATCCAAAAAGCTATTCATCGTCATTCTGAATCCGCGCTTAATAAAAGGGAAAAACAAAGTCGAAGATATATTTCCCGTTATTTTTTTATGTCCCTTCACATTCTCCGCCGGGAAACCGAAAATATCGTAATTTCTAAAATATATCAAATCGTCCACATAACGTTTAATTCCTCGAGTATAATTGAGATTCACGAAAAAACGCGCTTTGCAACTCCCCACATCGAACAATTGACTGAAATGATTAAAACCGAATTTCAATACGCCCTGTCCTATGTTTCTGCTCGAAAAATACATGCATGCTCCCATATAAAAGGAATAAAATTTCCGACTGCGTTTTTCATAAGCCGAATAACTCCCCGTCAAACCGGCATATCCCATTTCTTTAAATTCGTTATACTCCCCTCCTCCGGTTGCAGAGAACGAGAAACCCGTCGGAATATCCTCGATTCTACCAAAATCGTAAATAAAATTCGCTTTATAATACTTCAACTTATTATAAGTAAGCGATACATAATAGTTCGCTCGATTCGAATACAGCAGATTCGAATCCAATTTTATTCGAGGTCGATCTTCGAATTTCGTAATTAAAAAACGTCCGATAAAATATATATTCTGATTATAGGAATAACGCGGTTTCAGCATAAAAGAACGTCCCGCCCAAAAATCCCAAGAACTATAATCAAACAACTGTTTTACTTTAAGACTGTAACGATCGGGGAGCCTGTCCGCATAATACACTCGATTATACTCGATGCCGCCCCCCCATTTTATAAAACTGGAAATAAACGAACGTTCCGCCCCTACGGATATTATTTTTTCCTGAAAATCATTCTTATAAAAAAAAGAGCCCGTTATATGTTTGATAAACAAATTCGTAATATTATAAGAAAAACGATTCCCCCAAGCCTTGTCTTTATTATGGTCGAGACTCAATCGATAGGCTATATGATGTCCGCGACCCAAGAAATTACTATTACTCACCTCAATATCAAAGGAATTCGCCATATTGGAGGCAATCGTACCCCTCCATGCAAACTCATCTTGAACGATCAATAGCAAATCGACGAGAGCATTGTTGCCTTCCACGGCAACGGGAATCAACAGGGCATCTTCCACATAAGACAAATCCTTCAACAATATTTCATTCTGAACGAGTTCAAAAGGACGCAATTGATCCCCTACCTTGAACGTAAGTTGATTTTTTATGACATTTTCATTCGAAGGTATATGTATACGATTGGCTATTTTCTCCAAAAAACCGAGAGAATCTTTAATCGGTGCATTATAATCAATAACTCCGTTTCCATAAGGCGGAAGAATCCTCACGTCTATTTTCCGGATAAACTTATTTTTATAATATTCGAAACGCTCCTGACTGTTTACACTGGTCAACACTTCCATTTTCGAATCGGTATGTCGAAATACGATGTCGTATAAAAAACGCAATAATTTGTTTCGTTTCGAGAACTCCTTTATCTCCACATATTCATATTTCAAATAATCTCCGATAAGGCTGTCGTGTTGCCAATAAATCGAATCCGTCAATACGGTCTCTCCTACGTTTCGGACGGAATCCGCCGTCGTAAATTTCAGGCATTCGGAAGATTTATCAAGATTCCCGTAGGAATAAGAAATCCCTATAAAAAAAAGCAATACGAAAAATACGCCCCCCGCATACGCATTGAAATCATACTTCATTCGAGTTTCAATTTTTCAAAACCTTCGGTATTCCAATATTTCATCTCATCATTCTCTTTATATATAAGGAAGGCCTCAAGCTCTTTTTTCTCTTTCAATAATTGTTTTGTCTTTTCAAAACCAAGCACCATAAAAGCCGTTGCATATACATCGGCCTCCATACAGGTAGGAGCATATACCGAAGCACTTAGAATATCGCTCTCAAAGGGATATCCTGTCTTGGGATTTATCGTATGCACATAACGTTTATTATTCTTAACATAAAAATTCCGGTAATTTCCGGAAGTTGCCATCGCCCCTTCGTCAAATCGCACACTCATCGTTATTTCCCGATTCAAAATATTATTCTCCAAAGGTTTATCTATACCTATTTTCCACATCTTCCCTTCTTTATTATGTCCTTTCACCCGCAACTCCCCTCCCACTTCGATCAAATAATCGGTTATTCCTTTGGAATCTAAAAATTCGGCAACCACATCCACACCCAACCCTTTTGCTATGCCGCTCGCATCCAGTCTCACCCCCGGCAACCTTTTATAAAGCGTATCATTACGGGTATAGAGTTTATCCATTCCCACAAAATTCATCAAAGAATCTATATAAAGAGAATCCCGTCTTCCCTCTTCCCGATAACCGAAGCCCCAAACATTAATCAAAGGAGCCACGGTAATATCGAAAGCTCCCCGGGTTATTTCGTGCGCCTCGAGGGCCTTTTCATACATTCGTACAAATAGAGGACTCATGGCTATCGACATTCCGTCATTAAAACGGGAAATCTCCGAATCGGGATTAAACATCGACAAAACTTCGTTAAGCCGCTCCAATTCTTTGCGTATATCATGTCTTAAATCCGTATCCGACAAATAGGTAATATGAAAAAAAGTCCCGTATATACCTCCTGAAATTTTCTTATAATTCGGACTGCAACTCCATGTAAAAACCGAACACAACACCCATAAAACGATATGTTTCCCCATTGCCGGTATCTATAAATCAATTAAAAATAATATCCTAAATTAAAATACAAACGCACTTTCTTATCGTTATCCGATAAGGTGAATTTTACATCGATCGGCCCGATAGGGCTATCGTACGAATATCCTATTCCTCCTCCGAAAATAGAACGGGAAAAAGAAAACACATCAAAAAAATTGTCATCGTGAAATCCCAAATTGGACAACAACAGCACATAATGTTTCGAACCGATAAAATATCTGAAATTCAAACCGAATCTTAAAAAGGTATTATCAACGTATTCCGTCCCGCTAACACCGTAAAACGAGAGTTGCTGATTAAAACTATGTCCGTCATAAAAATGCCCTATAAAATTCCGAAAGGAATAAGAAAACTCCTTCCCCATCAATATTCTTCCGGTAACGGAAGGAATAACGTATACTCGACGGGTTATACGCAAAGGTTTTTCGTAATCGAATACCATACTCGAAAAAGGAGAGACCTTATCGTAGGCATAAAAATTATCCGTATGCAAAGTATAAGACATGCTTAAAAAACTTCCTTTCGAAGGATAATATCTTTTATCATAACTTTCATAAATCATTTTAGCATAATAAGATATCAAACCTTCATTTTTTATGGACGGGAAATCCCTGGTCTTCGATAATATGGAACGGTATTTAAAATATTCGTATTTCAAACCGAAGGACATACTCAAATTCCGGACATAAAAATCCAACAAATTAAGTCCGATCATATGATAATCCTGATCCATATTCATCATCTTCGCTCCCTCTTGATAGATATTCAAATCCGTATAACGATACATATAGGACAATTTTCCGTTCAACGCAAATATATTTCCCAAAGAAAAATCCAAACGCACATAAGGCGTTTTACTCAATCTGCCCGTAAACGTAAAAGTAGAACGGGCGGAAGCGCCCAACTTAAGTTCGGTATTCAATAAAAGCGCCGCATTATTATCATTATCGAACCTAAAACCCATATTGAGATTATTCCCTACACGGGGAGTCAATTCCAAATTCAAAATAAATCCATCCTTTTCATTATCGAGACTCGAATATACACTCTCGAACAAACCCGTTCCGTAAATAGAGAAGACCTTGTCCCGTATATCTTTTTTCGTCAACAAAGAATCCTGCACATTTATTCTTTTCAATATCCATCTACTGTCATTTTTGGATATACCTTTAATATTTATTTTATTAATATTAAAAGTATCCATTTTTATATACGGATTATGAACCTTGAAACGATAGTCCATATCCCTTATCCCCATTCCTTCTTTCAATGCGATTATTTCATCCCACATGGAACGTCCCGCCCGTTCTCCCCGAACCAACAGCGAATCTATGGCGACCTTATCGAAACTGGCCGCCGTATAAGGCGATATGTCCGGTTTTATATACAAATCCACAAGAGAACGATTTTTCTGATAGGTGGGCAAACCGATGATATTGGTCAATTGCTGAACGATACCGATAACGGAGGTCATATCTTCCATAGCCTTCAAACCCTCCGACACATCGACTCCAATTACGATATCCGCCCCCATTTCTTTCACCACATCTACAGGAAAATTATTCGCGATTCCTCCGTCGACCAGCAACATGGAATCTCGCACAATCGGAGTAAATACGCCGGGTATCGCCATACTCGTGCGCATAGCCAACGGCAAATTTCCTTCTTTCAACACCACAGGCTTTCCGCTAACCAAATCCGCCGCGACACAAGCAAAAGGGAAAGGCAAATCCTTAAAACAAATACTATCGTGATAACCCAAGGTTAAATCCAAAAACAAATTATATATATTCTGACCGCTAATAGCTCCCGAAGGTAACGTCACCTTTCCTTTTTTAAAAAAAGGAAAGGATAAAAGAATGCGACTATCCAAGTCCTTTTGATAAACGGAAATATAATCTCGCCTCACTTTATCGCTCAAAAGGAAAGACCAATCCTGGATTCTCACAAGAGAATCCAATGTTTTGGCATCGTATCCGATGGAGTATAAGCCTCCGACAATGGCTCCCATACTGGTTCCCACAATATAATCTATTGGAATTCCGGCTTCTTCCAAAACTTTAAGCACCCCGACATGCGCAACACCTTTAGCCCCTCCTCCACTCAAAACGAGTCCTATTTTTTTTCGTTCTTGCCCCATAGCGACAGCCCCTATCAAATAAAAGACCAATAAAATACACAGCGTTTTTTTCATATTTCCATATAAGCATCGTACAATAGCAAAGATAATTTTATTTGCGAAAAATTTAAATATAAAAACCGAAAACTTACCGCTTATTTTATTAAATTCCGTAAATTTGTAATAGCTAACGGTAAATGCGATTTTATGTCAAAAATTTTGGTTATAGATGATGAGAGGAGTATTCGGAATTCCATAAAAGATATCTTAGAATTCGAAGGATACGACGTACTTTTAGCCAAAGACGGTTTGGAGGGAATTATCGCAGCTAAAACAGAAAATCCCGATGTGGTATTCTGCGATATAAAAATGCCTAAAATGGAAGGAATCGAAGTATTGGAAAAGATAAAAAAAATCACCCCTCAAATGCCGGTAATTATGATTTCCGGACACGGGACCATAGAAACGGCTATAGAAACCATTAAAATGGGTGCTTACGATTTTATTGAAAAACCTTTGGACCTCAATCGTATTCTCATATCCATACGCAATGCACTCGAAAAATCGAATCTTGTAAAAGAAACGCATCATCTCAAAAACGAGGTATCTAAAAAATACAATATTATCGGGAGTTCTCCGGCGGTAAAACAAGTTGTCGAAATGATAGACAAAGTGGCCGTATCCGATGCCCGGGTATTGATAACCGGAGACAACGGCACAGGCAAAGAACTCGTAGCCCGACAACTCCATCAAAAAAGCAATCGAAATACCTCTCCTTTCATAGAAGTAAATTGTGCCGCCATTCCGTCGGAGCTAATAGAAAGCGAACTTTTCGGACATGAGAAAGGTTCCTTCACCTCCGCCATAAAACAAAAAAAGGGAAAATTCGAACTCGCCCATCAAGGTACGCTTTTTTTAGACGAAATCGGAGATATGAGCTTAGCAGCCCAAGCCAAGGTATTAAGAGCGCTGCAGGAAAATAAAATCAATCGTATCGGGAGCGATACGGATATCAACGTAGACGTAAGAATAATTGCGGCTACCAACAAAGATTTAAAAGAAGAAATCAAAAAAGGAAATTTCAGAGAAGACCTTTACCATCGGATCGGAGTCATCATCATTCATGTTCCTTCGTTAAAAGAAAGGAAAGAAGACATCAAAGAATTAGCCGAATATTTCATAGCCGAAATATGTAATGAGATGGGAATCAGCATTAAAAAACTAAGTCAAGGAGCTTTAAAACAACTCGAGACTTACGAATGGAGCGGAAATGTGAGAGAACTTCGAAATGTAATCGAACGTTTAATCATTCTCGCCGGGAAAACAATAAACGAAACCGATGTCATTAAATATAAATAATGGACAAAATTCACGTTCTTTTACTCGGAGAAAGAAATGTAGGTAAAAGTTCGATAATGAACCGCCTTATCGGAGAAGACATATCGATTGTATCCGATATTGCCGGAACGACTACCGATCCCGTCAAAAAAAGCTTCGAAATCCCGGGGATAGCGACGCTCGTCTTTACGGATACCGCAGGAATCGACGACAGCGGCGATATCGGACAAAAGCGGGTCGATCGCAGTATGCAAATGATCGAACGTTCGGATATTGTCATATATGTGATAAGTCGAAATTTTATTTCTTCCCGAGGCAGGGAATTGCTAAACCTTTTGAGAACAGAGGATAAGCCGTTTTTTATCATATACAACAAAACAGATGCCCATCCCGTTCTTCCGGAATTCATCAAACAAACGGAAAAGGCCTACGGTAAGCCGGTTATCGAGTATTCCGCTTTAAAATCTCCCCATACGGAAGATATCATTAAAACCCTTATTCGCCATATCCCTAAAAAAAATACCCGCAATATAGTAGAGGGTATCGTATATCCGAAAAAACACATACTCATAGTCGCTCCAATCGATGCGGGTGCTCCGTGCGATCGATTAATCCTGCCTCAGGTAATGACGATACGACATATTCTCGATAAAAATGCCATCCCCACCTTAGTACAACCCTGCGAATTAGAGGATTTTATGCAAACATCCCGGCATCCGGATTTGGTTATCACAGACAGTCAGGTTTTTAAATTCGTTGCCGAACGGATTCCGAACACCATTCCCCTTACGAGCTTCAGCATATTAATGGCAAGATACAAAGGCGATTTCGAGGCTTATATCAAAGGTTCCTCACATATCGAGCATCTAAAAACGGGAGACAGAATCCTTATACTCGAATCCTGTTCCCATCACACTTCATGCGAGGATATCGGAAGATACAAACTTCCACAAATGCTTCGCAAATATAGCGGGAAAGAACTCGAATTCGATTTCATATCCGGACTCTGTCCCCTGCCGTCGCCTTTGAAGCGATACGCCATGGCCATACAATGCGGAGGATGCATGGTAACGGCTAATCAGCTGAACAATAGAATAAAAACCTTAACGAATGCCGGTATTCCCATATCGAACTACGGCATGGTCATCGCTTGGATAAACGGAATTTTTCAACGAGCCGTCCGTCCTTTTTATACATAATAATTTATCCTTTCTGTCCCCTTTAATTCATTCTATTTGCTTATCCCATAAAATAAAATATTATATTTGTCGGAAGAAAAACTTGAAAATAAAAAAACGACTCAACCGGAATATAAATCGATTTAAATCATCGAATCCGAAACATTTAATATTAAAAATGAATAAGTTACTCCGATTTCTTTACCTCTCTCTCGCATTTTTTTTATATTACGGATGCGAAAACGAGGAAAATATAGATTTCAAGGTATATCCCCTTGAAATAAATATCGAAGGCAAGGGAGGAATTGCAAAAATGCATATAGCCGCCGAAGGTAAATGGGCGACGGACTCCACGCCGAATTGGTTTGGAATATTCCCCGTATCGGGCTATGGAAGCACGGAAGCGGAAATCGTCATATATCCCAATCAAAATACGACATCCCGTTCATACAAATTAAGAATTTACAATACGACGGACACGGCGACCCTTATCGTCAATCAAAAGGCGAGCAGGAGTTATGCCGATGGAGAAGTTCTCATATATGAAAAAAATACGCCGACGACGAAGGCTTCCAATCTCGTCTTTTTAGGGGACGGATTCGTCGTCGAGGAACTATGGCCGCGAGGAGCCTACTATCAAGCGATGCAAGAAGGTATCGAAGCTTTTTTCAACGTAGAACCCTATAAATCCTATAGAGAATATTTTAATATCTACATTGTCGTCGCCGAATCGCAGGAAGAGGGTGCCGGTTCTCAATCGGAGACTAAAAATACGGCATTCGGTGCCAAATATACGGAAGGAAGCGGCATGGAAGTAAATTCTGAAAAAGTCTTCAATTATGCCTTGAAAATTCCGGATATAACGGATGAAATCCTGCCTAAAACCACAGTTGTCGTTATCGTAAATGCGACCAAATACGGGGGTACTACAATAATGTACGACGACGGCAAGGCCATTGCCATCGTACCTATGAACAGAGCAAAACGACTTCCCGGAGGATTTGCGAATATCCTTGTCCATGAAGCCGGAGGACACGGATTCGGAGGATTAGCCGACGAATACACAAGCGGTGCGGCTGAAAAATACCCTCTTAAAGATTTGGAAGGATGGTTTGAAAAAGGATTTTATTCCAATATATCCACCATTCCGGATACGGCTTTTATCAAATGGAAAGAGTTTTTTAAACTAAGCGGATACGAAGCCGTAGGGGTTTTTGAAGGCGGTTATTATCGGCCGAAAGGCGTATGGCGCCCCGAAAAAAACTCCTGCATGAACGACAACAGCCAATATTTCAATGCTCCGAGCCGAATGGCTATCGTTAAAAGAATTATGAAAAATGCCGGGGAAAACTTTATTTTGGAAAAATTCATAAATAAAGATATCATCAAAAATCCGCCGACGGGCAGAAGTCCCCTACACCCCATACCTTATAAATCCGTCGAAGATTTCACTCCTTTGGGACCGCCCATACTTATTAAAACAAAATAAAATGCGCCGTATTATTAGCATCTTATTATTAATAATCTCCGGATACGGTTCCGGATATACGCAAACGATAAAAAACACAAAAGTATTCGTCGTCGACATAAAAGATGAAATCAATCCGAAGACATGGCGTATTGTCGAAAAATCGCTGAAAAAAGCGGATAAAGACAGTGCCGACTATATTATCATCGACATGAACACCTATGGCGGTATGGTTATTTATGCCGACTCATTACGTACAATGCTATTGAATTATCCCAAACCCGTATGGGCATTTGTAAATAATAATGCGGCTTCGGCCGGAGCACTTATCGCCATTGCCTGCGATAAAATTTTTATGCGGGAAGGTGCGAATATCGGAGCCGCCACCGTCGTAAATCAAACCGGAGAAGCCATGCCCGACAAATACCAGTCTTATATGCGTTCGATGATGCGCTCTACGGCCGAAGCCAAAGGAAAGAAGAGAACGACGACCCCTGAAGAAGATACGATAACCACATGGGTCCGGGATCCGAAAATCGCCGAAGCTATGGTAGACGAATCTCTACATGTAGAAGGAATTATAGATAGCGGACAGGTCATCACTTTTACACCGGGAGAAGCTATGAAATACGGATTTTGCGACGGGATTGCATCTTCCGTTCCCGATATATTGAAAAAAGAAGGAATCGATAATTACAGTATTTCCGTATACGAACCCACTTATACGGATTATATAATCGGCTTTTTTATGAATCCGATCGTCCGGGGATTGCTTATCATGATCATAGTGGGAGGCATATATTTCGAACTTCAAACTCCGGGTATAGGATTTCCGCTATTGGCGGCAATAACGGCTTGTTTATTGTATTTTGTACCTTCTTATATCGAAGGACTTGCTTCCAATTGGGAAATCATCCTCCTCTTTACGGGTATTTTTCTTTTACTTATAGAAATATTTGCCATACCGGGATTCGGAATAACGGGAAGCGTAGGCATCGTCTGTATTATCATCTCGCTCGCATGTTCGACCGTAGTTTTTTTCAGCCTCCGTTTTATCGAACAAACCCTTTCGGCCATCATAAATTCATTGTTATTGGTCGTCTCGACGGCATTAGTCGCCCTCATCGGGAGCATGTGGTTGGGAAAACGTCTTATCTCCTCTCCGGCACGTCCTTTTGCACTTCATGCATCCCAACTTCCGGAAGAAGGCTATGTCGGAGTGGATCTCAGTCTCAAACAACAAATCGGTAAAACGGGATTTGCATTTTCCGACCTGAGACCTTCGGGGAAAGTCATCATCGAAGATGAAATATACGATGCCGTATCCGCCTTAAACGATTACATACCTGCAGGGACCCCGATTATCGTCTTAAAATATCAAACCGGGCAACTATATGTCACCGTCAAAGTTCATTAATTCGATTTTCCTCTATACTTGATTTCTTCGATACTGCATATTTCCATAAAAGAGGCACCTCTTATATAACCGAAACTTCCTCCGATGACTAAAACGAGGTCGTCCTTATTAAAACCGTCGCTCTCCAATATCTTGGGAATATCCATAATAAACTCGTCGTGATTTTTAGGTATGCCCATATAAAACGGAATAATTCCGTAAGAAAGGGCAAGTTCACGCATTACTTTTTTACTGTAGCATCTCGTATAAACAGGTAAAATACCTCTGTAGGCCGACAGATATCGGGCCGTCCTCCCCGAATAGGTATCGATAACGATTGCTTTTATCGGCAATATGCGAGTCGTATTCAATGCAGCCCTCGCCAGAGCCGCCGT
The DNA here is from genome assembly GCA_041846495.1 of Marinifilaceae bacterium. Lineage (GTDB taxonomy): Bacteria > Bacteroidota > Bacteroidia > Bacteroidales > Marinifilaceae > JBGZEX01. The sequence continues at coordinate 11,147 of JBGZEX010000016.1, forward strand.
AATTTCGTTATTGATATAATCCGCTATTTCCCCCGTCTCCGGCGGGAAATACCCTTCGTTGGTCTCCACCACCTTGGTCATTATTTGTACGGCTTCTACCGGATATTTACCGAATGCCGTCTCGCCGGTCAACAACAATGCATCCGAACCTATGTAAACGGCATTGGCTATATCACTCACCTCCGCCCGGGTAGGATGGAGATTCTCAATCATACTGTGCAACATATGAGTGGCTATGATCACCGGCTTCTTGGATTCGCGACACCGTTTCACGATATGTCTCTGTATACGGGGAATCTTTTCGGCATCCACTTCTATACCCAAATCCCCTCTTGCAATCAATATCCCGTATACGTTATCCAATATCTCATCCAGATTATCGATTCCCGCCTGATTTTCTATTTTTGCAATGATTTTTATATCGCTATTGCTTTCGTCCAGTATTTGTTGTATAGCGTATACGTCTTCCTTATTCCGCACAAAGGAATGCGCAATAAAATCCAATTCGTGCTCGACGGCAAAACGAATGAATTCCCGATCGTTATCGGTAATCGCCTTCAAATCGATTTCCACACCCGGAACATTTATACTCTTTTTATCCCTTATCAACCCGGCGGTCAAGGCAATCATTTCAATATAATCTACGGATTTGTTCTTGACGAGGAATTCGACCTCTCCGTCGTCTATCAATACCCTGTCGCCGATATTTACATCGCGAACAAAATGAGGATAAGATACGTATATGATTTTCTTGTCCGAAACGACCTCCTTATCTCCCGTCATCAATACGGTTTCTTCCTCCTCTACGGGGATAGGAGTTCCGGATGTCAGGCGAGTTCTGATATCCGGTCCCTTGGTATCGATAAGAATGGCTATTTTATCGGATACCGCCCTTACATTCTCCACAACTTTCAAAGTTTCTTCGGGCTTTTGATGAGCCGTATTTATCCTCACCATATCCATTCCGGCCATATACAACTTCCGGATAAATTCCACATCACAACGAGTATTCGATATGGTCGCTATGATTTTCGTCTTTTTCGTCTTAAGCATACATTTAATTTTTTCTTTTCAATAAAGCGATAAGTCCCAATTCATAGGACATCAGGCCGAAACCCGATACGATACCGCAACAAAAAGGCGCCATATGAGATTTCCGGCGGATTTCCTCTCTTCTATCCACATTCGAAATATGCACCTCCACGACGGGAATATCGAGAGCTGCAATACAATCCGCAATAGCAAGGGAGGTGTGCGTATAAGCTCCCGCATTCAACACCACCCCCTCTTCTCCCCTTTCGAAGGTTTCCTGAAGTCGATCTATGATTTCTCCTTCATGATTGGACTGGAAATATTCGATATCCGCCTCCGGGTATCGAGCCGTCAGGGATGCTAAAAAAACTTCGAACCTTTGTTTTCCGTAAATTTCCGGTTCTCTTTTTCCCAAAAGATTGAGATTGGGACCGTTTAAAATCAATATTTTCATCGATACGCGAATTTTCACTCTCCCGACGAAACCGATAAGGCCGTCCGGGATATTCCTATCCGAAAAGTTTCCGAATCCATCCTCCGCTAAAAAACCAGTCCCCTATTTCTCAATAAAGGTTTCACATCCGGCATTCGTCCCCGGAACGCTTTATAAAGAGTTTCGAAATCTTCCGTATTCCCTTTGGATAAAATCATTCTTCGAAATCTTTCTCCGTTTTCCCTATTGAGTCCGCCGTGCTCCACAAACCATTCGTAACTGTCGGCATCGAGCATTTCCGACCACACGTAAGCATAGTATCCGGCTGCATATCCGTTGCTCCATATATGTCGAAAATAGGGAGTACGATAACGAGGAGGAACCGTAGAAAGGTTTATTCCGGCCTCTTTTAAGGCCGTATTTTCAAATTCATCCACATCTTCCGGAAGTTCTTCGACCGAAAGCATATGCCAAGCCATATCCAAACTCACGGCAGCCAAATTTTCCGCCAAAGCATATCCCTGATTGAATCCCGCCGCTTTTTTCAATTTCTCAATCAAAGCATCCGGCATAGGTGCTCCCGTCTCACAATGCCGGGCATAATTTTTAATCACTTTCGGATACAATGCCCAATGTTCGTTTATTTGTGACGGGAATTCCACGAAATCCCGGGCTACGGAAGTTCCGGACAACGACACATACTGCTGGTCTGCAAAAAATCCGTGAAGCGCATGTCCGAATTCATGGAACATCGTTTGCACTTCATCGAAACTCATCAGAGCGGGTTTTCCTTCCGCAGGTTTGGTAAAATTACATACATTGTAAATTACGGGTTTCGTGCCCAATAATTTAGACTGCTCCACCATATTGGACATCCATGCGCCTCCGCTTTTGGAATCTCTTTTGAAAAAATCGCAATAAAATAATCCGAAAGGAGTTCCATCCTCTTCGAACAATTCGAAAACTCTTACATCGGGATGATAAACGGGAATATCGAATCGCTCCTTAAAAGTTATCCCGTAAAGTTCGGTCGCCGTAAAAAATACCCCGTTTTTCAATACGGAATCCAATACGAAATAAGGTCGGATTTCATCTTCATTCAAATCGTATTTTGCCTTTCTCAATTTCTCGGCGAAAAAACTCCAATCATGAGCGGCAAGCCGATAACCCACTTTATTTTTATCCATATAAGCCTGAATTTCTCCGGCTTCTTTCAAAACAGCCTTTACGGACAAAGGGAGCAAATGTCCGAGCAAATCCCGTACATTTTCCGGTTTTTTAGCCATCTGATCCGTCAATTTCCACGAAGCATAATTCGGAAATCCCATCAAAGCAGCCTTTTCAGCCCTTATCTTCGCCAACTCCAAAATCAATCGACGGGTATCGTTCGTATCTCCCTTAGAACAACGCGATACGGAATTTTCGAACAATTCGGCCCGAGTATTTCTGTTTTCAAGAGAGGCGGATACGGCCTGCTGCGTGGTATTCGAAAGAGAGAGCATCCACTTGCCGTCCGCCCCGGCCTCGGCAGCCTTCCCCGCAGCTACCGACATCTCCTCGGCAGAAAGTCCTTTCAATTCCGCTTCCGAATCCAATATCAATGCTCCGGCTTTGGTAGCATTCAAAAGTTTATTTCCGAATTGAGCAGTCAATACGGCTTCTCTCTTATTCAAACCTTTTAAAACCTCTTTAGCCGCTTCATCCAAATTCGCTCCCGCTCTTACAAAACGATCGTAATAATACTCTATCAAACGCCGGGACTCCGCATCCAAACCCAAGTCCGAACGTTTATCATACAAAAACCTGACTCTTTGAAACAATTTA
>JBGZEX010000017.1:0-26066 GCA_041846495.1 Marinifilaceae bacterium
CACCAATGCGCCCATGGGCAATGTTTTTACGGCAAAAGCCGCCCGGGCGGGGGATTCTTCTCCGAAATATTTCGCATATACTTCATTCATCGCTGCGAAATCGGAAATATCGCTTAGGAGACAGGTGGTTTTCACTACGTTTTTATAGTCGCATCCGGCGGCTTCGAGTATGTAGCCGATATTTTTCAAAGACTGTTCGGTTTGTTCTTTGATACCGCCTTCGACGAATTTACCCGTGTTCACGTCGACGGGCAATTGTCCGCTGATGAATACCATTCCGTTGGCTTCCGTAGCCTGACTGTAGGGTCCGATAGCTTTGGGCGCTTTCGGTGAGTTTATGATTTTTTTCATATCTAAAGTTTTTTAAGTTCCCGCAAAGGTAGGCATAATTTTTAATCGGCGGACGAAAATGGGAAAGAAAAACGGCGGCAGGCGATTCGTATATTCCGGATGTGTCAGCCGAATGCCACCAGGTTGACGAGGGAGCGGGCGAGGGTGAGTTCGTCCGTGAATTCCAATCCGTTGCCTATGGCTATTCCCCGGGCGAGGGTGCTTATTTCCAAGCCCTCCCGCCGGCCGATTTTTTTATATACGTAATAAGCCGTGGTGTCTCCCTCTATGGTTGCACTGAGGGCGAATATGATTTCTTTGGTACGTTCGCTTTCGCAACGGCGTATAAGGGGCTCTATCCGGAGCTCCGACGGACCGATGCCTTCCATGGGGGAGATGAGATTGCCCAATACGTGGTAGACTCCGGAATATTGTCCGGTGTTTTCGAGGGTAATGACGTCTTTGATATTTTCGACTACGCATATGGTGGAAATATCCCGGCGAGGGTCGGAACATATGCCGCATACTTCTCCGTCGGAAATATTTCCGCATATGTTGCAGGTTTTTATTCCCTCGTGGAGAGAACGGATGCTTTGTGCGAAGGCCTCGATTTGAGCGGGATCTTTTTTCAGCAAATGCAATACGTATTTCAATGCCGTTTTGCGACCTACGCCCGGCAGGGAGGCGAATCGGTCGACGGCATTTTCCAGTATTTCCGAGGATTTATGCGGATTCATGGGTTTCGGGGTTTTCGGTTTTGTCGTCGGGGAAAATAATATCCCTGATAAGCATTTGCACATCTGTTTTCCCCATAAACCGGTTTTCCTGTATGGAGTAGGCAATGTCGAAATAATTGCCGGAGTATAATTTATCGTATAGTTTTCCCATGCCGAAGCCGATGCCGTTTCTTTCGTTGCATGCTCTCGTACCGTCTTCCACAACTAATTTCAAATGTTCTTTCCTGCGGCCCACACGTTTGGTGCCGATAACGAAGTTGCTTACTTTTTCGGTCATAAAAACCGGGATGTGATTGCACGGACCGAAAGGTGCGAATTTATTCAATTCTCTGCACAAGTCGGTCGTCACATCGGTGAGGGCGATTTTGGCATCTATATGCATTTGGGGAATGAGCATATCTTTTTCCATCATATCTTCTACTGCGGCCTCGAATTTTTTTCGAAAGGCCGGGATATTCTCGATTTTGAGAGTAAGTCCGGCGGCATATTTGTGTCCGCCGTAATTTTCGAGCAATTCGCTGCATTTGGAGATTGCGGCATAGAGGTCGAATCCTTCGATCGAACGGGCGGAACCCGTAGCCAGGCCGTTGGATTCGGTAAGGATGACGGTGGGTTTGTGGAAAGATTCGGCAAGCCGGGAAGCGACGATGGCGATAACGCCTTTATGCCATCGGGGATTGAAGAGTACGATGGTCCGTTTTCGGGAGTCGTTTTCCGAGATGCGAAGAAATTCCACGGCTTCTTCCGTAGTGGCATGGTCGATTTTTCGGCGTTTGTCGTTATACGTATTGATGTTGTCGTTGGTTTCTGCGGCGGCTTTTTCGTTTTCCGAGGTCAGCAGGGCCACGGATTTGTTTCCGTCGTCCACTCGTCCGGCCGCATTGATGCGGGGGCCTATTTTGAATACGATATCGTTTATGCCGATCTCTCCTTCTATCCTTGCCGACTTCATGATGATTTTAAGTCCGAGACTCGGGGCCGTATTCAACCGGCGGAGTCCGAAATAAGTCAATATGCGGTTTTCTCCCATTATGGGAACGATGTCTCCGGCTATGCTTACGCATACGAGGTCCAACAAAGGGTAAATATCTTCCGGAGGGAGATTGTTCCGTATGGAATGGGCCTGGATGAGTTTGAAACTGACGCCGCATGCGCTCAGCCATTTGTAGGGATAGTTGCAATCCGCCCGCTGGGGGTCGAGCACGGCTACGGCCTTAGGAAGTTCTTCGCCGGGAGTATGGTGATCGCATATGATGATGTCGATGCCTTTGGAACGGGCATATTCTATGCGTTCCACGTCTTTTACCCCGTAATCCGTCACGAGCATAAGGGAAAAACCGTTTTCCGAAGCGTAGTTCAAACTGTTTTCGGATATGCCGTAGCCTTCGATATATCTGTCCGGAATATAATATTCCACCCGTCCCGGGACGGTTTTATCCTTGAGATATTTGTAGAGCAAAGCGACGGAAGTGGTGCCGTCCACATCGTAGTCTCCGTATATGAAGATTTTTTCGTTTCCGTCGATGGCTTTGTCGAGACGGGATACGGCTTTGTCCATGTCTTTCATGAGAAAGGGGTCGTGCAGCATATCCAAAGACGGATGGAAAAACCTGTCCGCTTCTTCTTTGGAAGCTATGCCCCGCTGCAATAGCAGTATGGCCGTAATCCTGTTACATCCTAATTCCTTTGCAAGTCTTTCTATTTCGTTTTCCTCCGGGAGTGGGGATACATGCCATTTTTTTTTCATTACACCTTTCCTATTCTGTTGCAAAGTAGCGGAAATTCCGGCTTATTTCAAAAATTTATTCCATATAATTTTTCGCTCGGGATGGATTTGCGTATAAATGAATCCCATCCCTTCCGGTGTCGAAATATGCGATAACTCGGCGGATAATCTTCGCCCCGTATCGGGTTCCCTTTTCGTGTCGAATATTCGTTTCCGGATATGGAATTTTAAAGGGGGAAATCGTATATTTGTCCGTTCAAATACAACTGAAATGAAAACATATTCTTTACCATTGGTCCCGGGGCCGGTTTCCGTTCCCGACGACATATTGAAACTCGGGCTGACGGATTACGGTTCGGCGGATATGGAAGAGGAGTATTCCGCTTTGTACGGGGATACGGAGGTTTTGCTCCGGGAACTTATGGGTACCCGGAACCGTATAGTCATCCATACGGGAGAAGGGATGATTGCTTTATGGAGTGCCATGAAGAGTACGCTTGCTCCCGGCGACAGGGTATTGGCCTTATCCACCGGTCTTTTCGGCTACGGAATGGGAACTATGGCCGAATCCGCAGGTTGCGAGGTGATGACCGTAGGTTTCGATTATGACGATGATATAAGCGATTTGGACAGGGTGGAAGAGGCTATCCGGAGTTTCCGTCCCAAGATGATTACCATGGTGGAGAATGAAACTCCTTCCGGCATCAGGAATAATGTGGAAGCTATCGGCCGGTTGAAAACGAAATACGGAGTGCCTTTGTTATATGTGGATGCCGTATCGGGGATAGGAGGCGATCTCATACGGACGGACGATTGGAATGTGGATTTATGTCTCGGAGGTTCTCAGAAATGTATTTCCGCACCTCCTCATACCGCATTTTTTTCGGTTAGCGACAAGGCTTGGGAGATTGCGGAGAAAGTGAATTATGCGGGTTACGATGCTTTTTTGCCTTTTCGTACTGCCCCGGAGGACGGGAATTTTCCTTATACTCCTTATTGGCAGGGATTGGCACAGTTGCACGGAGCCTGTCTCAGGATAAAGGAGGAAGGAATGGAAACTGTCCGGAAACGGCATCGGGAAACGGCGATGTTCGTGAGAAAAAGGATAAGGGAAATGGGATTGAGATTATTTCCCCGACGGGAAGAAATCATGTCGGATACGGTAACCGCCGTTTATGTCCCCGACGCCTGGAGTTGGAAAGATTTGGACAAGGCTCTGCGGCTTCGGGGATTGGTGCTCGGAGGGAATTACGGCTGTTTGAGCGGGAAGGTCTTCCGTATCGGACATATGGGGACTCAGGCCGATATGGAATTGGTAAAAAAGGCTATGGATATTCTGGAGGAGACGGTGAATAAATAAATTCGATAAAAAAACCTTTTCCTGTTGTCGGATAATAATTTTAATTGCATTTTTGTATTGGCAGCCGGACGTTGTCGCCCGGATTAATTAAAAACGTAAACGACTATGAATTACAGGTTTGAAATAAGTTCGGAAGACTATCCCGATTTCAAGTGCGAGATAGCCGTAGGTCGCGATCAGAACTTTTTGATGTTTCACGAAACGATAGTGGATGTATTGGGGTACGATTCCACCCAATTGGCTTCTTTTTTTACGCTCGATGCTATGGGCGAACGGGTGAAGGAGATTGCACTCATGGATATGTCGGATGATAGCGAGTATGCCGTCCTCGTTATGGACCAGACTCTTATAGGAGATGCGATAAATTCCAAATGTTTGGAATTGGAGTATGTATACGATTTTTTCGAAAATCGAAGTCTTCGTATAGAATATGCGGGGGAGTATATAGCGGATTCGGGAGACGTGCTTCCCAAACTGATTTCCTGTACGGGAGAAATACCCAAACAATTCGAATTCGAGTCGGAGGGCGGTTGGGATTCCGATGATGAGGAGGACGATTTCGAACGCTCTTATATGGACGAGTTTTCAAGAGAGCGTTACGATGAGGGAGAAGAAGGGTTCGGGGATGAGGAGTACGGAGATTGGGATGACGAATCCGATGCCGGCGGAAGAAGGAGAGATGCCGAATACGATAATATAGACGATTATATAGATCAGTTATGATATGAAGGATTGTCGATTGCCGGCCGGGGGGTTCCATCCGGCCGGTATTTTATTAACGTACGAACGATGGATAAGCCGGTTTTGATTATGGTCGTAGGACCTACGGGAGTGGGGAAAACGGCTTTGAGTATCGAAATTGCCGAGTATTTCGGCACGGCCGTCATATCTGCGGATTCCCGGCAGATATATCGGGAGATGCGTATAGGCACGGCCGTACCTTCTCCGGAAGAGTTGGAGCGGGTTCCTCATTATTTTATCGGGAAATTGTCGGTAAAGGAGTATTATAATTCGTGGGAATACGAACGGGATGCCCTGGCCGTAGCGGAACGGATTTTCCGGAATCGGCCTTATGCCGTTTTATGCGGAGGGTCGATGATGTATGTGGATGCCGTTTGCCGGGGTATGGACGAAGCTCCGGACATATCTCCCGGGTTGAGAGAGGAGGTGTGCCGGGAGTATGCGGATTACGGCCTCGAACATATGTTGGCGATACTGAAAGAGCTGGACCCCGTTTTTTACGCAGAAGTAGACCGGAATAACCCCAAACGGGTATTGCATGCCGTAGAGATTTGCAGAGCGGCGGGACGGCCCTGTTCGGATTTGCGCAAAAAGGAGAAAAAGAAAAGGGATTTCGATATGCTCCGTATCGGCTTGGATATGCCGCGGCCGGAACTTTATGACAGTATCGATAAGAGAGTGGACGATATGATGGCCCGGGGCTTGGAGGAGGAAGCCCGCAGGCTTTATCCTTTCCGGGCGTTCAATGCGTTGAATACCGTCGGCTATAAGGAATGGTTCGATTATTTCGAGGGAAAAATCGAAAAAGAGGAAGTCGTGCGCCTGATTAAACGGAATAGCCGGAGATATGCCAAAAAACAACTTACGTGGTTCCGCAAAGACAAAGATATTACATGGTTCCATCCCGATATGCGGGAAGAAATATTTTCCTATCTCCGATGTCCGAAAGTTTGGAATTTATACGGAGCCGGGGATTAAAAGCCCGTGATAGCGAATCTGCAAAATCGATAAGCGGAAAAACCGATGGGATAATTTTCGCTTCTCGATACGGAAAACGGATTTAATAATTATCTTTGTACGTTACCAATCTTTAAATAAACAAACATGAAGAAGTACATTTGTACGGTATGCGATTACGTATACGACCCCAAAGTCGGGGATCCCGACGGGGGAATTGCTCCGGGAACCGCTTTCGAAGACATACCCGACGATTGGAGTTGTCCGATATGCGGAGTAGGTAAGGATAGTTTCGAGCCTTTCGAAGGTTAGGAATTTGAGGTTGTCGAACGGCAACCTCAGCTTTTTTATCGTATATTTAATAAAGGAATGAAGATAGCGGTTATAGGAACGGGATATGTAGGACTCGTTACGGGGACGTGTTTTGCGGAAATGGGAGTGACGGTGACCTGTGTGGATATAGACGAAGCCAAAATCAATCGTTTGAAGAACGGGGATATTCCGATTTACGAACCCGGGCTTTCGGATATGGTGCTCAGGAACGTGAACGACGGACGTCTCTTTTTCACGGCATCCATGGCCTCGGCTTTGCCGGGTATCGATGCTTTGTTTATAGCGGTGGGAACCCCTCCCGGCGAGGACGGGAGTGCGGATATATCCCATGTATTGGATGTGGCGCAACAGGTGGGGCGGTTGATGGAGGATTATTTTGTGGTGGTTACCAAATCCACCGTTCCCATCGGGAGTAATTTTAAGGTTCGAGAAGTTATACGGAAGGAAATTGCCCTAAGAGGGAAGGATATTCCCGTCGACGTGGCCTCCAATCCGGAATTCCTTAAGGAAGGGGATGCCGTAAACGACTTCATGCATCCCGACAGAATCGTCGTGGGAACGGATTCTCCCCGGGTGAGAAAGACGATGGAAAGACTCTACCATAATTTCATTCTTGCCAATGTCCCCATATTGTTTATGGATATCGCTTCCGCCGAGATGACTAAATATGCGGCCAATTCCATGTTGGCTACCCGCATCACTTTTATGAACGAAATCGCCAATCTGTGCGAAAAGGTGGGAGCCGATGCGGATGAGGTAAGACGCGGCATAGGAAGCGATAGCCGGATAGGGAATAAGTTCCTCAATGCCGGTTGCGGTTACGGCGGCTCCTGCTTTCCTAAAGATGTGAAAGCCTTGATTCGTACGGCAGCCGGAGCCGGATGCCGATCCCTTGTGCTCGAAGCCGTGGAAGAGGCCAACGAACGTCAGAAAGAGGTGTTGTTCGCTAAAATATCCCGGCATTTCGAAGGAAAACTCGAAGGGAGGAAAATCGCCGTATGGGGATTGGCGTTTAAACCGGGGACCGACGATATGCGGGAAGCTCCGTCCATCGTATTGATAAACCGTCTTTTGGATGCCGGAGTGCGGGTGTCGGTTTACGATCCCGAGGCGATGAAAACGGCCGAACGACATTTCGGAGACAGGATTACCTATGCCTCCGATATGTACGGGGCTTTGACGGAAGCGGACGCATTGGTCGTCGTTACGGAATGGGCGGAGTTTAAAATCCCGAAGTTCACCTATATAGATAAGGCTCTGAAACATAAGGTTATTTTCGACGGAAGGAATATTTACGATCCCGTGCAGATGCGGGATTTCGGTTATACGTATTATGGTATTGGGAAATAAAATGCGCATACTTTTCATAGTAAATCCCGTTTCCGGCTTCCGTTCGGGAAAATCCTTGCCCCGTAAGATAAAGACTATTCCGGATTACCGTAAAATTGTATACGATATAGCTTTTACGTCTTATCCGGGACATGGAAAGGAAATTGCGGAAAATGCTCTCGAAAAGGGGATTTACTCCCATATCGTGGCCGTAGGCGGAGACGGCACGGTGAACGAAGTGGCTTCCGCTTTGGTCGGGAGTAGTGTGGCATTCGGAATATTGGCGACGGGGAGCGGGAACGGTTTGGCCCGGCATATGGGTTTTCCTCTCGGAATAAAAAAGGGATTGCGGCAAATACTCGAAGGACGTTGCGAGAAAATCGACGTGATGGAAATCAACGGCCGCTATTCTTTCAATGTGAGCGGATTGGGATTCGATGCGGAGGTGGCCTACGAGTTCGGCCGTAAGAAAATAAGGGGATTATTCGTTTATTTGTTGACCGTTTTAAGGTTGTGGTTTACCTACGGAAATAAGGATTATCGTTTGTGCGTGGACGGTAAGGATATGGAAATAAAGGCCTTCCTTTTGAGTTTTGCCAATTCTTCCCAATATGGGAATAATGCATATATAGCTCCTGCCGCCTCCGTTCGGGACGGACTTATGGACGTATGCTATATCGAACGGCCGGAATTTTACCGTATCCCTTATTACGTATATTGTCTGATGCGGTCCGAATTGGGGCGTATCCCCAAGTTTAAAGAGCTGAAAGCAAGGGAGGTGTGCGTGAACGGACATTCCCCGCATATGCATGTGGACGGAGATTATGCGGAAGCGGTTTACCCCCTTAGGGCGAAAATTATTCCGGCCGCTTTGAATATGGTAATCCCCCGTATTTCCGGACGGTTGTAGTGCGGCCGCTCCGTTTGAAAATTGCGGGAAACGGGATACGGAATTTTTGTCTTAATGGAAATCGAAAGGGATATAATCGTAGGTATCAAAGCAGGTGATCCTTCCGGATTGAGAAAACTTTTCGAGGCCTATTACAGGCCGTTGTGTTCGTATGCCCTGAATTTTATAGATTCTTTTGAAGAGGCCGAGGATGTGGTTCAGGACTTTTTCGTCTGTCTGTGGGAAAAACGTTCGACGCTTAATTTCGGGGAGTCGCTAAAGTCGTATCTCTATGTTTCCGTGCGCAATAACAGCATCAGGAAGCGTGCGGCACTCGGCAAAAGCAAGTTGATTCCTTATATCGAAAAAGAGTTCGAGCTTCCCGATACGGATTTCGAATCTCCGCTTTACGATATGGAGGAAATTATGGCATCGATTCGTAAATTGCCTCCCCGGGCGAGGGAGGTGTTTCATGAGATTGTTTTTAACGGGATGAGTTATAAACAGACCGGATTGAAATTGGGCATGTCGCTCAATACCGTGAAAACTCATTTTTCCAGAGCATTGAAGCAGTTGAGATATTATCTTGCTTTTTTATTTCTTTAATTTTTTTTCACCCGTTCTTGTTTTTTTGTCTTCTATAAGTGTTGGGGTTTCATTTTATGTATTGCAAACATGGAAGAACGTTTTTTGAAATATGTAAAAGGCGAATTGGATGAAAACGAGATGCGGGAATTGGAAGCATGGTTGCACGAAGATGCTGCAAATGCGGAATCCTTTAAGGAGGTCTTGAGGTTGTACCGGAAGATGCGGAAATCGGTATTTCGGGAATATATGCGGGAAGAGAGGGCGTGGAGAAATATAGAGCGTTCGGGAAGGAGAAAGCGTTTTATACGGATGATGTTGAGAGCCGCCGCAGCCGCAATATTCGTTTTCGGGATGGGAGTTTTTCTATACAGGAATATTGATTCCGGAATTTCGAAGGAAGATATTCTCCCTTTGGCCTTTTCGGAGCCCGTATTGTTTTTGTCCGGAGGCGATACCTTGAGTTTGGACACTTGTTCGCCGGGGGATATTTCGGATGGGATATTTATCGGAGCCGGGAAAGAGAGTATGTCGATTTGCGAAGATCCCCGCTTTCGGGAAGATACGGCTTATAATGAGTTGTATGTCCCACAAGGCAGGACTTATACGCTTCGACTTTCGGACGGGAGCCGGGTGCATCTGAATGCGGACACCCGTTTGAAATTTCCTCTGCATTTCGGGAAGAATTGCAGGAAGGTCGTACTCGAAGGGGAAGCTTATTTCGAAGTGGAAAAGGATTCTTCAAGACTGTTTACGGTTATCGCCGGTAAACAACGGGCCGACGTTTTGGGAACGGAATTCAATATTTCCGCATATCCGGATTCGGATATGAGCACGACCTCCCTTTTGAAAGGAAGATTGAGACTGTATGCGGGTAAGGAGGTCTTTATGATGCAGGCCGGCACCCGTGTCGAAACCAAAGGAGATTCCACCGTCGTTTCGGAGATCGGAACGGAGATGTTTTCCTGGAGGAACGGCTATTTCGTATTCGAGGATACGCCGCTCGGAGAGATAGCTCTCCGGCTTTCCCGGTGGTATGGGACGGATTTCCGTTTCCGTCGCCGGGAGTTGGAAGATTTGAGGTTTACGGGTACGGTGTCGATGGAGAAAAAACTTCCTTTCATACTCGATTTATTGACCGAACTTTCCTCTTTACGCTATCGGGTTATAGATGCCCGTACCATAGAATTTATGTGACGAAATAATTTTATACAGAGCAGAACTATGAGAAAAATGAAAAAGCCTTTCGATTTTGCAAACCTCCTATCCGGAGGGTTTGCAACGGTGTTTTTATGTTGTATTTTCCCCTTCTTGGTACCGGAAGCCCGAGCCCTCCCTTTTGCCCAGAACGGGGTATCCCTATGTTCTAAAGGGAAAACCCTGGAAGAAGTGTTTAAGGAGATTAGCCGTAAAACCGGATTGTTCTTCGTGTACAATACGTCGGCCGTAGACGTATCGCTCCGGATAGATGCGGAGATTTCCGATGCCGCTATCGAATCGGCTTTGGACGAAGTTTTCAAACATACCTCATACGGATACAAATTGGTGGAAAACTATATTTTGGTAAGTCCCGGGAAACGGAAACCTTGGGAACGGATTTTCTCGGGCAGAGTGACGGATGAAGACGGCAATGTTCTCCCGGGAGTCACGGTGAGGATAAAAGGAGTGGCCGAAGGTGTGATTACGGATGAAAAAGGAGAATTTTCCATTAAGACGAATGCGGCGAAGGAAGTGGTGCTGGTGTTTTCTTTTATCGGGAAAAAGACTTTGGAGATTAAAGCTACGGAGGATTATATGCATATACGGTTGCAAACCCTGGTAGAGAATATGGCCGATGTGGTGGTTACCGGTTACTATGAGATCGAGAAACGGAAGCTCTCGAGCTCCGTATTTACGATAAAAGGGAGCGAGGTTGCGGAAGGGGCGGCATTGGGACTCGACCATATGCTTCAGGCTAAAATACCCGGACTGGCTGTGCTCGGTTCGTCTTCTACGCCCGGAGCTGCAACCAAGATACGTATCCGGGGCACTTCTTCCATATCGGGAAACAGAGAACCCCTGTGGGTGGTGGACGGATTCATCGTGGAAGATCCGGTGCCCATATCCACCGAAGAATTGAATAACCTGGATAATGTGAATCTCATAGGGAATGCCGTTTCCGGGATCAACCCCGAGGATATCGACCGTATCGACATATTGAAGGATGCGTCTTCGACGGCCATATACGGCGTGAAAGCCGCCAACGGCGTGATTGTAATCACTACTAAAAAAGGAAGATTCGGCCCCCCCCGGATATCCTATAATACTTATTTGACCCTAAGCGAGCGTCCGGAATACGACGGATTGAATTTGATGAACTCCAAAGAAAGGGTGGACGTGTCCAAGGAGATTGAAGAGCGGGGACTCGTATTCGGATTCCGTCCCGCCAACGTAGGCTATGAAGGATTGCTGGACGATTTGTATACCCGGAAAATCACTTATGAAGAGTTTCTGGATAAGGTGAGACGGATAGAGTCGGTGAATACCGACTGGTTCGACCTCTTATACCATACGGCCTTCAGTCGGAAGCATAATGTTACGATATCCGGAGCTTCCTCCAATATCAATTATTATTTTTCGGGTTCCTATAACGTTATCCCGGCTACTTTGAGAAAGACGGGAATAAAACAATGGACGGGGCTTATGAAACTCGGCATCAATATGCCTTACGATATCAAAATACAGTTGCAATCCAGAGTTTCCTTCAGCGATAAGGATTATCTCCATCCCTCCGTTTCTCCCTATCAGTATGCTTATAAGACCTCCCGTGCCATACCGGCATTCGAAGAAAACGGAGAATATTCGTTCTACAATAAGGAAGTGGGCAGAGGAGATCCGTTGGTTTATAACATATTGAATGAAAGAGACCATACCGGCAATAAGGTGAATGGCGATACCTATAACTTCAATCTGAATCTTCTGTGGAAGCCTGTGGCGGATTTGAGGTTGAGTGTCTATGCCGGTTTGAGTTATTCGAATACGACGGAAAAGAAATGGTTTTCCGAAAACTCCTACCGGGCCGCAAGGCTCCGTACTTATAATGCCAACCTCATAGCACCCTTTGCTCCCTGGCAGACGGAAGTTGCGGAATTACCTTACGGAGGAGGATTGACGACTTCTTCCACCAAGAGTAAATTCTATACCCTGCGTTTCCAGACGGATTATAAAAAACGTTCGGATACGGGACATGAATTCGTCGTGGTGGGAGGAGTGGAAGCCCGTTCCACCAAATACGACGGATTGCGTTCCACCCAATTCGGGTATCTTCCCGAACGGGGGCATACGTTTATAGATATAAGTCCGATAGCATGGCCCAAATATCAAAAACTTCTGTCCGCTCATCCGGATGAGGTGACCGATATGCTCACGCGGTTCGTGTCGTTTTACGGGAGCTTTACCTATGCCTATGTTTCCAGATATATCGTGAATTTCAATCTGCGCTCCGACGGTTCCAATAAATTCGGACAGGACAGACGCTACCGTTTCCTGCCCGTATGGTCGGTTTCGGGAAGATGGAATTTGCATAACGAAGCGTTTTTTCGCGATATATTATGTGTGAGCACCCTGTCGTTCAGAGGGTCTTACGGAGTGCAGGGGAATGTTTCTCCGGAACAGACGCCCCGTTTGATTACCTCCGTAAAAGGGCTCGACGGGGTTTCCGTGGAATATATCCAGAGGCTGAAATATTTACCCAACCACGATTTACGCTGGGAAAAAACGTATTCCTTCAATGTGGGAACGGATTTCGCTTTATTCGAGAACCGGATAAGCGGAAGCTTGGAGTATTACCGTAAAAAGGGCAGGGATCAAATCGTACACTATAAGGTATCTCCGACATCGGGCGTACGCTCGATGGCCCTTAATGCCGGCAATATCGAAAATAAAGGATACGAACTTATATTGAACCTTATCCCCGTGAAAAGCGGAATGTTCACATGGGCGCTCAATATAAACGGGGCCCGGAATATCAACAGGGTGGTACGCTCCGGAATAAGCACGGGGTATACCTATAGGGATTACATAAGCGGACGCTTGATAATTGACGGCAAACCCGTGGATTCGTTCTATTCCTATAAATTCGGAGGGTTGAATGCTTCGGGAGAGCCCGAATTTAAGGATATCGAAGAGAATGAGGGCGAAACCAAAGAGGATATGTTTAAAAAGGTGTTTACCTATTCCGGCAGAAGGATACCCTTGATGACGGGAGGTTTCGGAAATACGTTTACCTATGGAGGAATTACTCTGAGCGGCTTGTTTTCTTTCAGTTTCGGGAGTAAAATCCGCCTCAACGATTTGTTCGACAACGTATTCCAAACTTTGCCCCAGCCTCAGCAGAATATGAGCAAGACTTTTGTCGATCGGTGGAGAAAACCCGGCGATGAACGGTTTACGGACATACCTTCTCTTAGCGATTCTCCCCTTGACGACGTGAAAAGCACCGGTTTCGGAGCCAAACGGGTGCATGAGATTGCCGTCAACCGCTGGCAGATGTACAATAAGAGCGATATCCGTGTCGTTTCCGGAAATTATATACGATTGCGCAATTTGAGTTTGTCTTATAAGTTCCCGGCTTCTTTGCTCGGGAATACCAAGATTAAGACTCTTTCCTTCAAGTTAGAGATGAAAAATCTCGGACTTTGGGCGAGTCGCCGTTTGAAGGGGCAGGACCCCGAACAATTGGCCCTCGGAGGATTATCCACACCTCCTACCTCTTCTTATACCTTGGGAATAAATGTCGGTTTTTAAAAATAAAACAATGAAAAACATAGTATATATATTGTTCGGTTTGTTGATTTGCGGTTGTGAAAAGTTTTTGGATGAAGATTCCAAGGATTTGGTTATACCGGCTACCGTGAAAGACTACAGGGAACTGCTTTTCGGCGAAGCCTATTTTACGGGAGTGCCGACTGGTGCGAAAAACGTCCATACTTATCTGGATCTGATGACCGACGATGTGGAGGATAATATAAATAACGGTTTTTTGGGTTCGGATAACCGGAGAAAAGGATGGGGATATTTCACCTGGCAACAGGAGCCGGAAATCGATTATACGGGGACTTTAGGGGCGGATGAGGCCTATTACGAATATTATCACTCCATAATAATATGCAATATCGTTATCGATGCCGGGCGTAATATGGAAGGAAACGCATCCGAGCGGGATTTCCTTTTGGCGGAGGCCCATGCCCAAAGGGCCTTCGATTATTATATGCTGGTCAATCTCTACGGAGAACCTTACGATAAGGGACAACAGGGATTGGGCGTACCTTTTAACGATTTGACTTCGGCAAAGAACATTTCTTTCTCCCGGGCTTCCGTAGGCGAAATATACGAAAGAATCAACAGCGACATCGATAAGGCCGTTCGATTGTTTGCCGGGAGCGGAAATACCGGAACCGTATTCCGCTGGAATCTTCCCGCCCTCTACGTGTTCGCCTCTCGCGTGAGCTTGTATACCAAGGATTGGGACAGGGCTATAGATATGGCTTCCAAAGCTATACATATGAAGCCTTCCCTGTATTCCCTATCCCTTATGGATAGTAAGAATGAATATTTTTTCGGGATGCAAAACGGGGAAATTCTCTTTTCTTACGGAGGTTTCAATAATTATTACTATGCTTATATGGCTAAGAGCATATATTCGGCCTCTTCGGAACTTCAGAAATCGTATACCTCCGACGATTTGCGCCTGCAGTGTTTTTTCAGGAAACGGAAAGGGCGTTTGATTCCGAATAAATCCTATATCCCGGAACAGACGAGGAGGTATGCCGGAGGAATCCGTACGGCCGAAGCCTATATGAACCGGGCCGAGGCCTATGCCGAGAAAGGCAGGGTGAAAGATGCCATGGAGGACGTGAATACGGTTTTGAAACACCGGCTGAAAGTGTTTAAGCCCTTGAGTGCAGCCGATCGGGAAGATTGTATCGGCATCGTGAGAAGAGAAAGGCGTAAGGAATTCTGTTTCGAGCAGGGACGCTGGTTCGATCTCCGGCGTTGGGGAAGGCCCCGGATAGAGCATAAATTCAAAACCGAGCGGGGAAAATCCGGAATTATGCAGAGGTTCGTTCTTGAAGAAGAAGACCCCGCCTATACGCTTCCCCTCCCTAAATCCGTATCGGAGACGAGTTCCGATATCGTGAATATCTCCCGTCCCCTCAGAAATAATTTGAATGAAAAATAATAGAAGCCATGAAAAAAATATCAATCCGTATTTTAATCCTCTTCTCCCTTCTTTCCTGTTATAAGAAAGAACATGTGGAAACCGAACCCGGAGAACCCAAGTATAAAATGGAAAACGGCCCCCATGAATTGGACCGCTATATTTACGAATTCTATCGTAAATATAAGGTATTTATGCTGTATGAATACGCTACTTTGGATTGGCGTTGGGATATGACCTCGTATACCGATAACTTATTGGTGAAACAAAGGGATAAGGAGGTGGTGATGTCGGCAATACCCTATGTGGAAACCGTAGTTCTGAATCCTTATAGCGACGATTTCAAACGCAGGTATTTCCCGTTTAAAATATTGCTGGCCGACAGCGTCAACTACAAGAGTTTGACCCGCGAATACAAGGATTTGCCCGTTTCCGGCGGAACCTCCTATATGGCCATAGGACATATCCGCAGAGCTACCGACACCGTATCTCCCCGGACACTTTACCGGAGGAGGGGCGATGTGGCCGCACATATTATGGCAAATCACCTTTACGCTTTGGAGATGATCGATTTTCCGAAGGCCTTTTTCGAGATTTCCGACAATATGCACGGGGTCAATATGCTGGAGCTGGATGAAAATAAAGGAAAGCCGAAAGAAGAAGTGGATATCCGGAATTACGGTTTCTGGACGGCGGACGAACGCTATATTTCCGGGAAAACCTATATGATGTCTCCGGATAAAACCTACGATTTATGGCAATTCGTGCATATGATTACGACACACGACGTTGAAGAAATGACGGCATATATGAAACCCTATAAAAAAATGCAGTTAAAATATTCCCTATTGACGGAGTATTTTAAGAAAATAGGGGTAGATTTGCAGGCTATAGGAAATGATAAACTTGAATAATATGACGAAAAAGATTTTATTTTACTTGTGGATAACCCTGTTTTGCATTCCGGCAACGGATGCCCAGATACTGAAGAAGAAGGTCAAGAAAAATGCGGGAGCCCTGAAAACTTCGATGCCGCCCAAGGCTGCAGGAGATGTGATGTCGTATAATCAATTGATAACCAAGGATGCGAAGAGCGTGAAAGGAATGTTCGGATTGCATTTGGTTAAAGATAAACTTTATTTGGAGATTCCCGTAAAATATATGGATAAGCCCATGTTGTTTGCCGGACGGGTGGCGGAGATAAGCGATAACCGGGATGTGGTGGCCGGTCAGATGCCGGGAGAACCGCTTTTGATCAAATGGAGCCGCAGAGACGGTAAGGTGTATATGCATAAGATGGAAAACGGCAATGTGGCCGAGGGATTCGAAGGCGTGGTCATTTCGATGGAACGCAATAATATGGATCCCATCCTTCATGCCTTTCCCGTAAAAGCCTACGGGAAGGATTCCCTATCCGTCGTCGTCGATGCCGGAAAACTTTTCTTGGGAAACGAAGCTCCGGTATCCCCCTTTATTCCCGCCTCTCCTTTCGATGCTATTTTCGGGGTGAAGCGTTTGGGCGGAGTCTTTAAGCCGGATATGTCGTCCGTGATGGAAATAAAGGCTTTCCCTAAGAATATATCCGTAAAAGTCCGCTTGGCTTATTCGGATAAGGGCACTCCCTTCACTGCCGTTATGCAGGCTTCCATAATCGAATTGCCCGAAACTCCCATGCGTCCCCGTATTTTGGATAAGAGGATGGGGTATTTTTTCACCCGGAAAAATCTCTACTCGGATAATCAGAATGCCATGGAGAAGATTGCCTATGTGAACCGATGGAGGGTGGAACCCCGTCCCGAAGATGCGGAAGCTTATAAAAAGGGAGCGTTGGTGGAGCCCGCCAAACCAATCGTATTCTATGTGGACGATGCTTTCCCCGAGAATTGGAGGGATGCCATAAAAAAGGGTATAGAAGACTGGAATACGGCTTTCGAGGCCATAGGTTTCAAGAATGCCGTCGTTGCCAAAGATTTTCCGAAAAACGATCCGGATTTCGATCCGGACGATATCCGTTATTCCTGCATCCGTTATGCGGTAAGTTCTATGGCCAATGCCATGGGCCCTTCGTGGACGGATCCCCGTTCGGGAGAAATCGTACAGGCTTCGGTTTACGTATACCACAATGTGATGAAACTTATCCGCGAATGGAGATTCGCCCAAACGGCCCAACTCGACGAGCGTATGAGAAAACCGGATATGGATAAAGAGGTGTTCGGAGAGAGTCTGCGCTATGTGGTGGCCCATGAGGTGGGACATACCCTCGGGCTTATGCATAACATGCGAGCATCGTTTTCCATTCCGGTGGATTCCCTGCGTTCACCCAAGTTTACGGCCGAGTACGGAACCACTCCTTCCATTATGGACTATGCCCGTTTCAATTACGTGGCACAGCCGGAGGATAAAGGCGTGCGTCTGGCCCCTCCCCATATCGGAGTATACGATATGCATATGATAAAATTAGGCTATAAACCCATAGAGGCGGCTACGCCTAAAGAAGAGTACGATATCCTCAATAAGTGGATATTGGAGAAAAAAGGGAACCGGATGTATATCTATGGAGCACAGCAGTTCTTTAACGTATTGGATCCCGCATCCCAGGCGGAAGCCCTCGGGGACGATCCCGTGAAGGCAAGCCGTTACGGAGTGAAAAACCTCAGGTATATCATGAAGCATTTGTACGAATGGGTACAGGTGGAAAACCGGGATTATTCGGATTTGTACGAGCAATACAAGGCTTTATTATCCCAATATACCCGTTATATAGGGCATTGTATGGTAAATATGGGAGGGATGTATTTGTACGATGCTGTGGACGGAGACGGAGAAAAGGCTTTCGTACCCGTATCCCGAGCAACTCAAAAGGCTACGCTCAAATTCTTATTCGAAGAAATAAGGACGATGCAGGATTGGATTGCCCCCGAAAATATTATGGGAAAATTTTCCCCGCAAGGGAATGTTTGCGCCAATCTTCAGGTCGGCATATTGCGTCAGCTGATGAGCACGATGACTTTCGGAAAAATCGGGAATGTCGCCCGCTATGCGGTTGAACCTTATACGCAACAGGAGTATGCGGGAGATTTGTATGCGGAGGTATGGAAAAAAACCGTTGCCGGAAAAGCGTTGAACGAAAGTGAAAGGTATTTGCAGTACAATTATGTGAAATCCCTGTTCCGGGAATTGGGATGGTCGGATAAGGCCGGTAAAGGAGGCAAAAGTTTGACGGAAGAAAAGGAGAATCCTTTCGAATCTTTATGCGAATATCGTTGCAGTTGCGGGAATTTCGGTACGGAGAGGAATATGAGTTCGAGCGATAAGGAGTCCGATATGTTGATACGTACCAAAACCCTTTTCTTCGATCAGGCACAACGCCTCTACCGTTTGCTCGGAAAGGCCCGTTTTGCGGGAAATACCGAAGATAAAGCCCACTACGCTTATCTTTATTACGAACTGAAGAAGATGTTGGAATAACCTCCCGGTCATGCAGTATATAATTTTTGTTTTCGCTCTTTTTTTCGGACTTCGTTTAGTTAGTTTGAAATATTCGCTTTCCAATGAGAAACGGCTTAAACGTATGGGAGCGGTGGAATACGGCAAGCGGAATTCGCTTTTCCTTACTCTGGCGCATATCTCCTATTATTTTCTATCGCTGTACGAAGCCTATGCTTCCGGAACGGAATTCAACCGGTGGTCTCTCTACGGAATGGCACTTATGGGTTTTGCCTATATTATGCTGTTTTACGTGATATTCAGCCTTAGGGATATATGGACTTTAAAAATTTACATAGCTCCCGACCACCGTATAGAGAAGAGTTTCCTGTTCCGGACGGTAAGGCATCCGAATTATTTTTTGAATATTATTCCCGAACTCATAGGAGTAGGTTTGCTTTGCAATTCGTGGTATACCTTGAGTATAGGGCTTCCTTTCTATTCCTGTTTTCTTGCGGTGCGGATTTATCAGGAAGAAAAAGCGATGCGCGGACTTTGGGGATAAGGTGCGCACTGCATTTATCTCCGGCTCCGAGGAGGGGTGAATGAAGAATGAGGGGAGAAAACTCCGGATAAAATAAAGGTAAAGTTAAATTGAACTGCACTCCAAGAGTTTTGTCTAACTCTTGGAGTGCGGTTTTTTATAAACATTCATTTGAAGAGAGACGGAACATCGTCATTCAGGTCCTTAACCGATGAAAAAACGGAGGAAATCTCCTCATGGGGACGATATTTCGGAATACGTCGGGATTTATTTCCGCTTATACCCGTCTATTTCGCTGAAAGTTTCCGAGGAATAATCTCCAAGGAGATGTTTTCCGAAATGAAACCACATTTTCCGAACGTAGAATCTTTTCTGTTCGTCCGAAAACCAATGCGATTGACCGGGAAGTATTACCAGATCGAAATTTTTCCCTGCTCGCAAAAGGGCGTCGGCCATACGGAATGTATTTCCGGGATGTACGTTGTTGTCCACATCTCCGGTTACTAACATCAAATGTCCTTTCAAGCGGCTTGCCAATTCCATGTTTGTGGGAATTTTTGTTTTGAATGTGATGCTGTCCCTCGTGTAGGTGGAGTCTTTACCGGTTTTTTTGTCTTTTGCGGTATATGTGATTTTTTTACGTACTTCTTGAATTCCGTGATACATTTCTCCCCAGCCCTGGTTATAGATGTTGTTGTCGTGATTTCCCGCCGAAGAGACAGCTGCCGTATAAAAGTCCGGATAGGTGCATAAGGCTGCGGTGGACATGAATCCTCCTCCCGAATGTCCGAAAATTCCCACTTTTGTGATATCGATAAAGGAATGCCTGTCGGCCAACTGTTCGATTCCGTATTTATCGTCGGCAAGCGGATAGTCGCGAAGATTTCCGTAACCGTAGGTATGATACCATTTATCCCGTAACGGGCTCCCTCCTCTATGTCCGAAAGTAACTACGATAAAGCCTACTTGTGCAAGCGGAGCATGATGTGTATTGAGGGCTTGGAAAAAAGACAGGGGGATCGACTCCGTTTGGGGACCGGGGTATACGTAGGAAATAATCGGATATTTCCGGGTGGAGTCCATATCGAAGGGAGTCCACATAAAACCGTAA
Source organism: Marinifilaceae bacterium (assembly GCA_041846495.1). Lineage (GTDB taxonomy): Bacteria > Bacteroidota > Bacteroidia > Bacteroidales > Marinifilaceae > JBGZEX01. Next base: position 20,268 of record JBGZEX010000017.1, read on the forward strand.
AGATCGGTGATTCCGTCCGCAGCTTTAACCGAAAAGGCTTTGGGCATTTTCCATCCGGACTCGTACAACCGTTTTAAGTCGGGACGGGAAAGTTCCATGATTTTCTTTCCTCGGTTGTCGCGAAGAAAAGAGCGGGGTTCTAAGTCCGCCCGGGAAAAGTTGTCTACGAAATAACGGCAGGAGGAGGAAAATACGCCCGAATGAGTCGCTTCTTCCGGCGTTAATGTCTTCATGGGAGTTTTTCCGTCTATATCGGCTTTGCAAACACGGGCATAGTAGGGATTTTCCCCTTTTATCTGTCCGTATCCTTCGAAATAGAGCGTGCGCCGGGAGGTGTCTATGCGTATGATCTTTCCGGCAGTCCAGTCCCCGGAGGTAATCGTATTTTTAAAATTGCCGTTTTCGTCGTAGAGATAGAAATGGCCCCTTCCCGTTCTTTCCGACCACCATATGATATCTTTCCCTTTATTTAAAAAAGCTATTTGGAAAAGATCCTCGTTAAAATAAGGTTTTTCGATTTCGTGAATCAGGATTTTCACCTTTCCGTTATCGGGATTCACCTTGCAGAACTCCAATTCGTCGCAGGTGCGTTTTTTACGTACGATATAGAGATTCGTTATTTTTTCTTCGTCTACGTAAACGCTGACATGCTGGTCCTTCCATTTATCGATATCCGCTTTCACGTGTTTTTTTTCGAGGGCATCGAAAAGGTGAAGTTCGTGCCGGTCGACATGAGGGTCTCCCGGCATTGCATATTTGTAATCGTTCAAGTGAGGCCGGCTCCCGAAATGTCCTATAACGTATAGGGAATGCACCTTCCTCATATCTCTGCGAGAGATAAAAAAATACCGGGAGTTCCCGAACCACCGAATCTGCTTTGCATAGTTGGAGCCGTAGGAGTTTTCCTCCGTGCCGTCTTCGGTCAATTGGGTTTCCACGGAATCTTTTATCCGGATGCAATATACGTTGTGATTTTTGACGAAAGCGGCATAGGTACTGTCCGGAGAGTATTTCCACATTCTTCTTTTATCCATCCAATTCCGGGGTTTCTTTTTTACAGGCTCTATTTCGACCAATTTGTCGCTATGGATATCGTATTCGAATCGGAATGTATCCACCGAGAATACCATGGTTTTATTGTCTTCCTTGAAGAAAATGTTTTGAAGTTGGAGCTCCCGGGCATTCAACGGAAGATGTGTGATGGCCGCCAGTTTGGAAGTCATCTTTTCACGGTTGAAAAGATGGCGTTGCAGTTTTTTTGCCGGGTCGACGAAATAATAAAACAGCCCGTCTCCGGTGCGGTACGTATACCAAAACCTATCGGTTTTACCGATAAAATACGGAGATACGCTTAGAGAGTTTACGAGCGAAGATGTGTTTAAAAACTTGTCTGCCCGGCGATAATTGGCCTTTTGGGCTTTGCCGTACAGAGCGGATGTAATAAAAAATCCCAATAATGTGTAAAAACCGATTCCTTTTTTCATATTTATTTATAGTTAAAATATTAACGGTTGCAAAGGAACGATTTTTTTTGTTTACTAACAAACGAATTTTATATGGCGGTACCGCTTTTTGTGATATGAATCCCTTGATTTCAGAGAAGAGTATGACGACGACGGAACTCTGCCGAAAGGCCGGCGGGGTTTGTTTCCGGCTTGAATGGAGTTTTTCGGAAAATGCCTGCGAAAAACGGATTCCTCCTTTTCGCAGGCATCTTTATAACCGTTTCGATTATTTTACGAGATTCATGGTGTCGGTGGCAATCACCATTTCTTCGTCGGTGGTTACGGTCATTACCGTAGTTCGGGAATCGGGACGGCTGAGCACGATATCTTTTCCTCTTATTCCGCGATTGGTTTCTGCGTCGAAAGAGATACCGAAGAATTCCATATCCCGGCATACGCTTTCCCTTATTTCCCAATCGTTTTCCCCTATTCCTCCGGTGAATATCAGCATATCCAAGCCATTCAGGGCTGCCGCATAGGAACCGATGAATTTTTTAATGGTATAGGCATATACTTCCATCGAAAGGGCCGCCTGTTTATTGCCTTTTTCGATGGCGACACGTATGTCCCTAAGGTCGGAAGATACGCCGGAGATTCCGAGAACTCCCGATTGATTGTTGATAAGGTTGTTGACGCCCCGGAGGTCGAGTCCTTCTTTTTCGGCTATGTAGAGCAGTGCTCCGAGGTCGAGGTCGCCGGCACGGGTGCCCATCATCAATCCCGATACGGGAGTGAATCCCATGGAAGTATCCACGGATTTTCCCCTGTCTATAGCCGTTATGGACGCTCCGTTTCCGAGGTGGCAGGTGATGATTTTTTTGTCTTCTATCTTGCAACCGAGGAGGTTGCAGGCCTTTTCGGCGACGAAGCGGTGGGAAGTTCCGTGGAAACCGTAGCGTCTTATTTTGTAATCCGTATAATATTTATAGGGTATGCCGTATATGAAAGCCCGGGCGGGGATTGTTTGGTGGAAAGAAGTGTCGAAAGTGGCGATTTGGGGCGTTTCCGGCATAAGACTCTCCATGGTTTCGATTCCCTTGAGATTGGCGGGATTGTGAAGGGGAGCAAGTTCGCAGCATGCGCGTATTTTTTCCTTTACCTCTTCGTTTACGATAACCGATGAGGAGAAATACTCTCCTCCGTGGGCCACTCTGTGGCCTACGGCTTTGATTTCCGAAAGGGAACGGATGACTCCGTATTTTTCGTCCGTGAGATATTTCAGAATGAGACTGATTCCCGTACCGTGGTCGGTAATGCTTCTTTCTACCGAGTATTTTTCTTTCCCTTCCGGTTTATGGGTGAATATGCCCGAAGGGAGTCCGATTTTCTCTACCAATCCTTTGGCAAGGAGTTTGGGGGAGCTGCCCATATCCAATAATTGGTATTTTATGGAAGAGCTCCCGCAGTTGATGACTAATACGTTCATTTTTTATTCGTTTTTTGCAGCGGCCTGGTTTGCGGTTATGGCTACAAGGTTTACAATATCGTTTACGGAACAACCTCTGGAAAGGTCGTTTATGGGGGCGGCCATGCCCTGGAGGACGGGACCTACCGCTTCTATACCGGCTATGCGTTGTACTAATTTATAGGCGATGTTTCCGGTTTCCACACTCGGGAATATTAAGGTGTTGGCATGGCCGGCGACCTTGCTGCCGGGAGCTTTGCGTTCCCCGATTTCGGGCACGATGGCCGCATCCGCCTGGAGTTCTCCGTCGATTTCGTATTGGGGCGCCATGGATTGAGCCAATGCGGTCGCTTTGCGTACTTTGTCTACCATTTCGTGTTCGGCCGAACCTTTGGTCGAAAAACTCAGCATGGCTACCCGCGGTTCTATGCCGGCTATCGTTTCGGCCGTTTCGGCCGTAGCTACTGCGATTTCGGCAAGCTGTTCCGCATTGGGATCCGGAAGTACGGCACAGTCGGCCACTACCAATATCCCGTCGTCTCCGTATTCCGCTTTGTTTGTAATCAGGAAGAAAGCGCCGGATACGACCGAAAGTCCCGGTTTGGTTTTTACGATTTGGAGTGCGGGACGCAACACATTGCCCGTGGTGTTGAGAGCCCCGGCCACTTCTCCGTCGGCATCTCCGTTTTTGATCATCAGCGTTGCCAGATAGAGCGGATCACATACCAATTTATCCGCCTTTTCTTTGGTCATACCCTTGGATTTCCGCAATTCCAGCAAAAGTTCGGCATAGGCTTCTCTTTTCGGATGGTTTTCCGGATCGATGACGGAGGCTTTCGCTATGTGGCGAAGTCCGTATTTTTTCGCCGACAATTCGATTTCGTCCGGTTTCCCGATAAGGATGATGTCGGCTATGCCTTCCGCAATGATGATGTCGGCGGCCCTTAGCGTGCGTTCGTCGCAAGCTTCCGGCAGAACGATGCGCGAACGGTGTTTGCATGCGTTCGCCTTGATTTTTTCCAATAATGTCATATGTTTGTTTTTTTATTGAATTTTTGAAGTTTGTAAAATTACGTAAAAAACCCGCCGCCTCAAAGCCAAAAACCTCTAATCTTTGTGTCGATGCGGAATCATATGCACACTCGGGAGTAGGGGGCGGTGGATATATCGGCAAATTCCCCTTTCAGGAATTTGTAATATCCGGTTACGGCTACCATACCCGCATTGTCCAGCGAAAAGCCCAATCTCGGCACATATATATTCCAGCCGCTTTTCTCGGCTTCTTTTTTCAGGGCGTTTTGGAGAGCGGAATTGGCGGATACTCCTCCCGCAATGGCTATTTCGCTTATGCCGTATTCCCGGGAAGCCCGTTTGAGCTTCCCCATAAGTATGTCTACGATGGTTTTTTGAAGGGAGGCCGCCAAATCGTTGAGGTTTTCGTTTATAAAGTCCGGGTTTTCTTTCAATGCATCCCGGAGGAAATATAGAAACGATGTCTTGAGTCCGCTGAAACTATAGTCCAAGCCTTTGATTACGGGTTTGTTGAAATGGAATTGCTCCGGATTCCCGGCTTGGGCGAGCCGGTCTATTACCGGTCCTCCCGGATAGGGCAGCCCCATGGATTTGGCGCATTTGTCGAAGGCCTCTCCGGCGGCATCGTCTATGGTGCGGCCGATGATTTCCATTTCCAGATAATCCTTCACTAAAACTATTTGGGAGTTGCCGCCCGAAACCAAAAGGGTGAGGAAGGGGAAGGAGGGATGGCGGTTTTCCGTTCCCGGCTCCTTGATGAAATTGGCTAAAACGTGGGCTTGGAGATGATTGACTTCTATGAGCGGGATGTCGAGGGCGAGAGACAGGCCTTTGGCGAATGAAGTGCCTACGAGAAGAGACCCCAATAGCCCCGGTCCCCGAGTGAAAGCGATGGCGTCTATATCCTTTTGCGCAATGCCCGCCCTCCGGATGGCATCGTATACTACGGGGATTATGTTTTTTTGATGCGCCCGGGATGCCAGCTCCGGGACAACTCCGCCGTAAGCTTCGTGGACGGCTTGGGATGCAATGACATTGCTCAATACGACTCCGTCTTCGAGTACGGCGGCGGAGGTGTCGTCGCAGGAAGATTCTATGCCTAATATGATGATGCTCATCTCGCTTTTGTATAATACCATGCGAAATTAGTATTTTTCCTCCAAACCTTTCGGGATTTATTGAAAAATCCCGTTTTTTATGTATAAAGTCTGCGGAATATTCTTAACTTGCAGGAACTACTAATTAAAAATAAAGACTATGAAAATGACTTCAAAGGACTACATGGATCGCGAAGCCCGGTACGGGGCCCATAATTATCATCCTCTTCCCGTCGTATTGGCGAAAGGAAAAGGCATTTACGTATGGGATACCGACGGTAAGAAGTATTTCGATTTCCTTTCGGCTTATTCTGCGGTCAACCAAGGACATTGCCATCCGAAAATCGTGGATGCCATGATTTCCCAGGCCGGGACACTGGCGCTTACCTCCCGGGCTTTTTACAATAACGTATTGGGAGAATGGGAGGAATATGTTACGAAATATTTCGGATACGATAAGGTGTTGCCGATGAATTCGGGTGCCGAAGCGGACGAAACGGCTTTGAAGTTATGTCGTAAATGGGCCTATAAGAAAAAAGGCATAGCGGACGGGAAAGCCAAGATCATCGTTTGTGAGGGAAATTTCCACGGACGCACCATTACGATCGTTTCCCTTTCCACGGATCCCGACGCTTACGGAGATTACGGCCCCTATACTCCCGGATTCGTAAAAATACCCTATAACGATATCCCCGCTCTTCGAAAAGCATTGGAGGATCCCGATACGGCCGGTTTCCTTTTGGAACCCATACAGGGAGAG
>JBGZEX010000018.1:0-8655 GCA_041846495.1 Marinifilaceae bacterium
CACTCCCTTTGACATATTCTATAAAGCTGTTTTTGCTAACACATTGAAAGATTACACGCAAATTGAGAATAATGCGGCTTCCCATCATTTTAATCTGGCTACAACCTATCCCGGATTATTATGTGGTTCAGGCTATACGCACGATAGTAATGCAAAAGGCGATATCAAGATAGGCTTTTATTTTGACCATACAACCGGACAACCTGTTATTCCGGGCAGTTCCATCAAAGGAGTATTGAAAAGTGTGTTTGAGAACGAAAAAGATCAAACTGATCAAACCTCGTTGGATACGATAAAATTCATTCTTGAAGAGGTAAAAAAGAGATGTACCGATGAACAGAATAAGAACGCATGGGAAAACATGCTGAAGAATATCGATATCGAAGCATTAAAAACGTTGAAAGATGATATTTTTGGCAAACAAGATGCCGAAGGGAAAGATGTGTTTTTCGATGCTGTCATCAACATTGAAAAAACGGGAAAAAGCAAGAAGTTCCTTGCCAGTGACTTTATCACACATCATCCCGATCCTCTAAAAAATCCGACTCCATTGATGTTCATAAAAGTATTGCCGGGCATTACATTTGAATTTAGGTTCAAACTAACGGATAGTACGGTTGAAATTAAATCGAACAACGGAGTAAGGAAAATCTCTTTAAATGCTAACCAAAAAGCGCAACTTTTTCAAGAAATCATACTCACTGTCGGCGTTGGCGCCAAGACCAATGTGGGTTACGGGCAGTTCGAATAGCCGCAAGACTTTTGTCGAGCGTTCTTTGACATACTGAAAAGAAACATGGGTAACGTGTTATTTGAGAGGTTGTGTACGGTCGGACAGCTGATGTCGGCCTGGAAGCGTGTGAAAGCCAGGAACAGTGCCGGGGGTATCGACGGCCTTACCGTCATTGAGTTTGACGCGGACATGGTCGTATGTGCGTTATGCCGACGATTTTATCATCTTGTGCAAAACACAGGACCGAGTCCATCAGGGAAGAGGCAATGTCTTTTCTGTTCCGTTTTTATAATAATTCCTAACATTTTTCAAAGATAAACTTTTCAGGAGGATTTCGGTAAATTTTAACACCGGATAGATTTACGATACCTCCACTATGCGAAATTATAAAAATTCTTCGGGAAGAATACCTAAAAACTATAGTTAGCCTTTATCCAGATTTCGGAATTATTCTTATAGATTCCGAATATCCCTTTACCGCCTCCGAACCAATCGTACCCTCCCATCAGGTGAATCTGGTCGGAAAGCGCATAATCGGCCGTTATACGGGAAAACCAACCTTTGTTGTTGAAATCGAAATACGTGAAATTCGAAAGTTTAAAGACATTGTTGAAAAGGGTCTTGGATATATTGAATGTGAGGAGATAAGTGCGCTTGGGAACGGCAACAAAGGATTCATATCCGAATATGCGCTCCGAAGAAAACTGTGCCGTCAACATCCAGTCTCCCGGGGCATACCAATCGATTCCCGCCAGCCAGTTGAGAGTGTTGAATCCTTTTTGAGATTCCCCACTCTCGCTGACATAGCCGAAATGTTTGCTCATATTGAAAGCCGCTTCGCCGCGAAAGACGAATTGTCCCACAGGTTTGGAAAAATCCCCTCCTAAAAATCCCATACGGTAATAACGAGGAGAGGCTTCAATCCCCAATACCGTGGATTTATATTCTATCACCGGCATTTTATTCCATGTATGCAAAGCCGCCAAAGCGAAATCCATTCCCGGAAGCGTAAAACTCAATCTCCCTCCGTATTCCGTATTTGCAAGGCGGAAACCGGAATTTCCTTTCCCTTCTTTCCACACTACAGGCAAAAGAGTGTTTGCCGGAAGAATATTCCACGGATTACCCGCCTCCACCGGCAAAACGAATCCTTCGAATACGGGCAGGACGACCGTCTCGAATTTTATCTTATCGTTATAAAGAAAAAAACGGATACCATTCACGGGCATACGAATATCATCGTAATCCTGAGCTAAAAATTCGGTCATATCCATAGGAGATACGAGATCCGTAATGCGCACCCCGTCCGCAGCGCCCCAGATTACAAGTTGCCGTCCCGCCCGCAATCCCCAATTGGATGCCCGGTAATCCAAATAAGCCTCCCTCAAGCAAAATCCGGTACGTTCTTTCAACAAAGCATTATAGGAGGCATTGAAGGATACGAAAAACGAAGCTCCGTCCATTCTGCCGTCCACTTCCCCTCGAAACCGCGTACGCGAACTCATAAAATCGTTCGGAGATTTCACCCGCAATGCATGGTAGGTATCCATAAAGCCCTTTACCCTGAATGTAGAATTTCCCTGTGCACATATATAACTTCTGCCGAAAACCGGAATGATTGAAATAAAACACAGGAGAAATCTCAACATACGAATCATAGAGGCCTTCATCCGGCATATTGCCACATTATTTTTCATTATCAAAAATTTTTATAATCTCCCCCCTTATCGAAAAACTCCGACTACCCGACAATCGAACGACTCGTCGGGAAAATAAGGAACGCTCATTAAAAACTTCCCTTCTCCAAAGTAACGACACTGAACTTCGTTTCTTCCGCTGGTATATTATACTTAGGGTTATCGATCTCTATAACGGTGCGATGTCCCGTCTGCACATTGGACATTTCCATCCTACGGGCCAACCAAAAGCCGTCCACCTCGGAAATATCCGACAATTCGAGTTTTCGGTGCAGTTTGCCTATCTTATCGTAATACTCCACCTTCACGGGGATGAGGCAATCTTGACGTATCCAAGCGATTTTTCTGGAAAAAATATCGCGACTGTCTTTGGGTATGGAATTCAATTTCCAACATTTATGCCCGTCGAGCATTTCTTCCCCGACGAGGGTATGGGTATCCTCATCCACATTGCGACGGCCCATATCGTCGTAAGTGAAGTCGCTACCCATAAAATAATCCTTCTTTGCCGAGGCACCGCTTATACGCCGCGTCTTTTTCATCGCAGGCAGATACAGCCATTTATCATCGTCCTTACCGGTTTCGTCGTAATCCCAGGTAAGAAACCCCGTCCCTTTCACATCCCCGGGATAAAGAAAAAACATAATGGTTTTCCGGTCTTTCTTATCTTTACCCACATCTATGGAATAAGAAATCAAACGGCGTTCGCGCACACTTCCGCGTTTATTGATAAGTTTCATCGTCATTTCGGATTGACGGGTATCCCCGTCGGGACGGTCTTTTACCCTTTGAGCGATTTCACGTCCCGTCAGTGTTTGAGCACGGACAAACCTAACCGTAAATATTAAAACGGTGAGCATAATACAAATCTTCAATTTCATATCTTCTTAAATTAAAACCAAACATATCGTCGTATACAAACATTCAAAACCTCGGATTCGATGTCATCTATCTTATTTTCCCATAAACACTGAAATCGGATTGTCGTTAGGATAACGAACAAGGCTGCAAATTCCGCTCTCGGTAAAAAGGGAATAATATATAATGTTTTTGTTCGACATTTCACGGTGCCCGTTCACCTGCGAACGGACGGCAACATCATTTTGTGCAGCATTCATCGGTATGGGCTTTGCCTTTTAGTGATTTCCACAAGGTAATCGTCAACATGATATTGACCGTCAATACAAAAGCAAGCAATACGATTTGTGCAATACTGAACGGCTCCTCTCCGCATGTGGCGATAAGGTGGTAGGTATTGAACAAACACAATAACGAAGCCCAAAGGGAACTGAACCATACGAAACCTTTAGCGGTTATAAAGACAGTGAGCATCGCTATCAACAAAGGCAGAATCTCGAATACGATATGAGCGACGGTAAAAACCGCAGGTTCGGACCCGTCCGTATCGGGCAATTGAAGTTTCGCACCGAAAAATATACCGTCCAATGCAAAAACCGAATGCATTACGATTCCCACAGCCATCAACATCCAAAGGATGGCGACTTTAAATTGATTGTTTTTTTCCATGATAAATATTATTAGTTGTGTTTAATTAATCGAGCATTGTATGAGAATTGATTTTCGTCTCCATACGTCTTCCTGCAGTCGTCATTCCGCACCCGAGGATTCCCGCTCTCTGCCGAAAATCGCAAATTGCCTGAATAATACGGGAGTAATACAAAGGTCTGCCAGTAAAGCCGAAAGCACTCCCGCTATCGAAAGCACTCCCATATGAATAAACGACAGACTTCGGGAGGTGGCGTACATTGCAAAATTAGCGGCTATCACAAAACTCGTCAGTACGATAGGAGTACCTACGATACGGAAAGTTCTGAGAATGGCGGAACGGTAATTGCCCCGGCGGTCGAACTCCAGATGCCCGTGATTGATAAAATGTATGGTATCGTCCACGGCCAGTCCCAAAATCATGGGCATAATAGTGGCGGTCATCATATCCAACGGATATCCCATCCACCCCATAAGTCCTCCGACCACCAAGGCGGGAGTCACATTGGGTATGAGTCCGATAAGTCCGATACGCACACTTCCGAAGACCAGCATCATCAACACGCCTATCACCAAAAGAGCGATGCCGAAAGAGGATATCTGTCCTCTTGCCACATACTGCATCATGGCTGTAAACTGAGGTATGCTCCCGACGGCCGTCACATGAGCTCCGGGATAAAGTTCCCGGGCGAAAAGAGTGACGGCTTCCAATTCCCGTTCGTTTTCTCCGGAATTATAGGCATTCATTTCCACCATAAGGCGAAGGCGGCGGTATTCGTAATCTATCCAGTACTCCGCCTCGCTTCCGCCGGCATTTTCATAAAGCAAAAGAAGTTGCGCAATTTCCTCGGGATTACCGGGTACGGCATAATAAGCCTCATCCCCTTCATTCAAGGTTTGATTCATATCTTTAAGGATATTGAGGATGGAGGTCGTGCGTTTTGTATGCGGCAAGCGGGAAACATAACGGGAAAGACTGTCCAATTTATGCAGAGCCTCGGGCATTTTGGCCATTCCGTCTTCAGGCAAATCGAGCATTATATCGTATGAATACACCGAACCCAATTCACTTTCTCCCACTTCTAAAAGGTCTTTCACATAAGCGATTTTTCGCCCCATAGTCTTCTCGACATCAAAAGCCGTTTCCATTTTCGTAAACTGATAAATCAAAACCGCCGTTATAAGGACACTGCCCCCCAATATCCATTTCCCTCGTCTCAAAACACCGGAACCGAAAGACTCCAATCCGCTATCGAGCCGGCTTCCTCCCCTTTCCAACACTCGGGGATGCGGTTCTCCGTCTCTTCCGAAGGTCAGCATGGCCGGCATGACGGTAAGTGTAATAAGAAAAGTGAGCATGACACTGGAAGAAGTGGCTATACCCACAAAATGCAAGGGTTGCACAGGTACGGCCAAGAAGGAAAGCAGAGCGGCGAAGGTGGTAAGTGCACTGAAAAGCACGGGCCAGCCCATTTCTCCCACCGTTTCCACCACCGCTTGCCTGCGTTTGCCGTGCAAAAGGAATTGCCGCCGAAAATAGGAATATATGTGTATATTGTAGGCAATGGCTACGGCAAATGCCAATAGCATCGGAATCATTATCATGGCGCTATCGATGGAAAACCGCAGATATCCCAAAGCTCCGTACGCCATCACGATAGAACCGACGGCAGTTATGAGCGGCACGACAACGCCTCTGAAAGAACGGGTAACCAACAATAATACGATGACGGCCAACAATACCGCCAAACCCATAACTCGCGGCATCTCCTTGCCTATCCATACGATTTTACGATATGTAACATAAGGCATACCCGTACCCTTAGGATGCAGCGCTGCATATTCGGGTTTTGTAATAATACGATGCAATTCCTTACCCGTAAGTGTTTCCGGCGGAAGTTTAGTGTCCTTTTTCCACTCGGATGCCTCGGGAAAGGGACGTAATTTAAGCAATATCCATGTCATACGTCCGTCCTTAGACACTAATCTGTCGGCAATATAAGACTTGAGATAAGCCTTACGCCGTATCCCGGCAAGCCCTTCCTCATCCGACGGAATCTCTTCGGGAACAATCTGCTCTATGGCCATCCCTTCCGGACTGGCCGCCATAAACTCTATATCGGCAAGGGAAGTAATCTTGTCGGCATAAGATATACTATCCAACATCTCATTGGAAAGACGACGGATAAGTTCCAAATTTTCTTTCGTAAATATATTGTCGCATGAAACGAGAACCGCCGCATAATTATCATTCCCGAAAACGGATTTGAATTCGTCGGTTTTCAACAATACCGGATCGTCTTCCAAAAAATAACTGTCCCAGGAATCATTGATATTCATAAAACGTATACCGTAAAATCCTATGACAAATAAGGCTACAAAAACGCCGAGCATCAGCCAACGTCTCCTTACAATCATTTCGCCCTGCCGGGCAAACCACACATTAATTCTTTCTATTTTCATCGATTTCTCTATTTTTTAATTATCGTTCCCTTTTTATTCAAAAGAGAACAATGTTCCCATTCGTTCAAAAAAATATCTCCCCAACAATTTTTCCAAGCGGATACATTATAATGACCCGATAAGAAGCGAGCGATTTCCTCTTCCGGCAACTCGTCATAAAAGATAATTTTTCGGATAATGCAATCCTTCGTATTTTATCAACAACCCGCATGGAAGCGTTTTTAAATATCGTATTTCCGAAATTCTTGATAAACCGTAAAAAGTTCCTCATCTTTTTTCTGTCCTTAAACAATGTTTTGTTTTTGCAAATATAAAGTATATGAACAGCGTTCACAATCCCCATTTTTAGGGATTTTTACCTTATAATATCCCTATTTCTTGTCAAAAACGGAACGTTATTCCGACAATCGGGAAAATCCCGCCACGACACAGGCGGAAAATCCATAGGATTTCCTGCAAGGGTTTTGCCTTATAAAATCCTATAATCATAAAAAGCCAAAGAACGGGACGGACAATAACCGGCATAAACTTCCGAACCGAAAACTCAAGAGCAAAACCGGTTTCATACCGACTTACGAAACTACATAAATCGACCCGGAGGAAGACCGAATCTTTTTTTGAATGCATAGGAAAAATGATTGGGATGACTGTAGCCCGTCATCTCGGAAATTTCCGACAAAGACAAACGACCTTCTTCCAACAATTTTACAGCAAGATTCATTTTCAATTCGATGGCATAATCAAAAATAGTTCTCCCGAACAGTTGTTTGAACCCCGTTTTCAATTTAGTCTGATTTATCCCGACTCTGCGTGCAAGAGTTGAAATTGGAATGTGCTCATTCAGATTTCCCGCAATAATATCCCTCGCTTCATAAAGCCTGTCCATATCGTATCGAGTTGGATTTTAGTAAAACTACGTCCTTTCCCGGAAAAAAGCGAATGGAAGAAAATAAGCGATTCCGCTCCGGATATGATAACGGGAAAAGAAGTCGAGCATATAATCAATAAAGCCGAATACGAAGAACTGTCGCCCAATGCAGCGGGAATGCCGTATCTGAACTATGAAAAATTCGCCTACCTGAAAAGCGAAATGGGACGTTTAATGCTATTCGCATTAGTAGCAGCCGTTTTGATTATGTTTATCGTAACACGTTCTATTCGAGGCATTATATCTCCTTTGCTCACATCCGTATCAGGTGTTATTATCGGATTCGGCACTATCGGATGGTGCGGTCTATATATAGATATGTCCGTTTCCATGATTGCCGTAATACTCGTATTCGCCTGTTCGATTGCATATAATATCCATATTTACAATTTCTTCAAAACACGTTTTACAAAAACGGGGAAACGCAAGACGTCCATTGCCGAATCGATAGGAGGAACCGGATGGGGAGTCCTATTGGCAGGTATCACCACCATCGCTGCCATGATGACGTTTTTAGCGATGAAAATAGTCCCCATGCAAGCTATCGGTCTGAATACCGCTCTGTGTCTTTTTTCCGTACTCATCACCTGCCTCTTCATCACTCCCGTGCTCCTTTCATTCGGAAAAGACAAATCTCCTCATCCCGATATGGCTAAAAGTTTCGAAGGGTATATGGGAAATCAATTCGAAAAACTCGGGATTTTCGTAATGCGTAACCATCGTCGTATCGGCATCGTTGCCATTATACTTACCGTTATCTGCGGTATCGGTCTATGTAAAATCGAACCGGCTTTCGACAATTCCCATTTTAAATTATTGCATTGCAAGCAGCTTGCAGTACATTCCTCCTTTCAGTTTGAGTTCCGTATGCGTACCGCTCTCGATGAGCCGCCCTCCCTCCATCACGATTATCTGATTGGCATTGCGGACGGTTTGCAGATGATGGGCAATCACTAAGACGGTACGGTCCCGGACGAGGGCCGACATCGCCTGCTGTATCCTGTATTCATTGACGGGATCAACATTGCTCGTTATCTCGTCCAAAAGGAGAATGGGAGCATCTTTCAGGAAAGCGCGGGCGATGGAAAGCCGCTGCTTCTGTCCGCCCGATAACCCCAAGCCGTTCTCCCCGATTTTCGTTTCGTAACCATCGGGCAGACTGACGATGAAGTCGTGTATCATCGCCCGGCGTGCGGCTTCCTCGATTTCCGCCTGCGTGGCATTGCGATTGCCGACCTTTATGTTATTAGCAATGGTATCGGAAAAGAGAATGACGTTCTGCATTACCACGCTGATTTTGCCGAGCAGATAATCGTAGTCCATTTCCC
>JBGZEX010000019.1:0-3969 GCA_041846495.1 Marinifilaceae bacterium
CCTTACTTAATACCTCATCAGGCACTACATGATTCTTCTCTTTCATAATCTTCTTCATTTTGCAAAGCTATTAAATATAAAATACGGAACCCAGACTGAATCCCGTATTTTACATTTACACAAAATATTTTATAGTGCCAATCGAGTTGTATAGTAATGAATAAAAAAGAAGGTGCATCGTGCATTACGACACACCTCCAATTTCATCTACATATTTTTCTTTCATCAGAACACATATGCCAGGGAGAGGGAAAGACCCGTATATCCCGGCACGAACCGACAGATTCCGCCGGTACATTGGTATCCCTCCCTGTTTTTACCGTAGGCCACACTCGTACGCAAGCCTTTATAGGTAAGAGCGGCACCCACATTATAAAAATGTTCCGAATCGTCCGCCCCGTAATTATGCATATCACTCACATAAACCATAAGGAAAGGGGCGAAACCGACCTCCAAAAGCCCGTATATCCAGGCCTTATCCGTCATTTTCGTACTCATATGCTGAATTTCGCTTCGAAGCGAAATCCTGCGACTCGGTTTCCACAATAAATCCGTAATAAAAATATAGGATTTTTTACCTTTTTCTCCTATTTCTCCCGATTCTTGAAAATAACAACCTAAAACAGCCTTAAACACTTTGCCGAATTTCTTATCCAACTCCAATGAAGCCTCTCGAAATAAATCCTCCCCTCCATCTCCGAAAAAAGGCATGGTTTTATTCAGATTTTCTCCCAGAGAACGATACCACGAAAGATTTAAAGTCATTTTCAACGGGTATTTACCCATCCATGAAAAATCCATATCTCCGAACATATCCAACTGCCCCCCGATCTCTCCCTCCGCATTGGCGACATGAGGATAAAGCGCCGGTAAAGCGTATTTATGCTGTTTTGTCAATGCCGGTAAATAGTTCAAAGGGATGTACAATAATTCCGGCTTATTATCCACCCGGAATTCCATATGCTCCACGCGTCTGAAAACTCCCGACACGCCAAACCCGTCACAGGTATAGTCCACATTCACCAATAAGGCGTCCCCGCTTTGATTTACGTATTCTCTCGATTCGAAGGAATAGGACTGGGATCTTCCCTTTGCCGTATACTCTATTCCGATATTCATCCTACTCCCGTTATAAACCGTGCGGATTCCGTATAAATTTACATTAGCGGACTCCGGCGAAATATCGAAAGTTTTGGTATTATGACGTAAAACCCACGAGCCACCTACCGAAATACTGTAATCATAGCCCTTAGACCATAACCGGGACAGGAGAAAATCCCCGTCCGCCCCGTAAATCCAAGCATCCGCATATTCCAGATAACGACGGGGACGTCCTGCAAAGGCCTTGAAATTCATCCATTCCCAAGGAGTGTATTTCAAATTAACGCCCCGAAGCGAAGTATTCACCCCCAAGGACCTCTCTTCATACGAACGGAATATAAGACCGCTTCCGAATTGCTCGTAGAAATTACCTGCAACGACATTGAATTTATCCGCTCCGTAACTCATGAAATATTGCATCAACTTATTACCTTTCAAATCCTCGGAATAACCGCGTAAAGGCGGACGGTATATCTCGTATTGCACGCCGGCGGCAAATCTCTCGTATTCGTAATTCAGATTCAACCAGGTATTTATCCCTCTCTTATCCGATTCGGGACTGAGTTTATCCTTTTTATAAAAAGCCGTATTTACATCGATACCGCCATAAAGTTTACCGATGTACCGACTTTGTTTTTGTTGTGCCTGCAATAAATCGAACCGACCGAATAACAAAAAAATAAAGTAGAAAAAACTTACGTATTTCCTCATACACCCCCGAACTATTTCTTATCTTTTATGTATTTAAATGCTTCTTCTATTATATATTCTTCATCTCCGGGATTATATCCGCTGTGCATATACACTTTTTCACCATCTTTAAAAATTAAGGAAAAAGGAGTAGACGTAATATTCAAACTCTTGTATAAAGCATGATTCGTATCCAGATAAACCTCGAAAGGAAAATTTTTCCCCTTCACGAAAGAAAGCACCTTACCTTTGGAGCGGGAATCATCGATAGATATCGCTATTATACGTATTTTCCCCTCCCATTCGGATTTGATTTCTTTCAAGGCTTCCAACTCCATCACACAAGGCTTGCACCATGTCGCCCAAAACGAAACAATCACAGGTTTGTCGCCTTTGATGATTTCATAGAAATTTTCTTTCTCGCCTTTTAAATTTTCGATTAAAACATTCTGGGCATTCAATGCCGAAACCGCCCATAACAATGCAATCAATACAATAAACCGTTTCATCTTTTTATATTTTATTATTTTTGAATTTATCGATCTCAAATGAAATATTCCCTTTCTTCTGTTCAGTAACCGATCTTTTCTCCGAATTTTGCTTTCTGCACATTAATAACCGTATTATCACTGCCGGTTACCAATATAATCACCTCGCAATTTTCTTTGACATAGTGTCTGACCGGGAATTTATAGGTTTTGGCTAAAGGCTTACCCTGCTGCAGAGATATATCCTCCCCTAAAACTTTTCCCTCATGACTGCTTCTGTATACATGGTTGTGAACCATATTTTTTATAGGATTTCCTTTTTCCGGATATACGCTATTTATCTGATCCGCCACTAAACCGTTTTCGGCCAATATCGCAACGCATTTAATACCCGACACCGTCTCCCGGCCTGCAATTTTTACATCCGCTACAATATTATCGCCTTCCGCTTTGACTTCCATCGCAATTCCCACCTTGGCTTCATCCTTCAAGTATTCCAAAATAGCGGAAACTCCTCCCGATTCCACTTCTTTAGATTTGTCCCTGCCAATAATCAATGTGGGTAAAAATCTTACATTCAGCATCCTAAACAAAGTTCCGGTTTCCGGTGATACAAAAGAATCCCCGTTATGTATGCCCAATCCTACGACTTTTCCCGTTTTCACAGCATCTTCCAACAAAAATATAAACCTCGGACAAGCATGACATCGGGTAGATGTAAAATCCTCTGCAAACACCTTGCTCCTTGCCGAAAATTCTTTTTGAGCGACAATTTTCTTTTCCTCCGATTGCGTTTTTCCATACCTTGCGATTATTCCATACTCCTTCGATACGGAAGTTTTGAATACATTCCCCTCTATAGGTTTTCCGTCCACATAAAATACGGTTTTATCCGTGACATCCCTGTTACCTTCTTTCAAATTTATACATCTCAATACAACCATATCCGCACTGTCGCACACGAACTTCAACTTATCCGCACGGACTTCCAAATCCCGATTAAGCGGTATCACCTCTTCGGAAGTAATGGTAAGCTCATTAGAGTTAATATTCTTATACACTCCGACAACTACAAAATTACCGACCTCTTCCGTAGAAAATGCCGTTCCGGAAATTTTTTTACCGTCGACTTTAATTACGGTTTCAGCCGTAATATCATTGCCCACTCCATCGAATACTTTAAAATTCACAACATCTTCTCCGTCTGCCAGTATTTTCGCTTTATCCGCCGACAATAACACTTTGACCCTATCGTCTTTATTATCCGAACACGACATTAATACAGACAACATCAACCAACAAAATATCAATCTATTCATAAAAATTTCCATTTAAATTACAACATAATAATTATTAGAAGAATAATTCCCATAATATTATATACTACACTACAAAATTTATCGGAGAATACACTTACGTCATAAAAAATTCAAAATTATAATTTTTCTCCCATTTATACGCTTCTACGAAACTTTCTTTCACCGTACCTACTTGCTATTTTTACATATTATATATAATCGATACAGGAAAACCGGTATTTAACCATATCGGAGGTGTGTCGTAATGCACGATGCACCTCCTTTTTTGTTCATCGCTATACAAATCGGTTCATTATCTTTAAGCTGCGATATTTTGAAGATTTCTTTGATTTATGTGTTTCCAGCACTTAAATAAAGCGGCAGTAAGCTCA
>JBGZEX010000020.1:0-5148 GCA_041846495.1 Marinifilaceae bacterium
ATGACTTACCGGACTTCAATTGTTCGATAGCCTTGTTCTTGATACTTTCAAAATCAAATTCTGCTTTCATAAAAAAAAACTGTGTTAGCAAAAATAATATTTTAGTCTTTACTGACACAGTTTAATTTACATCCTCTTTTTAAATATGCCCAAGCACGTTTGCGTTATAATGCTTGGGCACGATTCAATATTATTATACAAGTGTTTTCGGAATCCTTTGCTTAGAATAACGGGTAGCCTGCTCTTGTTTTTTATTTAATACGAAGGTTTACTCGTCGGTAAACCGTTAAAGTTTTCTTATATATTCAGTAAAATCCTTTATTGTTGTTCTGCAATGATTTCTTTTGCTTTTTCCAATATCCTTGTGTCGTCCAATAGTACGATACCGCCGTCGGGGCCTTGTTCCAAATGTATGCCAACCGCTTTCCCCGATTCGTAATTGTCGCCTCCGAAATAATTTCTGACGGTTTCGGCATTTATTCCCAATTCATCGGCAATTCTCTGCATGCTCCCATCGGGCAACATATCTTTGATTTTTCTAAGTTCGTTGAAAGTAATTCTTTTACTCATATTTTATAAGTTTAATGATTAATCGCTCAATAAATATAAAACATTATTTTATTAAAAACAAATATGTTTTATATGGAATTCGGCTATTTTATGGTTTCTCCATAACGACTATTTTCTTGTATGCATAAAATCAAATAATTATATATTTTTGTAAAGCTCGATATTTTTTATTTCGGGACGATTTATAAAGAATCGGGCATAATGTCATAACTTTGTTTTTTAATTGATGCGGATTATGATAGATAGATTTTCGGAATTGAATATTGGCAAGTCGATATTGTCGGCATTGGACGATGCGGGGTTCGAACATCCGACTCCCATACAGGAGGCGGCTTTCCCCGTAATTCGTTCCGGGCGGGATATGATAGGCATAGCTCAAACGGGGACGGGTAAAACCTTGGCTTATCTTATGCCCGTTTTGATGAGATTGAATTACGCACAGGGCAATTATCCCCGAGCTTTGGTTGTCGTACCTACGCGGGAATTGGTCGTTCAGGTTTGCGAATCGGTGGAGTTGCTTACCGAATACATGGATATAAGATGTGTGGGAATTTACGGGGGGACGAATATACGTACCCAACAAGATGCCGTATATGCCGGTTGCGATATCCTTGTAGCTACGCCGGGAAGGTTTATGGATATATATCTTAAGGGCATTATCCGTACTTCTTCAATTCGTACGGTCGTTATCGATGAAGCCGACAGACTGATGGATATGGGATTTATTCCCCAACTCCGGGCGATATTGGATGTAGTTCCGGCAAAACATCAGACATTGTTGTTTTCCGCTACCTTTTCGGATAAAGTAGCCGATATGGCTGAAGATTTCTTGAGGAATCCGGAAAGGGTGGAAGTCGCTCCTCAAGCTACTCCCGTGGAAAATATAAGACAGTTGCGTTATGATTTGCCCAATGTCATGTCGAAGATTAATTTCTTGAAGGTGTTCTTGGCGGATAGGGAAGTGTTTTCCAAAGTTATCGTGTTTACGGAGACTAAGAAGAATGCAGACCGTATTATCGAGTGGTTGGCGGAGTTCTTCGGTGATGAAATCGGGATAATTCATTCGAATAAAGCTCAGAATACCCGTTTGAATGCATTGAATGCCTTTCGTTCGGGGGAAAGCAGGATACTGGTCGCTACCGACGTGGCTGCACGGGGAGTGGATATCGACGGAGTAACCCATGTCGTGAATTTCGATATCCCTTCCTTGCCCGAAGAATATGTACATAGAATCGGGCGGACGGGAAGAGCCGGGAATTGCGGAGAAAGTATAAGTTTGGTGTCCGAAAAGGAAATGGAACGTTTCGAAGCGATAGAGCGACTTATCAATCGGAAAATTTCAGCGGAAGTTCTGCCCGATGAGGTGGAGATTTCGGATGTGATGACGGATGAGGAAAAATTGCTTACCCCCAATATTCGTTATGATAGCGGACACGGGAAACATAATTCGCAAACTCCGGAGAAAAGGAAAGGGCGACGACGAAATATGCGTTAGTCCTTATTTGCTCGTATTTTATAAGTTAGGGGAATATTGAGGTTCGGGAGTTGCGAAGCGTGCATTGGAATTTTTTCGGAGACCGGGGAGAGGTGTTTTAAGCATCCGAAAATCGGAGAACTGTTAAAAACTGATATTTCGACGTATGGCTTCTTGTCGGAAATATCGGATTGGGTTTCTTCAAATGCGATTTTTGTACGGAGAAGATGCCGAATGAATTCGAGATGTCGATTATTGGGAAGTTTTTCTCCCGAATGCTCCGAGTCCGAATAAGGCGAAATCGTATTTTATAGGATCTTCCTTGTCGAAAATACGTAACTTCCCGGTCAATTCGTACACGGCTTTTGCGTCGTTTTGCTTACGGGAGAGGAGGCCTAATTCTCTGCTTACATTTCCGGTATGGATATCTAAAGGGATTAGAAGGGCGGATGGCGGAATTCCTTTCCATAGGCCGAAATCCACATTCCCTTTGTCTTTACGTACCATCCAGCGTAAAAACATATTTATTCGTTTGGCCGCCGAACCCCTTGTCATATCCGGAATATGGCGCATGACTCTTTTTTCGGTGGGAAGTTCCGTGAATACCTGTCTCCAGCGGACGATGGCGGAAAACATATCTCCGCTCTCCCGGTAAGCGGAAGTGAACAAATTTTCCAAACCTCCGTGATTGCGGTATATATTTGCGATGGAGCGCATGAAATACGCACAGTCGTAACTGTTGAACGTCCGATGGATAAAAGAAATCGAATTCATTTCTTTTTCACTTGCATTGCAGATAAATTCGTAAGGAGCATAATCCATTGCCTGCATGAGTTTTCGTGCGTTTTTAATAATGCTCCGGCGCTGTCCCCATGCAATGCTTGCCGTAAGGAATCCGGAGATTTCGATATCCTCTTTTTTATCGAATATCTTGGGGATTTGTATGGGATCCGTTTCTATAAAATATTCCGAACGGGAGTATTCCGCATATTTTTCCTCCAATAATTCGTATATCCGATTGAAATCCATGCTATGCGATTTTTTGAGCCCTGAGCATTTCCCTCTTCCCGGGAGGTCCGGGGAGACGGTATACTTTGAATCCCGAATTGCGAAGTATTGCTTTTACCTTGCCTTTTACGCAATACGAAACTAAAATGCCCTTGTGTTTCAGAGCTTTGTTGCAAAGGGAGAATACTTCTTCCGTCCACAGTTCCGGTTGGACATTCGGACTGAATGCATCGAAATATATACAGTCGTATTTTCCGTATTCGGGATTGATTCGGCGGAAGTCTTCTTTTTGTTTGAATATGGAAAACCGATGACATATTGTTTGCCGGGAATCCCATGGTGCTTCGTGCAGTTTTGAGAAATTATCCGCATCTTCACAGTCGATTAATGCCGGGTAATTCAATGCTTTCCATTCTTTTTCGGATAGAGGGAATTTTTCTACCGTATGATAAAAGACCGGAATACCGTTTCGAACGGAAAATATAAGACTGAGATAAGCATTGAGACCGGTTCCGAAGCCGAATTCCAATATGTTTATCTCTTTATCCGACCTGTCGTATACGTATTTCAGACCGTTTTCGATAAATATGTGGTCGGATTCTCGAACGGCTCCGTGGGAGGAATGGTAACATTCCCCTAATTCGGGGATATATACGGTCGAACTTTTATCCTCGGTGGTTACGACTTTGCGCTCATACGGCATATTTTCTCAAAATATCGATAAAGTCGTCGATGTCGTCTTCTTCCGTATCGAAAGCACACATCCACCTTACAAGGTCTTCGTTTTCATCCCAAACGTAGAAAAAGCATTTGGATTGAAGAATTTCGATATTTTCCATAGGGATTTTGGCAAAGACCGAATTCGCTTCTACGGCTTGGGTAATCGTGATATCCGGGAATTCCGTCAATTCTTGGGCAAGCTTTCTGGCCATGCGATTTGCATGCTCCGCATTCTTCAGCCATAAATCATTTTTCAGTAAAGCGGAGAACTGGGCGCCGATAAACCGCATTTTCGAATGCAATTGCATTTGTTGTTTGCGGATGAATTTCACCTCTTTATAAAACTCCTTATTGAATAGGATGACCGCTTCTCCGAACATCATTCCGTTTTTCGTACCGCCGAAACTCATCACGTCGATACCGGCCTCTACGGTCAGTTCTTTGGGATCGCAATCCAAATAAGCGACGGCATTGGCAAATCTGGCTCCGTCCATATGTACATACATTCCCCGTTCGTGTGCGAATTCGGTTATCTTTCGTATTTCTTCGGGGGTATAAACCGTACCCAACTCGGTGCATTGACTGATGGATATGATTTTAGGTTGGGAGTGATGCTGATCCCCGAATCCGTGAATATGGCGTTTTATGAGAGGAACGTTTAATTTCCCGTCGGGAGTAGGCAGGGTAATCAATTTGCAACCTATTTGTTTTTCCGTAGCTCCGCATTCGTCTACGTTTATATGTGCGGTTTCCGCACATACGACGGAATTGTACGAACGGGCGAAGACGGATAATCCCAAAATGTTTGCAGCCGTACCGTTATATACGAAGTACACCTTTATATCCGGTCCGAAAATCTCCTCGAAATCTTCGACGGCACGTTGAGTATATATGTCGTCTCCGTAAGAAATCTGGTGGTTTTCCGATGCTTTTTGCAAGGCTTTCATAATCTCCGGCGAAACCCCTGCAAAATTATCGCTTCCGAATCCTTTATCTTCCATTATGTATTTAGAATTAAAACTCTACAAATATAAATTATATTATTCATTTCGGCAATTAATAAAATTTGATTTATCCCTTTCAAAGGAAAATATTTGAAAAGCGATGAGAGAAACGGAGAAAACATATTATTTATTTGATAAATTCGGAAAACCGTTTTATATTTGCAGCCGGATTCGGGAGAGATGGCAGAGTGGTCGAATGCGGCGGTCTTGAAAACCGTTGAAGTGCGAGCTTCCGGGGGTTCGAATCCCTCTCTCTCCGCAATAAACGCTGAAAATCAGCAAATTATAAAACAAACACCCAATTTTACACCCAAGAATGTAAAGTTGGGTGTTTTTATTTTATTTAAGACGAATCATATTCGCTCGGAAAAT
>JBGZEX010000021.1:0-28544 GCA_041846495.1 Marinifilaceae bacterium
AGTAGAATATTAAATAAAGAGCTCGGATGGGAGATCGTATCTACGGGGGGGACGGCCGTGAAGTTGCGGGCGGCAGGTATAAACGTAAAAGACATTGCAGAAGTTACCGGTTTTCCGGAATGCTTGGACGGTAGAGTAAAGACATTGCATCCGAAAATAGAAGGAGGGATTTTGGGGAGAAGAAATATACCGCTCCACCTCGAACAAATGGAAAAGTTAGGTATGCAACCTATCGATATGGTAGTTTGTAATCTCTATCCTTTTAAGGAAACTTTGCTGAGTGATAAAATATCGCACGAAGTCATTATCGAAAATATAGATATAGGCGGCCCGACAATGATTCGCGCCGCTGCAAAAAATTACGAATCGGTAATCGTAATCACCGATATCAAGGATTATGATACCGTAATCGAAGAATTGAAAAAAAATGACGATTGCTCTTTGGAAACCAAAACTCGGCTTGCCGCAAAAGTATTCGCCCATACGGCCCATTACGATGCACTTATTGCTGCTTACTTCCGTTCTATAACCGATATCGAAACATCTACGCTAACGCTTACATACGAAAAAATCCGAAAATTGCGATACGGAGAAAATCCGCATCAAGCCGCAACGGTTTATAAAAATGTCGGGCGTAACAAATCCGGAATATTAACGGAAGCTCGTCAGATTCACGGCAAAGAATTATCTTTCAATAATATTTCCGATGCGGACGGAGCTCTCGAATTGTTGAAAGAGTTCGATGCCACTCCTACCATCGTGGCTGTAAAACATGCCAATCCTTGTGGTGTTGCATGTGCAACCATGATAAGCGAAGCTTTCGAAAAAGCTTATACTGCCGACCCTGTTTCCATATTCGGAGGTATTATAGCCTCTAATACGGAGATAGACGAGAAAACAGCTGAACATATGAGCAAAATATTTTTAGAAATCATCATTGCTCCCTCCTATTCTTTCGAAGCTCTTCGTATATTGGAAAAAAAGAAAAACATTCGGCTTTTGGAATTGGAGCATATTATGAAACGGGATGAAAAACGGCAGAAAATAAAAACGATATCCGGGGGGCTATTACTCCAAAGTCGCGATGATATTTTATTGAATACCGAAAATGCCTTAAATGCGGTAACTCATAAAAAGCCCACGGAAGAAGAGCTTCGGGATTTATTGTTTGCTTGGAAAGTTGCAAAACATACCAAATCCAATGCTATAGTAATAGCTCAAAATTTAATAACGACGGGAATAGGTCCGGGACAAGTCAGTCGTATATGGGCATTGGAAAATGCAATCAGACAAGGAGGAGAAAAAATCAAAGGCAGCGTATTGGCATCCGATGCATTTTTTCCATTCCCGGATTGTGTAGAAGTTGCGCATAAGGCCGGAATTACGGCCATCATCCAACCGGGAGGTTCCATTCGGGATGCCGAATCTATAGATGCGGCAAATAAATACGGCATAGCCATGATATTTACAGGTATACGACATTTTAAACATTAATTTTTTGGAATATGGGATTATTTTCATTTTTAACACAAGATATAGCTATCGATTTAGGTACTGCCAATACCATTATTATTTGCAACGATAAAATCGTATTAAACGAACCCTCCATTGTGGCCTTAGATCAAAATACGGAAAAACTCATTGCCATTGGTGAAAAAGCCCGCCAAATGCGAGGAAAAGAACATGCCAACATAAGGACAATTCGCCCTCTCCAAGATGGAGTGATTGCCGATTTTAATGCTGCTGAACAAATGATTCGGGGAATGATAAAAATGGCGAATATCAGTCATCGCTTTTTTTCTCCTTCTCTGAGAATTGTCGTATGTATCCCTTCCGGAAGTACGGAAGTGGAGCTGCGAGCGGTACGGGATTCTTCGGAACATGCCGGAGGAAGAGATGTATATATGATTTATGAACCTATGGCTGCTGCTTTAGGAATAGGATTGGATGTGGAAGCCCCGGAAGGCAATATGATTGTAGATATAGGTGGAGGAACGACGGAAATCGCAGTAATTTCTCTCGGAGGAATTGTTACCAATAAATCCATTCGTATAGCGGGTGATGATCTTACGGATGATATTCAAGAATATATGAGACATCAACACAGCATTAAAATAGGAGAACGAACAGCTGAAGATATCAAAATTAATGTAGGCTCGGCTCTCTCGGAATTAGACGATTCAATTGCCGATTTTTTAGTACAGGGCCCAAATCAAATGACTTCTCTTCCGGTGGAGATTCCGGTTTCTTATCAGGAGATTGCACATTGTTTGGAAAAATCCATATCTAAAATAGAAATAGCCATATTGGGAGCTTTGGAACAAACTCCTCCCGAGTTATATGCCGATATCGTAAATAATGGAATTTATTTGTCCGGAGGAGGTGCTTTACTGAGAGGACTTGATAAAAGATTAACGGACAAACTGAACATACGCTTCCATATAGCGGAAGATCCGTTAAGAGCCGTTGCCAGAGGTACGGGTATTGCATTGAAAAATGTAGATAAATTTTCATTCCTATTGAGATAATGACGTGAAGGAGATTTTCATATTCTTAAAAAAATTCCATTTTACGATTTTATTTATATTATTAGAGATTTTCTCTATTATCTTAATTGTGAATTTTAATAATTTTCAAGCCCATATATTCGATATGGGCAAATTGACTGTTTCAAATTATTTTTATTCACACAATGAACATATTATTAGTTATTTCAAGCTCAAAGACGAAAATGAAAAATTAGTTAAAGAGAATACGATGCTTAGAAATCTTATGATGTATTCCAATTATCAATATCACTACTCATTAGATGAAAATCTCGATCGTGATTCGGTTTATCATTTTATTCCCGCTCGAAATATTCTCACAACTTATAATCGTACCCGGAATATTATCATCCTTAATAAAGGAACAAAATGTGGCGTTATGCCGGAAATGGCAGTTTGTTCTCAAGAAGGTGTGGTCGGTATAATAAAAGACGTAAATAAAAAATTTGCGTCGGTATTACCGCTCATCAATGTAGATTGCAGTATATCCGCAAAAATAAAACGGAACGAATATTACGGTTCGTTGAAATGGGACGGAGATGATTATCGTTATTCCTATCTATACGACATTCCCTATCACGTGGAAGTTTTCCGGGGAGATACTATTGTCACCTCCGGATTTTCTCTGATATTCCCTCCGGATTTTTTAATAGGTGTTGTAGATACCGTTCAAAAAACATCGGAAAATTTTTTAGATATCAGAGTGAAACTTGCCGTCAATTTCAGAAATATTAAAAATGTATATATCGGAAATACTCCTCAAAAAGAAGATTTCCGAAAATTAGAGTTTGAATATGATAAATACTAACGGTAAATTCATATTCCATTCCGTTGTACTTTTAATTTTACAACTTGCGGTAATGAACTATATTCAAATCAATTCTTACGTACATATCAATATATATGTAATGATTCTACTCCTCTGTCGCCCGGGTTGGTATAAAACTCACATATTGTTTCTGGGATTTTTTTTAGGACTTTTTATGGATTATCAGAATAATACTATGGGTATTCATGCTGCATCCATGACACTGACTGCCTATATACTCCCGTGTTTAAAAAAGTTCTCGCACAGAAAATCCCAAGAAGAAGATTATTCCACAAGAAATTTCATAAAACAAGCTTTAATTTCCATTCTTATTTTTAATACGATGCTCATGTTTACCGAGGCAATGTCTTTTCGAAATTGGCAGTTCACTCTTTTGCGTATTGTATACAGTACACTCAGTACTTTCTTTTTTATGGTTGTTTATTATTTTATTGCACTCGCCAAGCGTCACAAAACGATATGACAACTTATAATTATAGAAGTTGGGTTATATTAAGTATTGTCACCCTTGTGCTGATAATATATATCATCAGGATTTTTCAAATGCAGGTATTGGATGACTCATATGTGAAAATAGCGGAAAGCAATACGAGAAGAATCGAGATCATCTACCCTTCAAGGGGGTTGTTTTACGACAGGAACGGTAAACTTCTCGTAGATAATCAACCTGCCTACGATTTGCTGATTACCCCTAAGAAAATGAAAACTTTCGATACCGTCGAACTTTTATCCGTTTTGGATATATCCAAAGAACAATTGGATCGGGCTTTGAAGAAATGTAAAAAATATTCGCTTTACAAGCCTTCTATTCTCATTGCCGAAATAACTTATGATAAATATGCGATTTTACAGGAAAAACTATATAAATATACCGGTTTCAGCGTCCAAAAGCGTACTATAAGAAAATACAATATAAACTATTCGGGAGATGTATTCGGTTATATAGGGGAAGTTTCTCAAGAGATATTGGATAAGGATACGGCTTATAACCGAGGGGATTATATCGGGATAACCGGAATAGAAAAAACTTACGATAAAGTAATTCGGGGAAAAAAAGGAAAACGCATTGTTTTAGTAGATAATTTCAATAGGAAAAAAGGACATTATAGAAATGGACTTTACGATATTCCCGTTCAAGTGGGTAAATCGCTGCAACTTACCATAGATATGGAATTGCAGAAATATGCCTATGAATTGATGAATAATAAAAAAGGGGGAATTGTCGCCATCGAACCTCAAACGGGAGAAATTATTTTAAAAGTTTCGAATCCCACGTATGATCCGCAACTCATGTCCGGATTGCAAAGAGGGAAAAATTATAAAAAATTGGAAGAAGCATCCGATAAGCCTTTATTCGATAGAACTTTGATGGCATCGTATCCTCCCGGCTCAACATTTAAAACGATTCAGGCTTTGGTAGGGCTTCAAGAGGGAGTTATAACTCCTTCTACCCGTTTCGAATGCCATGGAGGCTCTTCTTTCCGTCCCTTATTCGTAAGATGCCATGGACATTCGAGTCCTTTAGGGCTCCGAGAAGCCATTCAAGAGTCTTGTAATCCGTATTTTGTTCATACCTATAGACGTATTTTGGAAAATTCCAAGTATAATAGCGTAAGAGATGCTTATGAGGCTTGGAGAAATTATATGACCTCTTTCGGTCTGGGTAGAAAAATATGTCCGGATTTTTCCAATGAACTTAAAGGTAATATACCTTCCGTTACCTATTATGATCGTCAGTTCAAATCCGACAAATGGCATTGGCTATGGATAATGTCGTTGTCTATCGGACAAGGGGAATTATTAATTACTCCTCTGCAAATGGCCAATTTAGCTGCAACTATTGCAAACAGAGGTTATTATATAACGCCGCATATCGTTCGCTCTATCGAAGGAGTGCATAAAAAAACGGAAAAGCACTATGCCCTTGTCGACGATAAACATTACGACATCATTTTGGACGGAATGTCTCAAGTCATATCGAAAGGTACCGGAAAGAGAGCGGCTATCGATGGAATCGACGTTTGCGGTAAAACGGGGACCGTTCAAAATCCGCACGGACCGGCACATTCGGTATTCATCGCTCTGGCTCCCAGAAATAATCCGAAAATAGCCATTGCCGTTTATATCGAAAACGGGGAATGGGGAGCAAAATATGCAGCTCCTATTGCAGGATTGCTCATTGAAAAATATTTAAAAGGCGAAATATCCGAAAATAAAAAACACATTGAAGAAGAAATGTTCAACGCTAGTTTGTATAAACCGGATTTACCTGATTGAAGATAATGAATAATATCATAAAAAATATCGACTGGATAACAGTATTTTTATATCTATTGTTGATAAGTTTGGGACTAACAACCATATATTCGGCATCTTACGATAAAAATCATCCCGTATTCTTCGATTTTTCCCAGAAGTACGGAAAACAATTCGTATGGATTATCGCATCTATCGTCATCGGCTTTTTAATATTATTGACGGATAGTAAATTTCTTTCTTCTTTTTCGATTCCCATATATATATTGGTTATGCTTTCTCTCATTGCCGTTTTGTTTTTAGGGAAAGAAACCAAGGGAGCCAAATCGTGGTTTGAATTGGGAAATATTGCCATCCAACCGGCGGAATTCGGGAAATTCGCAACCAATCTTGCCGTGGCATTCGTAATGAGCCGTCACGGATTTAAAGTCATGCGTCCCGTTTCCCTTTGCTTACTATCCTTCATTATTCTATTGCCGGCCGTATTGATTATACTCCAAAACGACACCGGTTCGGCTTTGGTTTACTCCTCTTTCATTTTAGTACTTTTCCGGGAAGGTTTGCACGGAGTTGTCCTTATTTTCGGATTTATCGTTATCCTCTTGTTCGTAACGACTTTGGCCTACTCTCAATTTACGGCTATTCTCATTATTATCATAGCTACGGATATAGCTTACTTTTATTATAGGAATAGTTTGAAAGAGGCATTATACATTCTTATTGCCACCGGTATTTTATACATAATCGGTTATTATGCCACAATCATTTTCCCCTTAAACAATGTTCACGATCATCAAATCCTAATCGCCTCTTATTTTATACTTTCCATATTCGGTTTATATCATATCTACAAGCATAAATTGAAAAAAATAAAGTGGGTGATATTGGCGGGATGGTTTGCGGTTATCATTAGTTATAGCGTAAATTATGCATTCGACAAACTTCAACCGCATCAACAAAAACGCATTAATGAAGTACTTAACATAGAAATCGATCCCTTGGGTACGGGGTATAATGTAAACCAATCCAAAATAGCTATCGGTTCGGGTGAATTTTGGGGCAAAGGCTATCTCAAGGGTACTCAGACAAAATTCAATTTCGTACCGGAGCAAAGTACGGATTTTATTTTCTGTACCGTAGGAGAAGAATGGGGATTTTTGGGAAGTTTCTTACTCATCGCTTTATTTGCATGTTTTATTTATAGAATTATTTATATGGCAGAAAGACAGCGTTCCGATTTTTCGAGAATATACGGATACGGAGTAGCCTGCATTATTTTTTTCCATCTTGCCGTAAACATCGGAATGACTATCGGTCTCCTTCCCGTTATAGGCATTCCCCTACCCTTTTTCAGTTACGGAGGTTCTTCTTTATGGGCGTTTACCGTATTGATTTTTATTTTCATCCGCCTCGATGCAAACCGTTTGCAGATATTCAGATAGAAAAAATAATCGAGATGCCGGAAGCGGATTCTTATTCTTGCTATATTAATTCTGCTTTTTTGCAAAATCTTTTTCCTATCTTTGTAGGTAATTATTAATATTAAGCAGGGGGATATATGAATTTACTTTTTTTAAATATAAAAGAACTTGTTCAAACGGAAACATCTCACAGAAAATGGGTTGCCGGCAAGGATATGGCATCTCTCCGAAACATAAAAAACGCCTATCTCTACATAGAAAACGAACATATTTCCGCTTTCGGCAAAATGGAAGATTTGGAACGTAAAAAACTTCACGCTTACACCTATGATGTTCCCGAAATCGATGTCAGCGGACGCCTGCTTCTCCCCTCTTTCTGCGATTCCCATACGCATATCGTTTATGCGGGAAGCCGGGAGATCGAATATATCGATAAGATTCGCGGTTTATCTTATGAAGAGATTGCCAAAAGAGGAGGAGGTATTCTCAATTCCGCAATTCGCATAGCCGAATCCTCGGAACAGGAATTATACGAATCGGCCTATCGGCGTTTGATGGAGATGGCATCCTACGGTACGGGAGCCGTAGAAATTAAAAGCGGATACGGTTTGGATACGGAGAACGAACTTAAAATACTAAGAGTAATACAGCGTCT
Source organism: Marinifilaceae bacterium (assembly GCA_041846495.1). GTDB lineage: Bacteria > Bacteroidota > Bacteroidia > Bacteroidales > Marinifilaceae > JBGZEX01. Next base: position 7,708 of record JBGZEX010000021.1, read on the forward strand.
TAAGGAAACTTCTTTGCTTACCGTAAAATCGACTTTTTTAGGGGCCCATGCCGTCCCCTTGAGATATAAGGAGAATCAGGAAGAATTCGTGGATTACGTTATCAATGAGATGATTCCGGCTGTCGCATACGAAGGTTTGGCCGATTATATAGACGTATTTTGCGATAAAGGTTTTTTTACCGTAGAAGATACCGACAGAATGCTGAATGCAGGCATGAAATACGGTTTGCGTCCCAAAATACACGCCAACGAATTGGATTATTCCGGCGGCATACAAGTCGGCGTAAAATACAACGCCCTTTCCGTAGACCATCTCGAATATGTGGGAGATAAGGAAATAGAAGCCTTGATGGGAAGCGAAACCATGCCGACGATTCTTCCGGGAGCGGCATTCTTTCTCAATATGCCTTATGCTCCCGCACGTAAAATGATAGATGCCGGACTTCCGGTCGCATTGGCTTCGGATTATAATCCCGGTTCCTCTCCCTCGGGCAATATGAAATTCGTACTTTCTCTCGGCTGCATCAACTATAAAATGCTCCCCGAAGAAGTTATCAACGCTTCTACAAAAAACTCGGCATATGCCATGGGAGTAGAAGAAGAATTAGGAAGCATAGCTGTCGGCAAACTCGCCAACTTTTATATTACAGCCCCTGTTCCGGGAATTGAATTCCTGCCTTATGCCTACGGAAGCGATCTTGTAGACACCGTCTACCTCAAAGGCAAAAAAGTATTTGAAAATAAAGCATCGAATCCATTAATTACAAAAATATAATAAAATATTTTAAAGAATGAAGAGACTTATTGAATGCGTTCCCAATTTCAGCGAAGGGAATAATATGCATATAATCGATGAAATCGTCGATTGCATGAAAACGGTTGAAGGGGTTAGTATTATCGACGTGGATCCGGGAAAAGCGACAAACCGGACAGTAGTTACCATGGTCGGAGAACCGGAACTCGTATGCGAAGCCGCTTTTAAAGGAGTGAAAAAAGCATCCGAATTGATAGATATGTCCAAGCATCACGGTGCGCATCCCCGTTTCGGAGCAACGGATGTTTGTCCGCTTATTCCCGTAGCCGGTATTACGATGGAAGAGACGGCGGAATTAGCGAGAAATTTGGCCAAACGCATAGGTGAAGAACTCGATATACCTGTTTACTGCTATGAAAATGCAGCCTTTAAACCCGAGAGGAGGAATTTGGCTTCCTGCCGTTCGGGAGAATACGAAGCTCTGGGCGAACGCCTTAAAAGTGCCGACTGGCATCCCGATTTCGGCCCCCGAGAATTGAATGCACATACGATGAAAACCGGAGCTACTGCCGTAGGGGCCCGGAATTTCCTGGTAGCTTATAATGTAAACTTGAACACGACTTCTACTCGACGCGCCAACTCCATAGCTTTCGACGTACGCGAAAGAGGCCGGGCTTTAAGAGAAGGCGATCCCATTACCGGAAAATTGGTGAAAGATGAAAACGGGAAACAAGTGATGGTACCGGGAAGTTTGAAATCCGTAAAAGCCATAGGATGGTTTATCGAAGAATACGGAGTAGCTCAAATATCCATGAATCTTACGGATATATCCGTAACTCCCGTACATGTGGCTTTCGACGAAGTATGCGATAAGGCGGCCGCTCGCGGAATTCGGGTGACCGGTTCGGAACTGGTCGGCGTCATCCCTCTCCAGGCGATGTTGGATGCCGGACGTTATTTCTTAAGCAAACAAAAACGTTCTACCGGCGTATCCGATAAGGAACTTATAAAAATAGCCGTAAAATCGATGGGTCTGGACGAATTGTATCCTTTCGATCCTCAAAAGAAAATTATCGAATACATACTGGAAGCCGAAGCCGATAAAGGGCGGAAAAAGCTTATCGATATGAATCTTTCCGATTTTGCGGACGAAACCGCATCCGAATCTCCGGCTCCCGGAGGAGGCTCGATTTCCGCATATATGGGAGCTTTAGGGGCGGCATTGAGTTCCATGGTAGCCAATCTATCTTCCCATAAGAGAGGATGGGACGACAGATGGGAGGAATTCAGCAATTGGGCGGAAAAAGGTAAGAAATTCCAAACCGAACTCATCAAATCGGTTGACGAGGATACCAATGCCTTCAATGTCATTATGAATGCTTTCGGTCTGCCCAAGAAAACCGACGAAGAAAAAGCGACCAGAGCCAAAGCCATACAGGAAGCGACCAAATATGCGACGGAAGTCCCGTTTAAAACCTTGAAATTATGCTACGAATCCATGGAAGTAGCCAAAGCTATGGCCATGGAAGGCAATCCCAACTCCGTAAGCGATGCCGGCGTAGGAGCTATTGCCGCAAGAGGCGGAGTAATCGGAGCGTTTTTAAATGTTAAGATTAATGCAAGCGGATTGGAAGACAGGAAGTTTGCAGAAAAAATCGTAAGCGAAAGTCAGGCTATCGTGGAAAAAGCCGAAATTTTGGAAAAAGAAATTTTGGAAATCGTACACTCTAAAATAAAATAAGAATTCAGCCGAGAGGAGGTTATCCGGAGAATGAAAAATTCTCAAGGATAGCCTCTTAATTCGCTAAAAATCGTAACTGCAGAAGTCTTTCACTCCTCTGTCTTTTTGTTCTATTCAGACATCGACTATGTTGAATTTCAAACCTATCGAACTTCGAGATAAAAAGATCATCCAATCCTACACGGGAATTCATACCTGTCGCGATTGCAATTGGTCGTTCGCCAATCTTATTGCCTGGCAATTCAAAACCCGGAGTTGCTATGCTTTTTATAAAGACCGTCTTATCGTACGTTTCGAATGGGGAGAAAAGGCACCTTGCTATATGATATGTTTCGATCACGGAGATTTGACGGAAGTCGTTCGTGTGCTCGAACAAGAAGCGGAGGAGCGAAATGAGGAACTCTGCATACACGGAGTATTCCCGCATATGGAAAATGCCGTGAATGCCGCTTTCCCCGGAAAATTCGAATTCATAAACAAACGAAATTATGCCGATTATATATACAACCGGCATGATTTAGTGGAATTAAAGGGAAAAAACTATCAACCTAAAAGAAACCACGTAAACAAATTCGTCAAAACCTATCCTTACGAATATGTGGAACTAAGAGAGGATGACCTCGATTTATGCAGGGATATGGAAAGAAAATGGTACGAAAGAAACGGCTTGGAGCAGGAAGAATCCGTAATCAACGAGAGAAAAGCCCTCGAATACATGCTTACCCATTACGGAGAACTCGAACTCATCGGCGGCTCTTTACGGGTAGACGGCAAAATGGTCGCTTTCTGCATAGGTTCCCAAATAACGGAGGATACCATCGATATTCATATGGAGAAAGCGGATATCGATTATAGCGGAAGCTATGCCGCTATCAATAAAGAATTCGTTTCCCGCCTGCCCGAAAAATACATATATGTCAACCGGGAAGAAGATTTGGGAATTCCCGGTCTCAGAAAAGCCAAGCTATCCTATTATCCGGCCCTACTCCTCGAAAAAGGGAGAGCCGTAAAAAAATTCAGATGAAAGCGGAATTAATACGGCTGTGGAAGGAAAATTTCGAAGACGATGAGTGCTTTATCCGCTCCTATTTCGAGTGTAAATACAGTCCAGATTATGCCGTGACGAGAATCGAAGACGGCCGTATCGTTTCTTCTCTTTTGATGTTGCCGTATAAAATGACCTACGGGAACGATATTCTCGAAACCTCTTATATATCGGGAGCCTCTACAGTGAAATCCCTACGATCGAAAGGGTATATGGGCGATTTATTGCGAAAAGCCCTATGCAGGATGTATAAAAACAACGTGCATTTTTCTATCCTGATACCGCAAGGAAAAACATTATTCGACTACTACGGGAATTTCGGCTATACTCCCGTTTTCGAACGTGCGATTTCACCCCTGCTGCCGGGTAGCGAGCGGATTCCGGACATACGCGTAGAGCGAGCCGGAAGTTTAGCCGCCGTTTCTCCGAAAAAACTCTATGATTTTTACGATTTCTCCCAAAAAAAATATTCCGGAAGAATATTGCATGACTATAAGGATTTTTTATATTTTCTGAATGAAATATTCAGAAATTCGGGATTCGTCTACTTTGCAATCGACAAAAAAGACGATGTTTGCGGATTGGCTTTTTTTTCTTCTCAAGGGAATACGGTATACGAAAACGAAGCCTCTTCGCTTGCCGTAGAACATATGATAAATACACGTATTCTTACCGATTCGGGGAAAAACGTCTTAAGAATATTCCCCGGAAAAACGCCCGTCTCCTCTCCTTTTGGCATGGGGAGAATCGTAGATGCGACCGCAGTATTGGAATTATATGCAAAAAATAACCCCGAAACGAATCTTTCTATAAATTTAAAAGACGATATTATCGAAGATAATAACCGGACATACCGTATTTCGAAGGGAAAATCGGAAATATGCCCTTCCGGTTCGAAGGCCGAAGATATGGATATAAAAACCCTGACCTCCCTCGTTTTTACAAATACGGACCGACATATCGCCGGGTTCATGAGAAATTTCAATCCTTATATGAATTTAATGTTGGACCTATGAATTGGGACGAAGCTATAGAACGATTCAATAATTATCTTTTATTGGAAAAAGCATTCTCGAAAAATTCGATAGAAGCTTATATCCGAGATATCGGAAAATTCGTGAAATACGGCATGGCCTCCGAACTCGTTCCCGAAACGGTAACTGCAGATGATATAGCCGCTTTTCTGGTATCGGAATCCGTAATCCGCATGTCTAAAAATTCACAGGCAAGAATGATTTCAAGCATAAGAGCTTTTTTCAAATATCTCGTATACGACGAACTTATCCCGAAAGATCCCAGCCGTTTAGCGGATTTTCCCCGTAAAGACAAGTATCTTCCTACCGTATTGAGCGTCAATGAAATCGAGCGAATGTTGAACTCCATACCCATAGATAAACCCGAAGGACAACGCAATAAGGCCATTATAGAAACACTTTATTCCTGCGGATTACGAGTTTCCGAACTCGTAAATCTGAAAATTTCGAATATAAATTTCAGACAGGATTTTCTCCGTATCAAAGGTAAAGGGAATAAGGAACGCATACTGCCTTTAGGTAAAATGGTAAAAAAAGAAATCAAACGCTATCTCAAATTTTACAGGAGTAATATCGATATTCAGAAAAAATACGAGGACTTTTTATTTTTAAATAAAAAAGGAAGCAACCTCTCCCGAATGACGGTTTTCAATATTGTGAAACAAGTCGCAGCCGATGCCGGTATCCGGAAAAATATTTCCCCGCATACGTTAAGACATTCTTTTGCTTCCCATTTGGTAAACGGAGGAGCCGATTTGCGTGCCGTACAGGATATGTTGGGACATAAATCCATTCTAACTACGGAAATATACACCCATTTGGACGAAACTTATCTCAAAGATACGCTATATTTATATCATCCCCGTTCGAAATATAAATCCTCAAAATAAAATATCTCCCGTTTTTAATAAATTTTCCTATGACTAAAAATGAAATCATACAGAATCTTAGAACCGAAAACCGTGAATTATTCCATCATACCATCAACGAAATAAAAGAAAACGGAGATTTGGATATTATTCCGCTATTATTCGATTTTATGGAAGAAACTCAAAACTACGAGTTCGAACGTGCGATTGTTCGTCTGCTTTCGGATATAAAACAAAGTCGTTTTAAACCGGTTTTAATGGAACGATTACAAAAAAACATCTCCCCCAAATTACGAGTGGCATTATTGGAAGTTGTTTGGGAATCCGATATCGATTTTTCCGAATATATAAAATTTTTTACGGAACTTATTATTTCCGAGGATTTTAAAATAGCCCTCGAAGCCCATACCGTCATTTCCAATCTGAAATACATACGGCTTCAAGATGCCGAAGAAGCCTTAAAAGCCGTAGAAAGCATAAGTCCGGCTTCGGACAAAAAAGCATTGATTGAAGATATCCTATACCTTTTACGTAAACGAATTCAATCCCCGGAAGAAGATTCTCCTTTGGAATAACTATGCCGAAAGGTTGCGTTTTCCTACATGGATTCGTAATAAATCCGTCCTTTTACTACTTTGGGACGGGTATAATTCAACCGTTCCGTAATATATTGAAAGTTCTCCGTAATTTCCCCTTCACTCGTCCGGTAATCGTAAACCATACTGATTCCTTTTAAAAAATACCGGTTGTTGACTTTTATGTAATTCGTAACTATTTTCACATCCAAATCGGAGGGATCGTCCCGAAGGGGCATAAAACTCTTTCCGAGAGTGGAAGAAGAAGAGAGTTTTGTTTTTAATATATTCTTCAACACGGCTTTATCTTTTAAATTTATATAGATTTCTCCTTCATAGGAAACAGGGTCCGCATCTCCGAATACGTTAATATCGGGACTTATACTTTTGTAAATTATTTTCTGAACGGAATCTCCTTCATAAATAAATCTCCCGCCGTTTTTCAATATAAAACGGTCGTTTTGTTCCAAATCCAAAATATTGCGGGTATGTCTTACGATATCGCAAGTCAGCACATCGTCGAAAAATGTCATTCCTTCGGTTGTACTAAGCGGTTCTCTGGATTTTTTTACCTGAGAAAAAGCATAATTCAAAGCATTGAAGGTATGTTCGGGATCCGTACGTATATATCCCTCGCTGTCGTATATATCCACAATCGATTCCTTTTTCCACTCCTCCGTTCCGGCTTTGGAATAAGAATATTTAAAGTATCCCGTATAGCTTAAAGGAGATTGTACGTAATTCCGTCCGATACTTTCTACGGCATTCCGTAATAATTTCCGATAAACTAAAGATTCCCCGTATACGCTTACGGACTTCAAACTATAAGTGACGGATTTCAAGTTTATCGTAAAATTCTTTTTCGCTTTGGCCTCGTATAATTTTATTTCGTAAGGTAAAAAACCTATAGCCGACACTTTCAGCAGGTGCGTCGTATATTTATAGGATATCTTCAGTTCAAAAAAACCGTTCACATCGGATGCAACTCCTTTCGGGGTTCCTTCTACCTCGATATTGGCAAAAGCGACTGCTTCTTGCGTATCCGCATTGACGATACGTCCTTTGATGTTAATAACCTCTTCCTGTGCAAAACCTATAAGAGCAAAACTCCAAAATATAAAGACTAATAACAGATTTTTTTTATTCATGGTATATTTTTCTATATTTGCCGTTAAACTAAGTATTTTTATTAGCAAAAACAACGCCAAGGTACAATTATTGCATATCAAAATCCGTAATTCAAGTAAAATTAAATCATATGAAACAAAAATCGAATTTTTATATAGGAGGAAGTATTCTTATCATTATACTATTGACATCCTGCGTATCGAGAAAAAAATTCAACGAATTGGAACGTACCAAAATGGCTTCCGACCAAGAAATCATGATATTGCAATCACAAAAAAAAGCCTTAGAAAATAAACTTTCGCAAACGGAAGAAGAATTTAATGCCATAAGGTATAAAATGACGGCAAGCAATGCGGCTAAAGATAAAAGGATACAGATTATGACTGCCAAATTGCGTCAACTCGAGGGTAGACGTTCCGAACTTACGGATGAACTTTCATTGGTATCCGATAAAATCAAATCCGATGAAAAACTGACCCGTAAACAAATCGAAAAACTCCAAAACGAAGTTTTGAAAATATCCCAAGAGAGAGATAGCCTCAAACGGGATATGGCCGAACTCAAAACCAATCTCAATTGGGAAAATCAAAAATTAGAGCGCGAACTTCAATTGACAAAAGAAAAACGCAATGTTTCCGAAAACCAAATTTCTACTCTTAAAGAAGAAATCAATAGATTAAACGATAGATTGAAAACCCTGGATACACAAAAATCCAAAGATAAAGCCGAGATAGAAAAATTGACCAATCAAGTTAACTTACTGAAAAAACACTTGAAGTAAAATGTATGTCCCTGTTGCGGCAATTACAGTCTTAATTATTTTATTACTTTATCATATAGGAAGAAAATCCGATTCTCCCGAAGAAAAATCGATTCCTCCGGAAAACGAATCATGCGAAAACGGAGGAATTTGCAATTGTGGCCCAGGGGATATGTGTGAAAAACAATTGCGAAAATTGAATGCTACAATCATCTATTTCGAAGATGAAGAATTAGACCGTTTTAAACACAAACCGGACGACCATTATACCGAAGACGAAATCGAATCGTTTCGAGACGTATTGTATACTCTCCAACAAAATGAAATCGAAGAATGGTTGACAAGTTTGGAAAAACGGGAAATCGAACTTCCCGACGTTTTAAAACAAGAAGTTTTGGACATGATGTTGTAATTTCCCGGATTCTCCGGTCTTTTGAAAATATAGATTTAGCGGAGATTGGAATTCCGACGACGATTTTCATATCGGGAACCGAACTGTAAACTTTATTACGAATTGCTTAAAATTTCTCGAATTATCCTGCAATCCGCACAATTGCCGGCAGTACAATAAATCTTGGACAATTCCGTCACTGCTTGAGTATCCGACGCGGTTCTCAATTCGATTCCGCTTCTTTCCCAAGCGGAAACCACGGAATTTTTTTCCGGCTTTTCGCACTCCAACCAATGAACGGCTTTGTCCGTATACGAAGATTCTCCTATGAGTTTTCCGTACATGTACACAAAAGGGATTACCGCATTGACGACTATTGTCCGTTGCGCTACGGTCCCCATCCTCTTGATTTTGAAAACCGACATTTTTCCGAATTGAAAATGCCGGTCCCAATATCCGGAAGCCCGTACGTTCAATTGCTTTTTAACGGTTTCGATATCACTCGTTTCAATAATTGTTCTGGCCAGCATGGGAATACTGCGAAGATAAGCAGCAGCCATTGCCATCCTCAAGGTGGGAAAAGCCATCGGCCGGGCTCTCATAAAGCGCCATTCCGAGGCCGACATCGAATTCAGGCGATATTTTCTCGACAAATATGCAAACTCTTTCCGTAAATCCTCGGAATAAGCATCCGTAAGTTCCGCTACCAAAAGTCCGGAACATCCGAATAAAAGCGCCTCCAACCGCTTTTGATCGGATACGTTTTTTATCAATATACGATAAGGCAAAATACAAGCAAGTCTGTAGAATGCCTCCGAATTCAAATTTCCTCCCCAATATTTGAATAAAAGCCGATAAAAACATTCCTCCAAATCATTGTTCGTATTTTCAAGCTGAGATTTGATATTGGCAGCCTTCGCTTCCAATCTTTCCACGGCCAACATTTGCAAAATCTCATTCAAACGAGAAGGAGAAAGCCGGTTTAAACGCTTTCCGCATTTGGGTATATCCATACAGTCCTTTATATATTCGTATTCTTTCAGTAAATCGTCTGCGAATTCGAGTTCCAGACTTTCAATAAGGCATTTATTCCTGTTATATATTGCAATATCCGCATAACGGACTACGGAGAGGATAACATTGTCATAGGCCGGATTTTTATGGTGAGCGTGTTTGTACCAATCGCTATTACGCATATGGATTTCTATGTTACCGTAGATTTCAACACCTTCGATTTCCACGCAAGAAAACAAAAAATCGGGTCCCGCATCCCTGTTTCGGATGCCGGGAGTTTTAACGACAACTTCTTTTCCGGTCGTCGTTCTCAACCTGAAATTTTTATACAAACCGTTTTTCCATACATATTGCAAAAAATCTTCTTTCATGGCCAAATCGAATCGCCCGAAAATTCTTATCCGAACTGCAACCGGACAGTACGATCGGAATTTTCGAGAATATTACCCACACCGTGTCCGATAATGGAATAATATAAGCTATTAAACGATAAAATCCAATAAATAAAGGTTAAAATTATCGTTTAAATCTCCTTCCCCGAAATGTTTTATTAACGCCGGACAGGCTCGGTCCGGAAGCAGCTTAATAGGCCTTGGCAATAAGCACCCTTTTTCCCGAAGGTTTCCCGGTCACCATACACACGCCTTTCTCTTCTTCTCCTTCGAAAGGAATACAACGGATGGTCGCTTTTGTTTCGGTCTTTATTTTCTCTTCCGTTTCGGAAGTCCCGTCCCAATGACAAAGGAAAAATCCTCCCTTTGTCTCCACCAATTCCTTAAACTCCTCATAGGAATCCACCTTCGTCATCATGGAATCGCGGTAACGCAATGCTTTATCGTATATATTTTGTTGGATTTCATCCAATAGAGCCGGTATTCTGCTTTCTATTCCTTCGAAGGGAAGTGTTTCTTTCGTCATCGTATCGCGACGGGCGACTTCGACGGTTGCATTTTCGAGATCCCGCTCCCCTATCGCCAATCTCACCGGCACTCCTTTAAGTTCGTACTCCGCAAATTTCCAACCCGGTTTCTGAGTATCCCTGTCATCGTAGGTAACACTTATATTACGGTCTTTAAGAGCCTTTATAAGAGGAGCCGCTTTTACGGATATCTTTTCCAAAGCCTCTTTACTTTTATATATGGGTACGATAACCACTTGTATGGGAGCTAACTTGGGAGGCAGTACCAATCCGTTGTCATCCGAATGCGCCATAATAAGAGCTCCCATCAAACGAGTGGATACTCCCCAGGAGGTAGCCCAAACATAATCCCTGTTCCCCTCTTTGGTCGTAAACATCACATCGAAGACTTTAGCAAAATTCTGTCCTAAAAAATGGGAAGTTCCGGCCTGTAAAGCTTTGCCGTCCTGCATAAGCGCTTCGATGGTAAATGTTTCTACGGCACCGGCAAAGCGTTCGCTTTCGCTTTTCTTTCCCATAATTACGGGAAGAGCCATCCAGTCTTTGGCAAAATCCCGGTATACTCTGACCATTTTATCGGCTTCCGCTAAGGCTTCTTCCCGAGTAGCATGAGCCGTATGCCCTTCCTGCCAAAGGAATTCCGATGTACGTAAAAATATACGCGTACGCATCTCCCATCTCATTACATTAGCCCATTGATTACATAAAATCGGGAGATCGCGATAAGATTGTATCCAATTTTTATAGGTATTCCAAATAATGGTTTCCGAAGTCGGACGAATAATATATTCCTCTTCCAACTTAGCTTCCGGATCCACAATCAATCCGCCTTCCTCTTCGTTTTTTTTCAACCGGTAGTGTGTGACTACCGCACATTCCTTGGCAAATCCTTCCACATGATCGGCTTCTTTCGAAAAAAAAGATTTGGGTATGAGTAAAGGGAAATAAGCATTGACATGACCGGTATCCTTAAACATTTTATCCAATTCCTGCCGGATCTTTTCCCAAATGGCATAACCGTAAGGCTTGATAACCATACATCCCCTTACGGGGGAACCCTCTGCCAATCCGGCTTTAACGACCAATTCGTTATACCATTGCGAATAATCTTCTTTACGTGACGTCAAAAATTTTCCCATTATATCCCAATTATATTTACAAGATGCGAAGGTAATAAAAAATGCAGTAAAATCAATAAATAGCTTAAACATTCGCCTTCTCTTTAACGCATCGACTGGAAAAGTTTATTCTAGTTTAAATCGTCGGCCTCCCATTTTGGTATGATTTTTGTACTTTTCCGCATAAAAATACTAATTTCGATTGCTATGAAACACATCCTTTATATCGTACTTTTATCCGCTCTCATGGCAGGATGTACCTCCACGGCATATATCGCCCGCTACGCAGAAGACGATATATATTATATCCCGGGGCATGACGTATCGAAAGATTCGCATTCTTCATACGAAAACCGTCGGCCGAAAAAAAGGACGTCTCCCCATCGTTCGCAAGATCGGGTTATCGTAGGCTATTGGCTGAATGATTTCAACGGGACGGAAGCGGACATGAGGGAAATCGAGCGCATTATAGACATGTATCCCAACGGATTCGGATATTTTGCCAACGGTAACCAAATTGCCATCGATCTGTCTTTCGACTCCGATTGGAATGTTTTTACCGATGGCAACGGCCGGTATTGGTGGTTTCCTTCCACATCCAATATAGCTTTATATTCAAGTCTTATTATGGGAACTTATCCGAAATACATATGGACGGTAATTTGGAATGAGCCCCGTTTCGATTCATGGCAATTCGACAGTTATTTCAATACGAGATTCCGTACCGGTTGGAGTTGGCATTTCGGATGGGATCATTATTACGGATACCCATACAGAAGTTGGAGATACGATCCTTTTTGGGAGTTCGGTCCCGGATATTATCCGTATTACCGCAACTATTATTGGGATTGGGAATACGATCGCTATTATTGGAGACGGCATAATTATTGGTGGGAATACGATAATTATTGGAACGGGTACTACGACGGCAAATACGATAGTCGGTATTACAGACGAGATTATATCGATCGCAGGTTCATTAATTCCGATAAAGTACGTACGAATAATTACGGAACTCGGCCGAGTTACGGAGGGAGCACCGGAGGTGTTCACGTAAAACCCTATTCCCAAGATAATTATATGACTCGACCTTCTACGACACGTACCAATACGACACGTACCAATACGACACGTACCAATACGACACGTACCAATACGACACGTACCAATACGACACGTCCTCTAAGAACGGTGCGCCCGGGAAATAATCCTCCCTCCAAAATCCGCAGCGAAGAAAATTCCGGACGAACGGGAAATACCGAGCGTCAATCCAACATACGCTATATCGTACCCGGAAAAGAATCCGGATATGCACGTCCGAATACAACAAACAGAAGGTCGAACGACAGAATGACCCGTACGGATAACTTTCGAAATAGCACAAATAAACCGGCATTTCGTTACGCAGATCCTCGAACTCGGAATTTCGAAGTAAAACAGGAAAAATCGCGATTCGAAGAAAGGAATTCCGAAGAAAAAAAAGAAATGAGAAATTACGAACGTACGAGAAACACGTACCGGCCGACATATAATACAAGAACTGAACGCAGTCAACCGTTAAGACAAAAAAACACAACCGCCCGTCCCACAAGGAATCAAAGAACGGATATGCCGGTTTCACGTCCTACGAGAAGCAGATAAATCTACCGTTATGAAAAAACTATTTATATCCACATGGAGCATTTTCCTAAGTTTTACGGCTTTAGGACAAAATATGGAGGATGCCGTTCGTTTTTCCAACAAAATAGGATTGGGGTCAGCAAGAGTCTCCGCAATGAACGGAGCATTCACTGCTTTGGGAGGAGATCCTTCTTCGATAAGTATCAACCCCGCCGGCATAGGAGTGTTCCGGAAATCGGAAATAAGCATCACTCCTTTTATTGCCAACTATTCCGTTTCATCATTCACAAAAGCCGATAATACACAATTCCGATTAGGGGAATTAAGTACGGTATTTTCATATTTCCCTCCCGGGAAATATTGGAAAAACATAAACTTCGGATTCAATTACATTCGCTTGAATAATTTTAAACAAAACATACATCAAGCTGCATTGAATTCCGAAAAATCCATGACGGACGTATTTGCAGCCCAAGGTTATGAATTCGACGGCAACGAGGTTTTTATAATTCCTTCGGATAAGCTTCCCGAATTTGCGAAACTGGCTTGGGAAACATACCTGATAAATTCGAATGAAAAGGGTTATTATTCGGCCATATCCTATATAGATAAGGATGGAAATATTATAGGAGAGCCTGTCAACATATACAAAAACACCAACCAAAAAGGATGGAGTTCGGAATACAACTTCTCGATAGGCGCCAATTATATGGACAAACTTTATATAGGAGCTTGTCTGGGGATACAGGATATCGATTTTGAGGAAAATATCGATTATCGGGAAATCGGAAATGCCGATACGGAAAAATCCGGATTCGACCAATTCGTTCTCGATCAATACCGTTCGATACGCGGTGTAGGAGCCAACTTGAAATTAGGCATGATTTTCCGTCCCATCCCGGAAATAAGAATAGGTTTTTCCATTCATACACCCACATATTACAATATGAATTATGAAGCGAAAAACGGAATTAAATCCTGGTTTAAGCAAATAGAAAATAATGTCGAAAAAACCGTATTCCGCGACAAAGCGGCCGAACTGCAAGAATACGAATTCGATATGACGACTCCGTGGAGAATCAATTTGGGTTTGGCTACGGTTATAGAACAGCGCGCTATCGTCAGTTTGGATTACGGATATGCGGAATACGGCGGAATCAGGTTTAAAAATGCTTCGGATAATTATAATTACCAGGTGGAAAACAACGATTTAAAACACGGATTAACCGGCGTACACCATTTGAATTTCGGAACGGAATTCCGATTGACCTCCGTATTCAGTTTAAGAGCCGGATACGGATTGATTTCAGCTCCTTATAAAACCGAAAAAAACGAAGATAACTATAATATCCGTCAAAGCATAGCCGCCGGTTTCGGTTTTAATTTCGGTTCTTTCTATATGGACATGGCATATGTGTATAAATTTATGAAAGACCAATCCGTTTTTTTCGGTTATACCGATCCTAAAGATTCGGCATATGACATATATTCCCCTATCGTAGAAAATAAACATAAGGATAAAAACGCAAAAATCACCTTCGGATTTAGATTTTAAATATCTTTATACGGGAATTCAAAAACGTATAGTTTTCTCTATACGTTTTTTATTTTTTAATGCTAATTTTGCAGGCTATTTGTCGAATTATGAGCAAACGATTTTATATTGAAACTTACGGATGTCAAATGAATGTGGCCGACAGCGAAGTCGTCGCATCCATTCTTAAAAGAAACGGATATATATATGTGCCCGACAAAGAAAATGCGGATATTATTCTTGTAAACACTTGTTCCATTCGAGAAAATGCCGAACAAAGGGTAAGAGGACGTATTCGGGGATTCTCGGAAATCAAAAAGAAACATCCGGACTTATTGATCGCCGTTATGGGCTGTATGGCCGAAAGACTCGGAGATAAACTTTTCGAACAGGAAAAAAACGTAAACATCGTAGTGGGCCCGGATGCATATAACGACCTCCCCCGTCTGATAAAAGAGGCGGAAATTCGAGGACAGGCCATGAATATAGAGTTATCCGAAGAGGAGACTTATGCGAACGTATGTCCGGAGAGAATAGAAACTTCTTCCATATCCGGTTTTGTTTCTATAATGAGAGGATGCAATAATTTCTGCAGCTATTGCATTGTCCCCTATACCCGGGGGCGCGAACGCAGCAGAAATCCGCAAAGCATTATTTCCGAAATATTGAGTCTTACCGCTCAAGGCTATAAAGAAATCACACTGTTGGGACAAAATGTAAATTCTTACCTGTGGAAGGGAGAAAATAAAAATTTGGACTTCCCGGCTCTTCTCGACATAGTTGCCGGGACATTTCCCCGGATAAGAATCCGCTTTGCAACCTCGCATCCCAAAGATATGAGCGATGCCCTTCTGTATACGATGGCGAAATATCCGAACATCTGCAAACACATCCACCTTCCCGTTCAATCGGGGAGCAACTCCGTTCTAAAAAACATGAACCGAAAATACACCAAGGAATGGTATATGGAACGCATTGAGGCGATTAAGCGTATTCTGCCGGATTGCGGAATATCCACCGACCTTTTCGTAGGTTTTCATAACGAAAGCGAAGAAGATTTCCGGGAAACCCTCGAATTGATGAAAAACGTCGGTTTCGACCTCGCCTATATGTTCAAATATTCGGAACGTCCGGGTACTGCGGCCTATAGGCAAATGCCCGATAATGTGGACGAAAACGTAAAAGGACGGCGCCTTACCGAAATGATAGAATTGCAAGGCCGGCTTTCTATAGAAAGCAATCGACGAGATATAGGAAAGGTATTCGAAGTATTGGTGGAAGGGATTTCTAAAAAAAACGAAACGGAGATGTACGGTCGCTCCGGCCAGAATAAGGTCGTAGTATTCCCTGCAGAAGGAATAAAAACGGGTAGTTATGTAAATGTCAGGATAAAAGATTGCACTTCCGCCACTCTCATAGGAGAAATGCTAAAAATACCGGAATCATAAAAAAGTCTCACAAAATGCGGAACAGATGAAAGAAAACAGAAAATTGGGGAACGAAGAATTAGGGCGTATGGATATTCCCACCTTTAAAAAAGTGCGAAAAATACCCGTAATCATCATATTGGACAATATAAGGAGTCAGCATAATACAGGTTCCGTATTTCGTACGGCAGACGCTTTTTTAATTGAAAAAATATATTTATGCGGAATTACGGCCACTCCTCCCCATCGCGAGATTCATAAAACGGCGCTCGGAGCGGAAGACAGCGTCGAATGGAAACATACCCCTACCGTCGAAGAAGCCGTTGCGGAGGTTCGAGCGGCCGGCTATACGGTTTGCGCCGTCGAACAAACCGAAAATGCCGTTTCCCTTGATAAATTCGAACTCGAATTCTCGCGGAAATACGCTTTCATATTCGGAAACGAGGTGAAAGGCGTAAATCAAAAAGCCGTAGATATGTCGGATATATGCATTGAAATCCCGCAATACGGCACCAAACACTCCCTCAATGTATCCGTATGTGCCGGTATCGTATTATGGCAGACGGCACTCCCCCTCCTTAAACCTCGGGAATAAGCTTACGGCATATTTTTACGGCCTCTACGGCTTCTTTTACGTCGTGTACCCTCAATATATCCGCTCCTTTCAATAATGCTACGGTGTTCAAGACGGTAGTCCCGTTCAAAGCATCCTGAGGCCGTCCTCCGATTAATTTATATATCATGGATTTCCTCGATATACCCACTAAAACGGGATAACCCATACGTTTAAACCGTTCCAATTCTCTCATTAAAATATAATTATGCTCAAGTGTTTTGCCGAAACCGAAACCCGGATCCAATACGATATTGTCAAATCCCTTACGATTGAGTTCTTTTATTCTTTCCGACAAAAACGCTCTCACCTCCTCGACTACATTGCCGTAACGAGGCGACTGCTGCATCGTATGCGGTTCTCCCTGTATATGCATCAATATATACGGTAATCCCGTAGAGGCCACAAAATCGAACATCCCTTCCGTCATGGTTCCTCCGGATATATCGTTGATGATTACCGGCCCCATACAGGTAAAAACCTCTTTGGCCACATCCGCACGAAAAGTGTCGACGGATACGGGAATAGCGGGGAAATATTTGCGTATGAGCTCCACTGCCCAAGACAAACGCAGGATTTCTTCTTCCGCACTCACGGTTTCGGCACCGGGACGGGTCGAATAAGCTCCCACATCGATTATATCGCCTCCATCTTCGACGATTTTATGTATTCTTTCAATCAAAGCTTTTTCACTCGTATATCGTCCTCCGTCATAAAACGAATCGTCCGTAACATTCAATATTCCCATAACCAAAGGACGGGAAAAGTATAGGGTTTTATCCCCCAACTTTAAAAACTTGGCCATAAATTCTTTTTTTATTAACTTTACATCCCAAAGTAACGATTTGTTTTTGATATTTTCAATTTCCGATATGAAAAATAAGACAATGAATACGAATGAAGAATACGATATCGTATTCAATATGTGCAGCGATATTTTCAATAAAAAAATGCACGATTACGGAACGGCTTGGAGAATTATGCGTCCGACCTCCATAACCGATCAAATTTTCATCAAAGCGAATCGTATCCGTACCATAGAGGAAAAAGGCATTGCGCTCGTAAAAGAAGGCGTAGTATCCGAATACATCGGTATCGTAAACTATTGCATTATGGGATTGATACAATTGGAGAATATACCCTATAATCCGGAGCTGGAGGATTTTTCCGAAATCGAAAAAAAATACAAGGAATATTTCTCGAATGCCAAAGAATTGATGGGTAAAAAGAATCATGATTACGGAGAGGCATGGCGAAAAATGCGCACTTCGTCCATCACGGATCTCATATTGATGAAAATAAACCGTACCAAACAGATAGAAGAAAACGACGGCCATACTTACATATCCGAAGGAATAGATGCGAATTATTACGATATGATAAATTATGCCGTATTCGCACTGATAAAATTAACTGTGGAAAACAATAGTATCGATGGTTAAAGTTTTAAATATTCTGAAGCTCTTTTTAGGAGGAGTTTTTGTATTTTCAGGATTCGTAAAACTTGTAGATCCCTTAGGTACCGCTTATAAGATTAGCGATTATTTCCGGATTCCCGGAATCGAAATTCCCGAGCTCGCAGCCGTCATCCTTTCCGTTCTCTTATCCGTATTCGAATTCGCTATGGGTACCGGACTTATCTTAAATCTCAAATTCCGCCTTTTCTCTTTCCTCTCCTGCATATTTATGAGTATAATGACAATTATCAGTCTGATACTCGCTTTATGGAAGCCTATAGAAGATTGCGGATGTTTCGGCGACTTCATCAAATTATCGAACGAAGCTACGTTCGGGAAAAACCTTATCCTGCTGATATTTTCCCTCCTCATATTCACCCACCGGGATTATTTTCGACCCCCGGCCTACCCCGCAACTATGTGGCTCGTATGGTCTATTGCTCTCATTCTATCTCTATGCATAGGTATCCGAAGCTATCGTTATTTACCCCTTATAGACTTCCGTCCCTATGCCGTAGGAGTAAATATTAAAGAGAGCATCGACAATTTCAAGTATGATGCCGAAGCCTCATCCGTACTGAAATACAGAAATAAGATAACGGGAGAAATCCGCAATTTTACGGAAGACGATTATCCGTGGCGGGATTCCGTAAAATGGGAATTCGTCGATATCGTCTCCCGATATCCGGACGGAATATCCTCCGGAAATATAAACGATTTTACGGTTTGGGATACGGATTCCCGAAATATAGGTCCGGATATCCTCGATGACGATGTTTTCATGCTCGTATTGAGAGATATCGGCAATATCTCTTCGAAAGAAATCGAAAAAATTCGACAAACGGCGCATTATGCCTTTTCAAACGACATGCCGTTTTATATAGTCACCTCTTCTTCCATAGAAACCGTAAGAAAACGAATCGATTCGACCGGTAATGAAATCTTTAATATAAAATACGGGAATATGGATGATACCCAACTCAAAACCATCATACGCTCCGATCCGGGGCTTCTCCTCATAAGTAAAGGCCGGATCTTGAGGAAATGGAGCAAACGGGATATGCCCGTTTCTTTCGATACGCATCCGTAGCACAACTGTTCGGAATATAATAATAACCCTTAAAATTTAAATATATGAGAAAAAAAATCGTAGCCGGCAATTGGAAAATGAACAAAACTTTTGACGAAGGTATCGAATTGATAAAAGAAATCAATAAAAATCTGAAGACGATGGGAAGCTCGAAAGTCGAAACAATCATCGTCCCCCCCTTTATCCATTTATACGAAGCCAACAAAGAATCGGATTCCCGCTTTGTCGCTATCGGAGCACAAAATTGCGCTTCGGAACCCCAAGGAGCCTATACGGGAGAAATCTCCGCAGCCATGATAAGCTCTACCGGATGCAAATACGTCATACTCGGACATTCGGAAAGACGGACTTATTACGGAGAAACTTCCGATATATTAGTAAAAAAAATAAAACAGGCTTTGGAGAATCGATTGGAAATTATTTTCTGTATCGGAGAATCCCTTGAAGAAAGAACTTCCGGAAAGCATTTCAAAGTTATAGAAGAGCAAATATCCCGGGCCCTATTCCAACTAAGTTCCGAAGAATTTACCCATATCGTCTTAGCCTATGAACCGGTATGGGCCATAGGTACGGGCAAAACCGCCACTTCTGCCCAGGCTCAGGAAATGCACGCTTTCATCCGTTCTCTCATAGCAGGCAAATACGGTAAAACTCAAGCCGATTCGGTTTCCATCCTCTACGGAGGAAGCTGCAATCCCAAAAATGCGGACGAATTATTCCAAAATCCGGATGTGGACGGAGGACTTATAGGAGGAGCTGCTTTAAAAGCCGAAGACTTCTTGGCTATCGTAAAAGCCCGTAATATGTATTGAAAATTCCGAGCGAAATAAGTATACCGTCCGAAATCTCACATACTTTCGGACGGTATACCGAAAATCAATTGGTTTCCGAATTTTTATCCGGCAATACCATATTGGTCACATGACATACGGAAACAAGAGTATCGAATTCATCTCGAATCTCCACCTCCAATACCTGCGTACGCCCTCCTTTATGAAGAAACTTCGCTCTTCCTTTCACATAGTTTCCTTTGGCCTTTTTCATATGATTGCCGCTCACTTGCATACCGAATACATTGACATTCTCCCCTCTTCTTATCATCAATCCCAAAGCACCTCCGAGGGTTTCCGCCAAAGCCAAATTGGCACCGCCGTGCAAATCCCCTCCGGGACGCACAGTACGTTCGTCTATAGGCATTTCGGCTTCCAACCAATCCGATCCGCATGCCGTAAATCTTATGCCTAAAGAAGCGATGAGTCCGCATGCCGTTTTCTCATTCAATAAATCGATTATATTTTCCATAAACCGAAATCTATATTTTATCGTAATCGGATAAACGGTTCGGATTTTTAGGGAACCAGCCTCTAAGCACCCTCTTACGCTGCTCGAAAATTTCCTTTATGGTCCAAAAAGAAGAAAATGCGAAAACCCCGAAAGCGGAAGCGGCTACTAGATCGTCTATCCATAAACTGGCAATAATTCCCATTATACCCAAAATAAGAAACCACCACCAACAGGAAGTACCGAAATGATATTCGCATTTTATCACCAAAGGATGAAAGAGTCCGATAATTAAAAACGTGACTATTCCTATAATCAATCCTGCAAGTTGATATTCGTATATAAAATCCATAATTTCTATGATTCCAAATTTGCAAATATAAAAAAAAACCGAATAACCCATAAATTTTAGACGTATGATTAATATCTAATTATTGCTGTCCGCTAAACCATAATTATCTTGCCCC
>JBGZEX010000022.1:0-10624 GCA_041846495.1 Marinifilaceae bacterium
ATGTTGCAGGATTTTTAAAATGAGTTATTTGGAAAATATGGATATTCGCCGGATTTCGGAAGAACTGCAGATTTCCGAATCTACCGTAAAAACTCAGAGACAGCGGGCTAAAAAATATCTTCGGCAGCGATTGAAGAATTTATATGCGATTATGGCTATTTTATGTTTCCCTTGAATTGGTTTTATAAGATACTTCGGTATAAAACTTCACACTTCTTGCCCTAAGCCTGTGTTTGATGTCGAATTCGGGTTAATTTCCGGAGTCGGAATTCGTTTTGTTCCGAATTTCAAGGATTCGGTTTTTCGATATTGTATTTTCGGATATCGAACGGCATAAAAAAATCTTTTTTTGTAGTCCTTTTTCTTTTTCGTCGGTTTTAGTAATAAATATTTGAAAAAATGAAGTCTGAATATTATATGCCGGAAGAAATATCCCGACTTATCTTGCGCACATTAAAAGGAGTTGCCGAGCCGGAACAGGAGGCTCGTTTGGCGGCTTGGTTGGAGGAAAGCGAGGCGAATCGCAGATTTTATGACCGTTTGAAAGATAAAGAATATCGATGGGAACGGTTGAGAGAATTCGGCAGTTACGATTCTTTTGAGGATTGGAAAAAAATCGAGACCGGGCTTCGTAGAGGTCGTCGGATTCGATTGCGTAAGTTTTGGTATGCTGCGATTTCGGTGATTGTTTTGGGAGTCGGAGGATATTTTTTTCATTCGAATTTTTCTACGGAGATTTCGGATGGGAGCAGGATAGTGGCGGGACATTATCAGGCCAAATTGCTTCTTCCGGAGGGAGAAGTCATTGCATTGGGAGGAGATGCGGCAAAAGATGCCTTAGCCTTGTCCGTTCTTAGGGAGAAGGTGGAAAGTAACGGGCGGGAATTGATTTACGGACAGTCCGAATCGACGAATTCTCGCATGCATATATTACAAGTGCCCCGGGGAGGAGAATACAGGATTGTTTTATCCGATGGTACCCAAGTGTGGTTGAATGCAGAGACGGAATTATCTTATCCGGCTTATTTTACGGGAGGTGAACGCAGGGTGAGTTTAAGCGGAGAGGCTTATTTCGAAGTTGTTCGGGATGAAGCTCATCCTTTTTATGTGGAAGCCAGAGGAGTGGAGGTGAAGGTATTGGGAACTTCGTTTAATATATCGGCTTATCGAGAGGAAAGTTACCGGGCCACTTTGGTCGAAGGTAAGGTCGAGATTGCATCGGCTTCTCGTTGTATAGAGCTTTTTCCGGGAGAACAGGCTTTTGCGGAGGCCGGAAGTTTGGAGGTAAGGCGAGTAAATGTCGGAAATTACATAGGTTGGAGATCCCGTAGATTTATTTATGAAGATGAAGTTTTGGAAGAAGTGTTCAGGGATTTGGAACGTTGGTATGATGTAGAAATAAATTTCGGGAAATCCGCTATAGGGAATTTGCATTTTACTGCGAATATATCCAGAGATATACCGTTGGATGAAGTGTTGGATATTATTGCTTATGCGGCTTGTGTAAAGTTTGAAATAAAAGAGCGCAAGATTACGGTGTATCCGGATAAAAGCCGTCGCGGAATTTAGGCGGGTCTGAGTTAGAATGAATAATCAGGTAAATATATTGTAAAATTTATGAAGAAAAATTATGTTTTTGACATCGGGGGCAATTGTTTGAAATGGTTGTTCTCTTTGTTGATTATGGGGATGTCGATGGAAAACATTTCGGCACAACCTTTGGATGAGGTTTCGTTGGATTTGAAGAATGTTTCGCTTAAGAGAGTATTGGATGAGATTACCGCTCAGACGGGGTATAGTTTTGCCTATACTACCGAAATTATCGAAGAGGCGGGAAAGGTGAGCATATCGGTAAAGAAAGAGGCTTTAGATAAGGTCCTCCGGCTTTGTCTTGCAGGTAAGGGGCTCGGATTCGAATTTCGGGATAAACTGATTGTGATTTCTCCGAAACTGAATTCTGTAG
This sequence comes from Marinifilaceae bacterium, assembly GCA_041846495.1. Classification (GTDB taxonomy): domain Bacteria; phylum Bacteroidota; class Bacteroidia; order Bacteroidales; family Marinifilaceae; genus JBGZEX01. Next base: position 1,964 of record JBGZEX010000022.1, read on the forward strand.
AGAACCGACAGCAGCCGAAAAAGAAAGAGATAAAAGGAGTCGTATACGATAAGAGCGGGGCGGTGATGCCGGGAGTGACCGTTCAACTTAAAGGTAGTTCCACCGGAATAATATCCGATGAGAACGGGGTTTTCGTTTTGAATGTTTCCGAAGCTACGGATATCGTATTGGTATTTTCATTTGTAGGTATGCGTACGAAGGAGGTTGCGGTAAAAGGGGATGCTCCTCTTAAAGTAGTGCTCGAGGAAGAGGTGACTCATATGGAAGAAGTGGTGGTTACGGGTATTTTTCAGAAAAAAAAGGATACTTATACGGGAGCCGTTTCCGTTATTACCGAAAAAGATTTGAAGACAGCCAACAATAAAAATCTACTGACGGCTATCAGTACGCTCGACCCTTCGTTTAATATGTTGGTCAATAACGAATTCGGTTCGGATCCCAACCGTTTGCCCGATATACAGATAAGAGGGGTATCGAGTCTTCCCAATTTGGAAGGTTTGAAAGACAATACCAAAGTGGAATTGAATGTTCCCCTTATCATAATGGACGGATTTGAAATAGATTTGCGGAGAATGATGGATTTGAATCAGAATGAAGTTGCTTCCATCACCTTGTTGAAAGACGGTACGGCTACCGCACTTTACGGTTCACGGGGGGCTAACGGCGTGATTGTCATAACGACTAAAGAACCCGAGGCCGGTAAATTACGGATTTCTTACAATAGCGAATTGAATATTGAAATCCCGGATTTGACCGACTATCATCTTTTGAATGCTAAGGATAAGTTGGAATTGGAGCGATTGTCGGGATTTTACAATAGTACGGCGAGTTATAGGGATTTTCTTTTGAAGAAGAAATATGCCGCTCTATTAGAGGACGTCGTGCGCGGAGTGGACACTTACTGGTTGGCAAAACCTTTGCGTACGGGTGTGGGACATCGACACGGATTGCGTTTGGAGGGAGGCGATAAAAGTTTTCGTTATTCGGCTTCGCTTCAATACAATGGAGTAGCCGGTGTTATGAAAGAATCCGATAGGAATAGCTTCAACGGAGGGATCAATCTTTCCTATCATCATGAGAAATTGATTTTCCGTAACGATTTGACGATAGGTATAACCAAATCCAATGATTCGCCTTACGGAAATTTTTCCGACTATGCCAAGTTGAATCCTTATTGGACTCCTTATGATGATAAGGGGAAAATGTTGAAATTGTTTGACGACGATACGGATTTTTGGGGAGGCGCATTGCCGAAAAATCCGTTGTATAATGCAACGCTGCATATGATTAAGCAGGATTCGTATACGAATATTTCCAATAAATTTTCTATAGAATGGAGACCTTGGGAAGGTTTTATCGCTCGCGGTCGGGCGGGTATATCCACAAGGATGTCGGAGAAAGATGATTTTAAACCGGCACGGCATACCGATTTCGAAGGCAGAGAATATAAGGATGACGGCGTATTCAGAAAAGGACGTTATGTTTACGGCAGCGGACGTACGTACGGTTATGAATTTGCTTTGACCTTGAATTATTCGAAATTGTTTGCAGAAAAGCATCTTTTGTATGCAGGACTCAATATGGATATTACCTCCAATAAAGAAAGATATTATAATTTCGTAGTGGAAGGTTTTGTCGAAGAGACTTTGGATTTTTTGGGATCGGCTTTGCAGTATCAAAAAAACGGGAAACCCTCCGGTTCCGAGGCTACGAGCCGTCGCATAGGAGTGGTTTCGAATTTGAACTATGCTTTCGATAATCGTTATTATGTGGATATCGCCTATCGTACGGACGGCTCCTCTCAATTCGGAAAAAACAAAAGGTTTGCTCCGTTTTATTCTGCCGGTTTGGGTTGGAATATTCACAGAGAACATTTTATGGAGAAAATCGATTTTATAGATCGGTTGAAGCTTCGCTTTTCTTACGGTCAGACGGGGTCGCAGAAATTCAATGTCTACCAGGCTTTGACTACTTATGGTTATTATTTGAACGACCGTTATTTTCAATGGTTAGGGTCTTATCAGAAAGCACTCGGTAATCCCGATTTGGAATGGCAGATTACGGATAAATGGAATGCCGGTTTGGAAGTGAATTTGTGGAAAAACAGATTGAGTTTTGTTGCCGATATATATTGGGAACAAACGTCGAATCTTTTGTCTTCTTTGGAGTTGTTCTATTCGAACGGATTTACTTCATACGTGGAAAATGTCGGCAAGGTGGAAAATCGCGGTTTCGAGTTGAAAGCGACGGCCTTTCTTGTACGGGATACGGAAAGTCGTTTTATATGGACCGTATCCGGGGCTTTGGTACACAATAGAGATAAGGTGGTAAAATTGTCCGAAGCGATGAAAAGCGAGAATGCAAAATTACTTCTCAAAAAAGGCGGTGCTTCCAATACGATTATTCAGGAAGGAGAATCGCAGAACACCATATATGTAGTCCCCTCTTTAGGCATCGATCCCAATAGCGGAAGAGAGTTGTTTTTGAAGAAAAACGGAGAAGTGTCTTATACTTGGGATGCTCGGGACAGAGTCGCTTTCGGATTGAAAGAGCCGAAGTACAGAGGGAATTTTTCTACCAATGTACGTTGGAAAGCATTTACTTTGAGTATGACATTCGATTATCGTTTCGGCGGACAATTGTATAATGCGACTTTAGTTTCCAAGGTGGAAAATGCGGATAAAAACTACAATGTGGATGAGCGGGTATTGAAAGACCGTTGGAAGGAAGTCGGCGACCGTACTTTTTTCAAAGGGCTGAACAACACGACGTCTACCTATGCGACCTCCCGTTTCGTACAGGATGAAAAAACGCTTGCGTTCAAAAACCTGCATTTGAGTTATGAGTTTCAGGACAATCCGTGGTTGAAAACGAATCTCGGCATACATTCGCTTTCTTTGAGCGGGAATGCAAGTGATTTATTTCACAAATCCACGATAAAGCAAGAAAGGGGATTGAGTTATCCTTTTGCCCGCCGGTTTTCATTTTCTTTATCGGCATGGTTTTGATTGTGAGAGGAAATCGACTAATCCGGATTGCGGATAATTAAAATGTTTTTACTGATCAATGAAATAAAATAATGATGAAGTATTTAAAATATATGATAATATTCTCGATGGTTTTATCTACCGCATGCAGTAATTGGCTGGACGTATCGCCGGGAATGGAGAAAGAAAAAAAGGATGCCCTCGCTTCTCAGGATGGAATTCGGAAAGTGTTGATTGGAGCATATATCCGAATGAAAACGGAGAAATTGTACGGAAAAGAAATGACTTACGGATTTACGGAATGTTTGGCACAACACTGGCAATCCACATCAAAAACATCCCTGAGCGGATATTTGAAAAAATACGATTATAAGGCAAAGTTGGTGGAGGATATGGCAGGAGATATCTTCAACAATCTCTATAAGGTGATTGCCGATGTAAACGGATTGTTGGTCGACGACGGAATCGATGCCCATAAGGAAATGCTCGAGGCGGATAATTACGAATTGATAAAAGGCGAGGCTTTGGCCGTACGTGCTTTTTGCCATTTCGATTTGCTCCGCCTTTTCGGTCCGATGCCCGATAAAATACCTGAAGGACAAATTCTGCCCTATGTGACGGTCGTTTCCAAAAATCCTAATGCGATGCATTCTTGGGAAGAATTCACTTCCTATCTGTTAAAAGATTTGGATGAAGCGGAAAAATATTTCGAAAAAACGGATCCTATTTGCAATCTTTCATTGGAGAAGTTGAATAATCCGGCTTCGACGGTGGAAGACAGATTTATGTACTACCGGCAAATGCGTATGAACTATTATGCCGTTTGTGCATTAAAAGCCAGGATTTATCTGTGGATGGGCGATAAAAAACAAGCCTTGAAATATGCTAAAACGGTGATGACGGCAAAGGATAAGGAAGGAAAGCCTATGTATCGTCTTGGAAATAGCAACGATGTTGCAAATTTGGATTATACTCTTTCCTCGGAACATATTTTTAATCTGAACGTATACAATCTCGAATCTACATTGGGAAGTAGCAAGGAGTATCAAATGAGCAAAAACGAACTCTTTAGACATTTTTATGAAAAAGGAACGACGGATATTCGTTTTACCAATCTATGGGAAGAGGTAACGGAGGGGTATTATAAAAAACATTATTTAAAGAAATACCGTCAGACGGAGAGAATGCCGGAGATGGCTAAAAACTCCATACCCCTGATTCGTCTTTATGAGATGTATTTGATCGCTATGGAATGCGGAGATTTGACGGAAGCGAATGCATTGTACAAGGAGATGTGTATGGCACGCAATACACCGCAGGTGGAAATAAAATCGACGGAACAACTGAATAAAATTCTCATATTGGAGTATAATAAAGAATTTTACGGAGAAGGACAGGCTTTTTATGCCTATAAACGTTTGGGAGTGGAAGATATTTTTTATACGACGGAAAAAGGTTCGGTAGATACGTATATCGTACCCCTTCCCTTACAAGAGAAAAGAGATTGATAATTTCGATAAAATATCAAAACGATGAAAAGAATATATATATTGACAATTTCCATATTTTTCACTGTATTCGGATGCAGCGAAGAGAAGGGACTTTTATTCGATGATACGGATCGATTGCAATTCGTGACAGTTGGGGATAAGGCGCCGGAAGACTTGATTTATTCTTTTGTGTGGCAAGATGAAACGGTGAAAAGAGATACGGTTTATATTCCTTTGCGCGTGATAGGGCGGGTCGCTTCGAAAGATCGTTATGTGCGGGTATTTCAAGTTACGGAATACAAGGTGGAGTACAAACGCGATAATAAAGGATATATTGTGGATTCCATTGTTCACGAACTGAAAAACAAGGCAAAGCCCGGGATACATTACGTGCCTTTCGACGATCCGGAAGTAAAACGCTTGATGAAAATTCGAGCCGACAAGGTCGAAGACGAATTCCCGGTCATATTATTAAGAGACAAGTCGTTAAAAGATACTTCCATGCGTTTGAGAATACAATTGGGAGTCTCCGAAGATTTTCAATTGGGGGAGCAACAAACCATTGCCCGTACTCTCGTGATTTCCGACAAGTTTGAAGAGCCGGAGGCTTGGAAGCGGGTGAAGGCTTTTCTCGGCCCTTATAGTATCCCAAAACATATGTTGATGATCGAAGTTGTGCGTGCTAAACAACATGATGAAGTAGTAGATGATGAATGGCTTGTGAAGATGGGAGAAGATATTCCGACTCTCGTTTATTGGAGAGGAAAATTTAAAAAAGCATTGGATGATTTTAACAATGACCCCGAGAACATAAAGAGCGGGATAGCTCCATTGCGGGAAGACCCCGATAAGCCGGGCAGCGCATTGGTGGATTTTCCGAATCAACAGATTTAAAACGCTTGTCGCATTGATGAATAGAGGACAAATCGTGTTCAGTGATTAACAATTAAATGACAATAATTTTTATGAGACGGTACAATATATTGTTTGTCGTTATGTTTTCGTGGCTTTGTGCTTCGTGTTACGACGATAAAGGAAATTATGATTATAAAGACAAGTTGAATATACGTGTCGAGGGAATAGAAAAGAGCTATCATGTAATACCGTTTAAGGATACCGTAGCATTTAATCCCAAGATATATCCGGAAGATCGGAATTACGAGTGTTTTTGGGGAGTTGTGCCTTATAACGAACGTTATGCCGTGCTCGACACCTTATCGAAAGAGCGGAGTTGGAAGTTTCCGGTTGAATTGCCGGTAGGCAACTACATACTTCGTTTTTTTGCCAAAGATACGGAGACCGGAATATTTTCTTATACCGAATATGAGTTTTTAGTGGAGAGCGAGTTGAATGTAGGTTGGTGGGTACTTAAAGACGAGGGGGGCGATACGGATGTGGATTTATTCATGTCTAAACGGGAAATACCGGATATCATATCCAAGGTAAACGGACGTCGATTGGCCGGAGAAGCCAAAAATATATTGTTCGAATTGAAGTATGCTCAAGTAGATGAAAAAGACGGGAAGGTGTCCAATGCGCCGGCAGTCATTGTCGGAAGCGGTAAAGACATCGGCGTTTTAGACCTTTATACCGGACAGTTTGTGGGAGAATACGATAAATTGTTTTATGAATTGCCGGCTAATCGGAATGTCCGGACGGTATTTCGGGGGAATAGCGCACTTCATGCTTATATCGACAATAAACTTTATACGATGCCGGTGAAAAGCTGGGGGGCTCTTTATACCAAGTTTTCCATATTAGTAGAAGGAGATTACGAATTGTCGCCCTATCGCCATTCTTCACCGGGAGGAATTCCGATTTTGTTCAATATTTCCAATTCCTCGTTTTGCGGACTTCGGAGGACATCTACGGGAATTGAATATTTTCGGGATATCGAGGGTAAGCCTTCTTCCAATAATATGGATATGGAGCCGGTATTTATCGGCGGACGTAAAAAAGATCAGACCGGCGACAGAGCCTATGTTATTTTGAAAAAACGAGGAAAGGAGGAATATCACTTGGCAAAGTTGGATGGTTATCCGGCATTCAGACAAACCCCTATAGAAGAAATGAACGCAATGCCTGCCGGCCTTAAGTTGTATGCCGCAAAGTATAAAACATTGAATCAGGATAACGACATCGTGTATTTTGCCGAAGGGAATAAAATTTATTCCTGTAATCTCGAAACCAATCAAGAGAGTCTTCAACCCGTAAGTATTCCTTCGGATGAGGAAATTACTTATATGGAAAGTATTAAATACGATCCGTACGGCATGAGTGATATTTGGTTCGATTATGTGGCGATTGGGACGGTTCGGGGAGGACGTTACAAATTGTATTTGCATCCGCTTCATGCCGGGATGTTGCAGCCTGCCGTTAAGGTATTGGAAGGGAAAGGCAGAGTAAAAAGAGTTGTTTATATAGAAGTTACCGGAAGAGGTATTTATTCTTCATCGTTATTTTAAACATATGAGAATACGTATATTGATATTGTTGGGAGTATTGATTCAATCATGTAGTCTGAATTATACGGAGATTGAGGGGAAAAGCGAATCGAAGGGGATGAAAAAGCTTTGTTTGTATGCATACCGGGAAGGTCGTGCGGATTTGTTGGATACGTTGCCTGTGAATTCGGACGGGAGTTTTGCAATCCGCTTTAAGCCTTCGTACGAAGGATTTTATCTGTTGGGGAAAAACGATAAGTTTTTGTTTCCGTTTTATTTAAGGGGGGGAGAAGTGTTGAAATTGTCTTTGAATGACGCAACAGGCTTGAAATTGCTGGAAACGAATTCGCTTGAGAATACGGCCTTGTACCAATGGGAAGAAAAGGCTTGGAATTTACGTTTTCATGCCTATTTGTTCGATTATGTTCCCGGCGGCAGAAGCGTAGCTCCCGAAATGTTTTTCGAAGAATTGGAAGAATTGCATGCAGCGGAGGGTAGATGGAATAATATGGATACGAAAAATGAGAAATTCGACGCCTTATTTACGGCTAAAAGGAATGCCGATATGCATTTTTACTCCCTTTCCTATTGGCGTAAACACGATGACGATATATCCGATACCTTGAAATTTCCTGATTATTACCGCGAGATGGAGCCGGACAAGGTTTTTCAAAATAAAACGCTTTTATCTTTACCTTTTGTCGGGCATATGCTGGAGACTTACGTATGGTATAAACGTAAATCGGAAGGAGTTTCTTCCGTCGATTTGAAACAAAATGTCGCCTATTTGCAGGAGCCAGGTTTACAACAGGAATATTTGTTGGCGGAAGCGGAGCATTTCAAATATTTTGGACAATATGAGAAAATGCGGGACGATTTCGGTCAAACGTTTTTTTCATCTGCAAATAAAGAGCGATTGAAGAAAATCGAAAAAAAATTGGAATGGTCGAAACCCGGTATTCAAGCTCCCGATTTCAAGGGGATGGCTGTGGACAGCAGTTGGATTTCCCTTTCCGATTTTAAGGGTAAGGTGGTAGTGGTGGACGTATGGGCTACGTGGTGTGAGCCTTGTAAGAGAATGATGCCTTATTTCAAACAATTGGAAAAGGAGATGAAAGGGGAAGATGTGGTTTTTTTCAGTGTTTGTATGGGGGCGTCTATAGAAAGGGGTTCTTGGCTTCGAATTATCGAGCAAGAGCATTTGGAAGGTAATTTGGTTTTTATCGGTAGTTGGTTGGGAGATTTTGCCAGATATTACCGGATTACGGGACTTCCCCGTTTTATGGTTTTCGATCGCTCGGGACGTATCGTATCCGTCGCAGCTCCTTTCCCGAATAAACCGGAATTGAAAAAGATGATTCGGGAAACGTTGGAAAGCGGGAGTTAAGAGGAAATATTCCATATAGAATCGGTCGGGTATTATCGAATACCCGACTTTTTTTATATGTCGGAAGGGTCAGCATCGGGATTTTCTCCGATTTCCTGACTTCGTCATTGCGTACCCCAAAAATCCTCATCAAATAGTTTAGCTATTCTCTGATGTCTTGTCATCAGCATGGTTTGTGTATAAACCTCCTTGTTCAGAGGTAGTTTGATTTGTGTAAGCATTCGAACAAATACACCTTTTAAACCTTGGGGTTTGGTTGTAGCTTTGCAGTAGCATATACAATCCAACCTCAATTATTATGAATAGATTAGAATTTGAAGAATTAGAATTGCAGGTGCAACAAAGTGGCCTGC
>JBGZEX010000023.1:0-25111 GCA_041846495.1 Marinifilaceae bacterium
CGAAGAAATGTATACTTTTACCCATGGTTATACTTTTTTGTTTTGCAACTCAAAGATAACCAAAAGGGCTGGTACATCGTGAGAAGTGTCAGCCCTAAATTTTATACGACAGAAGAAGTTTTACCGGACAGCAATAATTTTTTTCATTCTCGTGCTTTATAATATTACAACACATAAATATTCCGATCCATATACACAATAACGAATAAAATAAGCAAGTGTTGTTCGAACACATAAAACGAATCTTAAACATCTAAAAATAAAACAGGAAAAACAGGACCGTATATACCGTCACGAATCTCAAGACCGATGCAATCCGTCTTCTCGACAAATACGCACGAATAAGGGAATTATAAAAAACGAGACATAAAATAATAGATCAACAAAGTACCGAAATTATCCCTAAACACCTTATAAGCCCGGGCGATATGGGTATTTACCGTCCCTACGTTTATCTTCAAAATATCGGCAATCTCTTGATAAGACTTTCCTTTAGTTTTCAACGAAACCACCGCACGCTGTTTATCGGAAAGTAAATTCATACAACGTTCGATCTCCGCTTTTAGCTCCCCATCGTCATTGCCATCGGCGTTCCAACTAAGGATAGCCTCCACAAGACGTTCCTCGTGTTTATCCACGATATCTTTATGACGCAAAAAATTCATGCACCGATTTTTGGTGGCCGTTAACAAATACCCTACAATATTGTCGTCGGATAAAATCGGAGGTTTTCGCTCATAAAGTCGGATAAAAACCTCTTGGACGATATCATATGCGTAATCACACATAACATAATGATATGCAAAACGATACAACCCATTAAAATAAGTCGTATACAATTGCTCAATCATATCTTCGTCCTTTTCTTTCAAAATATCGGCTTTTAAAATTCCATCACAAAAGTAAGCATATACTCAAAATTCAATCATAGGAGGGGAAAAGATAGGAAGAGCGGATTTTTTCAAATTCTTTCAACGAAGGTTGCCAGGAAGAACGTATCGTCCGGGCGTCTTCTCCTTTAAGAATGCGCTTCCGTATTTCGTCGCTCCCGGCAATTTTGTCGAAAACGGGCAAAAAAAACGAAGTCCGGGATTTGCCCGCAGGCATGGAAGATACGTATAAACGATAGGCTTTAATCAACCACTCCAAATTAATGCAAGGAGCGGAACGCATCGAATCGTAAAAAGGAGTCAGGTCCTCTCCGTAGCAGGTATGTCCGAGAAATTTGGGTTTTATGCTCATGCCCTCTATCGACTCGGGATGAAATCGGAAAGGCAGGGACTTAAAAGCCGGATGGCCGTAAATGCGGAAAGGCATAAGCGTCCCCCGGCCTTCGCTGACTACCGTCCCTTCGAAGAAGCAAAGAGAGGGATAGAGGAGAACGGCAACGGAATCCCTAAGATTGGGAGAAGGAGGGAGGGGCAAACTCAATATGCGATTTCTCTTCCAACCCCTGCAGGGGACAACGGTAAGTTCGCACCGGATTCCTCCGGCCAACCATCCTTCCCCGTTTATCATGCAGGCATATTCTCCTATAGTCATGCCGTAAACTACAGGAACGGGATGCATGCCTATGAAGGAACGGAAATCGGGCTTCAAAACCGGACCGTCCACATAAAAAGCATTGGGATTGGGACGATCGGTTACAATCAAAGGAGTAGCCGTTTCGGCACAAGCCTCCATTACATAGTGAAGGGTGGATACGTAAGTAAAAAAACGCACTCCCACATCCTGAATATCGAATAATACGACATCCACATCTTTTAAATCCTCGGGGGAAGGTTTTTTTTTCTTCCCGTACAAAGAAATCACGGGTATGCCCGTATCCCCGTCTATCTCATCTCCGAATACGGCTCCGGCATCGACCTTACCCCGAAATCCGTGTTCGGGAGCGAATATTTTAACGATATCCGCCCCCTTATCCAATAAAAAATCCACGCTATGCCGTTCTCCCGCCAAAGAAGAATGATTACCCACAAAAGCCACCCTTCTGCCGTCCAGCAAAAAACGATAATCGGAAAACCGAAGGATTCCGCATATTACGGAATCCCCGTTATACGGAGTTTGAGCAAAAGCGATGGAAACAAAAACCGTAAATTGAAGTACGATAAAAAATAGGGCCGACTTTTTTCTCATAAAAATTCCTATTTCCCCGGATTTTCAATCGTCCTCTCTTTTTTCTTTCCCTTTTCTCCGAACTCCAACGTATTCACTACGGAATTCACCTGATGGAGATAATTGCGTTTCTTTTCGTCGGGAGCATATACATAGCCCATTACATATAGAATACGTCCTTTTTCGGTATCCAATACGATATTGGCAGTAGCCGGACCTCCCATAAAATCGTTATGGACTGTCCACATCCCTCGAAGATTCATCGCATAATATTTGCGATCGTATGTAAAATGCTCCACCATTATAGGGGTTACCGTATCCAATATCATATAAGAACCGTCTCGGGGACCCGGAATATGCCGGCTCAACTCTCGACTCAGGGTACGAATAATATCCTGTTTATCGAACTGTTTTTCATCCACATATTCTTTTTGAAAAAAGACCACTCCCCGGCTATTCCTCACGGTTTCCAACGACATCCATACGAAATCCGCACTGTCTTTACGGATATAATAACCGGACGGAGCCGATAACTCCACATCGTACTTTTGTTTCATGTGCCGAAATATCGTCGTATCGGCATTCATCCTGTACAGGCGCACCAAACGTTTTTTTTCCGCATCCAAAAACAGCGACATCAAAGAATACCTGTATTTTTCAAAAAAAGCCTGAAATCCCAAACTGTCCTTTATGCGGATTTCAAACATATTCTGTCCCGTAGCCCAGGTATTTTTCAAAACGGAAACCGCATAAGCCGTATCTAACGAAACATCCACATCTATTTTCAATATCGCCCGATGCGATTTGAGAGAACGGACAAAATACTCCTTCGAAACACTGATCACCTTAAATATCGGTTCCGGTTGGGGCAATCCGAACATCGGTTGACAGAAAAAAGCCTTGATACTATCGCCTATTCCGCCCTTCCATATAGCCTCATCCGTAACGACCAATATCTCATTCAAAGCGCCTCCCACTGGATTTCCCCATTGATTCTTGATATTGCATCCCGCTGCGGAAAAAAGAAAAAGTAAAAAATAAAGACAACGGACAATACATTTTTTCATAATTTTTATATTTTAGTATATCGTATTTTTTAAATCTATTATCGCTTTAAGCGAACCTACCCTTATTTTAGCCTCCATGAGCACAGGTATGCGGTAATCGTCTTTAGTCACCCATATTTTAAAAGCGTTATCATCTTTAAAAACCTTACCTTTAAGAACTTGTGGTGAAAAAACATAACATTTATATTTTTTACCCCCCACTTTAGTCGTTTTTTCTCCAAGATAGGTTAAGTCCAAATTATATATTTTCTCATCGATAAATATATTCATCGGTATACTATGTCCCTTTTCAAAAGAATCGAAATCCAATTCCCGAGCTTTCCAGGCTATGGATAGCATATCATAAGTCCTATCCGCCAATTCCAGGGTATCGTACCTCGTATACTTGCCGATTCTCTCTTTATAAGCATATATCCGTCGCTCATCGTAAGAAAAACGACTGCGAAACCTCGCCGCATAATCTCCTTCGTTTGCGGAACGGTAAAACTCTATAGGCCCGAAACTGTGTTTATCATGGTGAGATATCAACGTATCCCTAAGTACGAAAAACCATTCCCAAGAAGGATCGGTAGCTGCATATGCGGCAATCTTATTCGCATGCGGATAAACGTCGGAACTCCCTATATGAAGCACCGTATTACCTACATTTATCCAGATAAATCCCCAATTATAATAGCCGGTATAAGCCAGTTGCCTTATCGGTTTATATTTACTCTGCCCCAGAACGAAAGCAGAAGTCGCCATTATGAAAATACTTGCCAATATATTCCTTATCATAATTCTTTCAATGAATGTTAATTCTTCCCGCCTTCAAATCGAAATCCTGCTCGATATCGAAATTCGCCTTCAAATCGATAACCTTATCCGGGAAATAAATTATCTTTTCCGGCTGTCGCTTTTCCAGATACAATCCCGTATCCCATTTTCCATTGGCATTTTCGTCCAAAATAAAACGTACTCCTACGGTTCCCGGTTTCAAATAATCGATAACGACTTGACCGTCTTCGGTCAAATTCCTCTCGCAAACGATTTCGTATTTGACCTCATCCCCTATCTTAAGCGTATTCGACTTGGATTTATTATCCGCAGACTTCACCGTCTTGAATAATTGCATAACGACATGTCCTTCCAAGCCGGAAACATTTAAAATCAACCGCGCATAAGAGTCCAGTGAAAATATTTTAAATCTTTTCTCTATCTTATTATTGGAATAACCGTAAATATCACATATCGTTGCAGAATCTATTTTCAAAATATATTCCCTTTCCGGCTCCCATTCGCATTCTATTTTAAAACGCCTGATACGTACGGAATCGGGATATATGCCGTAAACGACATCTTGAAATACGGTATCCGCCGCCGCATATAATTTTATATTATCCGTATATCCATTGTCTACGGGATGCGGAAACTCTATATATATCGGTTTGTCTACATCGTGTAAATCGCTTAAATCCGTAACGATATTCATGTTTTTTTTCTCTACCGTATCTTTTCGTCGCCGAGGTGTTTTTTTCTTTTTATACACCATATATGAAGTATCTCTTACACTTACCGTTCTATTCAGGGAATCCGACTGAAAATAGTCTATATAAAAAGCCAAAGTATCCATCCCATAAATAAGAGAATCCCTTATCCACAAACGTATACTGTCCCTTCCCGACGATTCCTCCTTAATATACCAGTCCGTAAGATTAAACGTCGAATCCGCAAACGATATGTCGAAACCGTTTTCTCCCGGCACACTGAAAACGAAATCCAAAGCGTAAGGTTTCTCCCGCTTCGCATCCGACATATATAATTTCGTCAACCGTTCCTTAAACATACGGATACTGAGATTCGTCGGACCGTAAGCCCATAAGCTATCGTTTGCACAGGAATCCGGCAATATTTTATCTCCGAACTTATACCCGTATGCCTTGATGCTCGCGGAATCTTTCATAATCTCGCTCAAAGGACATACCCAGGGAACGACCACCGTATCGATAAACCCTACGAGCTCATCCTCGGGAAGATACATATAATTTCTATCGGCATCGTTTAAAGCAAGTACCCGATAGGGCACATCGGATATATTCGTAAAATGAAAAAAACCGGCACTGTCCGTACGCGAAACATAATCCGGAAATTCGAGCAAGGGAATGGAATCTCCATGGCGTTTGTATAAAAACACCGAGGCTCCGAGAACGGGCCTACCGCTTTCGGCATCGTATACATGCCCGCTCATCTCCATCGTATCGATCACGTTACCGGTAGAAAATACATAACGGTAAAAACCCAACGGATTTCCTTCGTTATTATCCACAATGGCATCTCCGAAATCCAACGAATAGGTAACGTCGGGAACAAGAGTGTCCCGAAATTCCACTTGGATATATTTCCCCCTCAATTTCACTCTGGGTTTCCTTTTCTGAGGAGGGGAAATGATGAATTTCTCACTCATTTCCTTCAATTGTACGAATTCGTTAAAATATATGTTTATTTTTTTATCCTTAAAATTCGTATTATACGAAAGCGGCCGCTCCATAACGACTATCGGAGGTATCGAATCCTTAGGACCGCCTTCCGGATAGCCTTTGTTGGCACAGGCACCGAATAACCATAAGCCTGTCCGTATTAAAACAACAACCTTAATCCATGAATATATCTTATATTTTTTCATTTTGCAATCATCCGATAAACACACAAATATAAATATTCCACACCAAATCTCCATTATAATCCGAACATTTCACAAAAAATGCACGTTATCGACATCATAAAGTATCGGTTACGGCCAAACAGGCTATGGAAAATTTAAAATCGCACATCCTCCTCAGGGTTTCGATACAGGAAAATATCGTAGCTCCCGTAGTAAACACGTCGTCCACCATCAATATGCGCTTCCCCTCTATCCGCCATACCTCCTTTTGCTCGACGGCAAAAATTCCCGATACGTTTTTCTTGCGTTCCTCCGCATTCTTACCCGTCTGAGACCGATTATTCCTTATCCTTAAAATCACATCATCGACAACGGGGAGTTTCAAAACGGAAGCTATCCCTTCCGCAATACATAAAGCCTGATTATATCCCCTTTCTTTTAAACGTAGGGGATGAAGCGGCACGGGCACCAATACCGTCTCCGAGAAATCTCCCGACATTTTCTTTCCCAACAGTCTTCCGAAATCGTAAGCCGCATCTTTTTTTTCTCGGTATTTTATCGCATGAATAATGTTTCTATAATCGCTATAACGATTGTAAAAAAATAAAAAATATGCATATTCCACTCCATCTCCTACCGAAAAATATTCCCGCACGTCGTCGTAAAAAGGGAATCCTGCCGTACACCGGGTACATATATGCTTTTCCCCGCGCACGAGTCCTTCCCCGCACACCAAACAAACAGGGGCGTAAAAAACATCCGATATCCTTTTCGTCAATAAAAAATCCATTTATTGTTTCACGAAATTATATGTAATTTTCCCGACTTGGGATTCCGGAGCATGAGAAGAAGTATTGAATCTCGAACGCAATGCGGCTCTTACGGCCGTTTCCCGCAAACAATCGTCCCTATCCGAAAAAGCATCCATAACCTTAGCCCACTCCACTCCTCCCTTGCGGGATACTTTTATCTCCACAACCACCTTCCCGCCGAATTCACATTTAAACACCGGTATGGGCATAAATTCCGCATATCTCCCCTCCAAATCGTAAACCACGGAACTCTTCCCCGAATAAACGACCGTTCTAAGGGAATCGGCCTCCCTCATATCCCGCTCGGTTTTTCGATAAGCCATACTGTCCTTCGCATATTCCGCATCCCTTTTATAAGCATAACGGGAATGATCGTAAGAAGCCAACTCCCTTTTAAGCCTATCTTCATATTCCCGGGCAGACGCTTCGTTCAAATGCTTTTCGGCGACTTTGATATTTTCATTCGTAATCACCGATTTAAGCAATTTCTCCACCTCTTCTTCAGCCCTGCGTTTCATCTCTTTTTTTTCTTCCCGTTTCTTCTCCTCCCATTCCTTCCGTTCCTCCGGCGTATCGACAATAAAACCCATATCCGCACGTTGTTTATATTCTCCAACAAGCCGTATGCTCATAAATACGATCAACAATAAAACATGTAGGATAAGCGTGCCCAATAAGGCGACACGATTAACTTCAGCGTATTTTTTCATATCAATCGAATCTAATGGATTTTACAGGCTCTATCTTAGCAATCAACATAGTCGGCACCACCAACATCAGCACCGCAACTGCGAGAACCCCCGCATTAAGCAGAAAAACAGAGCCTATATCCACGCTTATCGGCACCCTGTCCATATAATAAGTTTCCGGATCCAAAGAAAAAGGCTTCCAAAAATATTGAATGCCGCCCAATACGAAAGCCGCCGTATTTCCCCACAACATTCCCCGACACACCAATCCCAAAGCAATATAGAGAAAAAGTTTTCTCAATTTCAAACTGCCGTATCCCAAAGCTTTCATAATTCCTATCATTACGGTTTTATCCAATATAAGAATCAATAATCCCGAAACCATATTGAATCCCGAAACGATAATAATCAAAATAATTATAATCACTACGTTCATATCCAACAACTCGAGCCAATCCAATATCATCGGAGCCGTTTGTCGCCATGTCCGTATTTGAAAACCTCCGATAAGCGGGTCCTCGGATAAAACATCGTATACCTTATCCGTCGAATCGTCTATTTCGTAAGATTCCCGCAACAATATACCCAAACCTCCCGCATAAGAATCTCCCCATCCGTTTATTCCGGCAATATGCCTTATGTCGCACAAAACCGTCACCTCGTCGAAATCCTTGAATCCCGAATCGTATATGCCCGCAACCTCGAATTTACGGGAACGGAGCGGAGTCTGAATAAAATCGGCGCGCACATAATCCCCTTCCGAAATTTTCAATTTATTCGCCAACCGGCTCGACACGAGAATCTCATAAACGGCCCGTTTCCCTTTAAAATCCGGGACCCGTCCCGATTTTAAATGAGAAAGAAAAAAATGCGGATTAAAAAGAGAATCCACCCCTTTGAATACGATTCCGCACACCGCATCCCCCTTCCTGAATACGGCCGGCTTCATAATATAACGGTATACCTCGGACACGGCATCCACCTCTTTAAGTGCGGATACGAGTGCGGGACTGCATACGATAGCTTCGTTTCCGGAATCTCCCGACACCTTAATATCCGCCTCGAAACCCGCCAACTTTTTCCCGACTTCTTTTTTAAACCCCGAAGTAATGAATATCGAGAGCAAAATAAAAGCAATGCCTACAGCCACAGAAGAAACGGCAATTTTCACTATGGGAGCGGACGTATTGGCCCCCCCCTTGTTTTTCAGTAAACGACATGCAATAAACAGCTCTAAATTCACCCTATTATCGATTTCCCACAAACTTAAAGAAAAAATTTATTTTTTCGTCCGAATAAAAATTAAATCTCGTCGAGGGAGAATATTAAACTCCCAAGAATCCGACAGACACCGAATATTCCTTAAATATCGCCGATATGCAATCGAACAAATCCGGATAAATTTTCGACTCAAAATACGATACGACCGGCGCCGGAGAATAAAAATCCGCAAACGAATCATGGGGGAATTTAGAATAGTTATAAATTATAAGTTTATAACGTTAACCTTTTATAAAATAATATTTCGGTCGCAAAAAATGGGTAATATTGTTAAAAATAAAATTCACCAAAAAATAGAGTTATGAAGCACAATATCGTTGATAAGAGTGTGATAGATGAAATGCTTATGAAGAGTAATATCACAAAAATGGAAGATGCATCCATTAGAGATATTACAAAAACCGCCAATTTAATCGAAAAACATACGGGAATTTCCTTTATTCGCATGGAGATGGGAGTCCCCGGCATAAAACCCCATCCCATCGGTACGGCAGCCGAGATTCGGGCTCTCGAATCCGGAGTAGCTCAATTTTATCCCATGTTGGAAGGATATTCCGGTTTATCCCTCGAAGCTTCCAAATTCATAAAAAATTTTATGGATATCGACATCGAGCCGGGCAGTATCGTACCCACCGTAGGCGGAATGCAAGGTTCTTACGTAGCTTTTATGGCGACCACCGCTTGCCATACGGGAAGGGATACGGTTTTATTCATCGACCCGGGATTTCCCGTACAGAAAACGCAGTTGGAAGTTATGGGACGCCCCTACGAAACCTTCGACATTTACGAGTTCCGGGGAGAAAAACTCAGAGCGAAACTCGAAAGTTATTTACAAAAAGGCAATATTGCTTCTATCGTATACAGCAATCCCAACAATCCTGCCTGGATATGCCTTACGGAAGAAGAATTGAAAATAATCGCCGAATTAGCGGATAAATACGACGTTATCGTCATCGAAGACCTGGCTTATTTTGCCATGGATTTCAGGAAAGACCTTTCCAAACCGGGCCTTCCTCCCTTCCAACCCACGATCGCAAAATATACGAAGAACTACATATTCATCATCTCCAGTTCCAAACTATTCAGTTATGCCGGCCAACGCTTAGGTCTCGTATGCATATCCGATGCCTTATTCCACCGGAAATACGAAGGATTGAAAAAACGTTTCAATGCCGACGAATTGGGATATACCATCGTATACAAAATCATATACACGCTTTCGTCCGGTACGGCCCATTCTCCTCAATATGCCCTTGCAGCCATTTTCAAGGCGGCAAACGAGGGTAAGATGAATATCACGAAAGATGCAAGCGAATACAGGGACAGGGCCGCCGCCATGAAAAAGATTTTCTTGGATGCGGGCTTCAGTCTCGTTTACGACAAAGACGGGGAGGAAGCCATAGGAGACGGATTCTATTTTACCATAAGTTATCCCGGATTCAGCGGGGCGGAATTATGCAAAGAACTGATGTTTTACGGCATATCGTCCATTCCTTTGAAAACGACCGGCAGTCAATGCGAAGGCCTTCGAGTATGCGTATCTCAAATAGGCATGGAACTCATGCCCACTCTAAAAGAACGCGTCGAACGTTTCAAATCCGACCATTAATCCTTAATTAAGAAGTAATTTAATTAATACAATCCCGGTATAAAAAATCATTCCGTATTTTGGAGTATGGATTAAAATTTTTAATTTTATACCGGGATTCCGTTATATTCCATCTAAGGACTCTCAAAAACAAACAAATTTTTTTTAACAAATAAAAGGTTATGGCAAAATTTAGAGGAGCGATCGTTGTCGACAACGAAAGATGCAAGGGATGCGGGCTTTGTGTTGCTGCATGTCCCACCAAAGTAATTGAGCTTAATGCCGAAGTAAACGGTAAAGGGTATCATTATGCTTATATGAGCAAACCGGAATCATGTATCGGTTGCGCCAGCTGCGGCATGGTATGTCCCGACTCCGTCATCAGTGTGTATAAAGTTAGTGTAGAATAAATAAAAACCTACCGAAAATGTCAGAAATAAGATTAATGAAAGGCAATGAGGTTATAGCGGAAGCTGCTATCCGTTGCGGGTGCGATGCCTATTTCGGATACCCCATTACGCCGCAGTCGGAAGTTATGGAAACCCTTATGCTTAGAAAGCCCTGGGAAGAAACGGGAATGGTCGTATTACAGGCGGAAAGCGAACTTGCCGCCATCAATATGGTTTACGGCGGAGCCGCATGCGGAAAAAAAGTAATGACCTCATCTTCAAGTCCCGGTATCAGTTTGAAACAGGAAGGAATCACTTATCTTGCAGGGGCCGAATTACCTTGTCTTGTAGTGGATGTCGTCAGAGGAGGGCCGGGACTCGGAACCATACAACCGGCACAAAGCGATTATTTTCAGGCCACCAAAGGAGGCGGACACGGAGATTATCATCTCTTGGTACTCGCTCCGAATTCCGTTCAGGAAATGAACGATTTCGTCGGTCTCGGATTCGAATTGGCTTTCAAATACCGCAATCCGGCCATGATTCTTTCCGACGGAGTAATCGGCCAAATGATGGAAAAAGTGGAATTATCGGAATACGTTCCGCGCTGGACCGATGCCGAAATCAAAAAACTCAACGGCTCTTGGGCTGCTACCGGTAAAGTAAAAGAAAGAGAACGCTATATCGCAACTTCTTTGGAATTGGATGCGGGCCGTCAGGAAAAATTCAATATCAAACTTCAGAAAAAATATCAGGCCATGAGGGATAACGAAGTCCGCTTCGAAAAAATCAATTGCGAAGATGCGGAATATCTTATGGTCGCCTACGGTTCCTGTTCGCGTATTTGTCAAAAAGCCATGGATTTGGCTCGAAAGGAAGGCATAAAAGTAGGTCTTCTCCGGCCCATCACTCTCTTCCCTTTCCCGACCAAACAAATAGCGGAAATGGCCGATCGGTTAAAAGGAATATTATCCGTTGAAATGAGTGCGGGACAAATGGTTGAAGATGTTCGCCTCGCCGTAAACGGAAAGACCAGAGTGGAACATTTCGGCCGTATGGGCGGAGTAATCCCCAATCCTAATGAAATTATTGACGCGCTTAAAAAGATAATGTAATGGCTATTGATATTAAAGATATAATAAAAGAGGAAAATCTCGTCTTAAAGAAGAGCAGTCTCCTCACCGACAACATTATGCACTACTGTCCGGGATGTACTCACGGCGTAATTCATAAAACGATTGCGGAAGTCATCGAAGAAATGGGAATACAAGAGGAAACGATAGGGGTATCTCCCGTAGGTTGCAGCGTTTTAGCCTATAACTATATCGACATCGATTGGGCGGAAGCCGCACACGGACGCGCCCCCGCCGTGGCTACGGGTATCATCCGCACTTGTCCGGACAAATACGTATTTACCTATCAGGGAGACGGTGACCTTGCTTCCATAGGTTGCGGAGAAATCATCCATGCCTGCAACAGAGGAGAAAACATCGTGGTCATATTCGTAAACAATGCCATATACGGTATGACGGGGGGACAAATGGCACCTACGACTCTATTGGGACAGGTTACGGCAACCACTCCTTACGGAAGAGATGCCAAACTCAACGGTTTCCCCATGAAAATTACGGAATTGTTAGCTCAATTGGACGGAACTTGCTATGTTACCCGCCAAAGCGGAGAAAGCCCCGGCGCCATACGCAAACTCAAAAAAGCCATCCGTAAAGCATTCGAAAATACCCGCCTTAAAAAAGGACTGTCATTCGTTGAAGTGGTGTCCACTTGTAATTCCGGATGGAAAATTCCACCGGTAAAAGCCAATGAATGGATGAAAGAAAATATGTTCAAAAAATATCCCCTTGGAGATATCAAGGACATTTAACAAACTAAAAAAATCGAACAATGACAGAAGAATTAATTATAGCAGGCTTTGGAGGACAAGGTGTTCTTTCTATGGGAAAAATCCTCGCTTATTCCGGTATCATGCAAGGACAGGAAGTTTCCTGGATGCCTTCCTACGGCCCGGAAATGAGAGGAGGAACAGCCAATGTAACCGTTATTATCAGCGACGAAAGGATAAGTTCTCCCGTTTTAACCCAATTCGACTCGGTAATCGTACTTAACCAACAATCCATGGATAAGTTCGAACAAGCCGTTAAACCGGGCGGAGTACTTATGTACGACCCTAACGGCATCACCCACGAACCCACCCGCAAAGACATCAACATCTATAAAATAGAAGCGATGAAAATTGCGGCCGAAATGGGAAGTCCTATGGTATTCAACATGATCGTATTGGGAGGTTTCCTAAAAATACGCCCCATCATCGATTTGAAAAATATCGAAAAAGGGCTGGAAAAATCCCTGCCCGAACGCCACCACAAAACGATTCCATTGAATATCAGCGCCGTTGAAAAAGGAATGGAACGAGTGGAAACGATTCATACCGTTTAATCTTTTATAAACAGATAAAAAAACCGGCATATGCCGGTTTTTTTATTCACCTTCCGCACGAAGGGCGGAGAGGGGAAAATGCAACCCGTCGTTCAATCCCATCATGGCATTGATAAGAATGAGTTCGTCATATTCTCCGAGTTCAGTCATACGCACTTCTGCCTCTTTTATATGTCCCGATTTCAACAAATACTGCCTTCGGGTGCCGTTCAAAAGAAAAGTTGTCGGAGTCACGAACTCCTTACCTTTCCGGAATACGATATTCGAAAAAGAAGTATCCGTAAGAAACCCGTCTTTCAAAAATATTACTTCCTCGAATCCGTTAAACTTCCGGCCTTCACATTCCAAAACCCGTCTATCCGCATATTTGAAAGCATAATCCAAGGAACCGGCATCGACAAGGACAAAAGAAGAAATTTTCTTCGGCTTATAAGCCTCGAATTTTATTTCTCGAATAAGTCTATCGTAAAGCAAACGGCACTTGGTAAGCCCCGTTTTCAAATAGCCCGGCATAATAACCGAAAGTTCCGGAATCTTAGGCGGCAAAAAACCGAAATGTTCCGCCGTTGTCCGCATCCGCTCGAGATGCCCCTCCATATTTTCCGGACGCCCGTTTTTAATACGTATCGTTTCTATAAATTCCATAAGTTCTCGACTTTATCTAAAACGAAAGATATACTTTTTTTATAACTTCCTCATATTCGTCTTTAACATTGCTGTTAACCGTTATCCCTCCTCCGCTCCTGTAGAAATATCGTTTTCCCTCCACATCGATAAAACGGATAAAAACGGCGGAATCCAACATCCGTCCGTCAAAATATCCGAACACTCCGGTATAAAATCCCCGGGGACCGGCCTCGGCTTTTCTTATCAAATCCAAGGTCGCCCGTTTGGGAGCTCCGGATACGGAACCGGCAGGCAACAATTTCCGGATAATATCCCCCGTACGGCTTTCCCAGTTTTCGGGCAAATTTCCCTTTATCTCGGAACTCACTTCAAGAATCGGGCCTTCGGAAGTTTCGATTCGATCTATATAACGAAAACGTTCCACCCTTACATTTCCGGCCACCGTCGAAAGGTCGTTCCTTATAAGGTCGACTATCGTATAATGTTCGGCCCTCTCCTTATAATCGTTCAATATTTTCGCTTCCGCTCCGGGAATACGGGCATCTATCGTACCCTTCATCGGGTTCGAAGAGATAATCCCTCCTTCGATTTTCACAAAACGTTCCGGGGAAAAACATATGAAAGCACCGGGATAATAAATCTTGTATAATGCTATGGAACGACGATAAATATCTTCAGGAGACAAATCGACGGATATGGGAGTCTTGACCGTAAGATTCGCCAAAAAAGAATCTCCCCTTTGCAATCCTTCCCGAATAACGGAAAACCTGCGACCGTATTCCGCCTCGGTTTCCGGATATTTTTCAAATCTGTACGAAAAAGGCATATCGACGGAAGTCGTCCCCTCGTGCGAATGATTGGAAAAACCCCGGATATCGAACAATACCTCCTTCTGTCCGAGGGGATCGGGTATGAAAAATCCTCGGGATATCTCAAAATCCAATCCGAAGACGAAGGGAAGTCCGTGGCCTCCGGCCTCATTCATAGCTCGAATAATCTCATCTGCTTTTTCCATACTGCAAAAATATCGGAAAAACTTGGATTTCTCCGCATTTTAACCATACTTTTGTAAGTTCATACGATATTCATGAAACAAATATTAATTGTAGACAATTACGATTCTTTCGTATACAATCTGGTACAAATCGTCGAAAAAAACGGGAAATGCAAATACGATATCGTTAAAAACGACGGTATCGCCCCGGATTCCGTCTCCGAATACGACGGAATCCTTCTCTCTCCCGGTCCCGGCATTCCGAAAGAAGCCGGTATGCTTTGTCCGCTTATCGAGACTTCGTATGCGACTACGCCCATATTGGGTGTTTGTCTGGGACATCAGGCCATAGCCGAAGTATTCGGATGCAGGCTCACAAGACTCGAAAAACCGCTTCACGGCCATATATCTCCTCTCTTCATCGTCGACTCCGAAGAGATTTTATTCCGAGGAATAGAAAACGGAAGTTCGATAGGACATTATCATTCGTGGGTTATCGCCCCCGACAGCTGTCCCCGGGAACTCATCGTAACGGCTACGGACGCTGAGAACAACATCATGGGCATTCGCCATCGCCGTTATCCCGTCCGAGGTCTCCAATTCCATCCCGAATCTTTTATGAGTACGGAAGGAATAAAAATAATCGACAATTGGATAGCATCCTTATAATAAAGGGATAGTATAAAGAAAGCAAGGCCATGATAGATACGGTAATTTTCGATTTGGACGGAACGCTCGTAGATACGCTCGGGGATATTGCCGCGAGTTGCAACCACGTTATGGAAACAAACGGTTTTCCTACCCATACCCTCGAAGTCTACCGATATTATGTGGGAAACGGTATCTCCAAACTCATCGAACGCGTTTTGCCGGAAGCATACCGAAATCCGGATTTCATACATAAAGCGAGGGAAGAATTCATTGCGTATTATAGTGAACATTTAACGGACCTATCGCTCCCCTACGAAGGAATCGAAGAAGTCCTCTCCGAATTGAACCGGAAAGGAGTCATGCTGGGCGTAGCCTCCAACAAATATCACGAAGGCACCTGCCGCATCGTTTCGCATTATTTCCCGTCCGTCCCCTTTAAAGCCGTATTCGGGCAACGCGACCGCATTCCCGTAAAACCCGAGCCTCAAATCGTACGGGAAATATTATCCGTAACCGGAAGCCGAGCGGAAGAATGTCTCTATATCGGAGATTCCGACGTAGACATGCTCACCGCCCGAAGAGCCGGCGTACTCCCCATAGGCGCAAGCTGGGGATTTCGTACGGCCGAAGAATTGAGCGATGCGGGAGCCTTCGCCGTCATCGACCGTCCCCGAGAAATTCTCCGATTTCTTCCCGATCCCTTCTCGTAATAACCGCCCGAAACACGAATTCACCCCGAACATATCCGTCGATTCGAAAATTGGCTTTTCAAAGAACTACTTTCGGCCCATGTCCGAATCTCCCGCACAATTACGAATATCGTTATAATATCCCACAGCGGATCGGTTTCGATAGCGGCATCATCAATCCGATGCTACCCAGCCGTATCCCCGATTATATCGATAAGCGAATCCCTATTCGCTGCATATCGAAAAATATTCCGAAGATTGGGAAATAAAAACATAAAAAGTTATATTTGCATATATTCGATATAAAAAATCATCATAATGAAAAATCAAGGCATCATCGTGTTACTGCTCTCTGCAATATATTCTCAGGCCCAAAAACCGGTATTTACAAAAGCCAAAACAGAAGCCGTAAGCGTATACAGAAATTCGGCAGAATTGAAAAACACGGCATACCTTTCGATTCCGAAAGGCATATCCGAAATCGTCATAAGCAATATAGCCGAAAGCATTAATCCCAAATCTCTGCAAATCGGATTGAATAACCCCAAAGTTTCCATTCTCTCCTCACAATTTACAACCGATTATACATCGGAATTAAAGACGGCGAGCGATCCGGAAACAAAAAAAATATACGAGGCCATTAAATCCGTCGAAGCCTCAATCGCCGAATCGAATATCGAACTCGAAGCACACCTTAAAACCGTGGAACTTTTGGACAAAAACCAAAACGTCCTCACGGGCGGAAATTCCTCCACCGTCGCACAACTCGCCCGGCTCATCGAATTTTATACTTCCGAAAGAATCAGAATCGGCAATAAGATCTCGGATATCAAAAAAAACAAAGCGGAACTCCAAAAAAAACTAATAGAATTAAAAAACACCCTACCCTCGGCCAAAGGAGAAAACAATCCGCAAACCGGATTTATCATATTGAAAATCACGAGTCCCGAATCTACGAATTTAAAATTGGACATCAGCTATTTATCCGGTAGAGTAACGTGGACACCCCATTACGAAATCCGGGGAGCAGATATTCGACATCCTCTGGAAGTAACGCTTAAAGCCAAACTGAAACAAAAAACGGGAATCGATTGGAAAAGAGTAAAATTAAATCTGATCAACGGTTTCCCTTCCGAAAATAATACGGCCCCCGTCTTGGAGCCATGGTTCCTATATACGGAAACTCCATCGGTTAGAAATAGAACGAATGACGAAATCGCAGAGGAAGTTATTCCGACATACTATGCGGAAGCAAAAAGAGCCGAAATGCCGCAAAATTTTAAAATAGCATCCAATCAGTTGAATATAAGCTATGAGGCGGATATAACCTACGATATACTATCAAACGGAAGAGACCATATCATCAATTTATACCGGCAGGAAATTCCGGCCGAATTCCGATATTTCACCGTACCCAATTACGGAAAAGAAGTTTTCTTAATGGCCAAAATACCGGATTTCAGCAAATATGTGCTCATATCCGCTCCGGCGAATATTATTTTCGAAAACACATATGCCGGAGAAACCCATATAAATACGGAAAATATCGGAACCGCTCTCGACATTACGATGGGGAACGACCGGCAAATAAGTGTAAAAAGGGAAAACATCAAAGACAAATCCGGAGATAAGTTCCTTTCGTCCAACAAAACGAGAATCGTAACCTACGATTTAATCGTTCAAAATAATAAAAAGGGAAACATCGATATCGAAATCAAAGACAGAATCCCGCTCAGCAAGGAAGAATCCGTAACGGTAGAACTATTGGAATGCAGCGGGGCAAATAAAGAGCCGGAACAGGGATTTCTTACGTGGAATATAAAACTCGCCCCTTCGGAAACAAAAAAATTGAGGGTGAGTTATAAAATAACTTTCCCAAAAAATCTTATAATATACAATCTATAATCAGGGATTAGGCCGTAACGGAGAATCCGAGGTCCGCTACGGATATTCCGAATCAAATCATCTCCGGATTACGCCGGATATACAATGTCGGGAAATAATTAAAAATCATGTTGGTAGGAATTAAATATTGCGGAGGATGCAATAGCGGCTACGATCGCGTCAGATTCGTAGAACGCCTGAAGGCAAAATTGCCGAAAATCGATTTTTGCAGCATTGAAAAAAACAAAAGAGTGGATTATATGATTGTCGTATGCGGATGCCCTAAGGTATGTGCGAATACGGAAGGCATATATTCCCAATACGGATACACGACCATCTACAGTCTTGCCGTAAAAAACGAAGTCGTACGGGCTATTACCGAAGCGGCCGAAAAGTATGAAAATGAAAAAAACGACAAAAAACGGATAGAAATCGGACAAAACTTCCGGAGCGAAAAAACGATGACGGAGGCTGCCGGAATTCTATTTTCGGAATTAAACGAAGACTATAATAAGATATATACGGATAACGACTTTGCAGAAAAAGCCGGCCTCTCCCGCAAACTCATTCCGGGAAGACTCGTGTGCGGATACATATCGGGAGTTATGGGGACCGTATTCCCCGGCGACGGAGCCATCCTGGCGGAAGAAAAAGCGGCATACCGCGAAAACGTATTTATAGGAGATACCGTGCGGTTCGAAATACGAATTGTAGCCTGCGAAGAGAAAACGGATTTCTATATCGGAACTTTTAAAGCCGAATGCATCAACCAATACAAGCGTCCGATTCTGGAATACGAAGCCAAATTGAAAATGCCCAAGAAATTATTCGAAATCGTTCGAGACGGCTTATAAAAGCCGTCTTTTCTTTTTCTTTTTATGACTCCATAATCCGTAAACTTCGCTGACAGTCCCGGCCGTAATAAAGGAAGATATCTGCTCTTTACTGATATATTTCATCAAACGGGCAAATTCGTCCCGGGTCAATAAAACTTCCAACTCCATCATCTTTTCATTGCTATAGCCTCCGATAACCTCATATAAAGTAACTCCCCTCTCTATTTCGGCAACAATATAATCCCGAAGTTTTTCGTACTCCTTGGAAATGATGCACACCCTCTTCTTACTGCTCATTCCCGTCATAAAATGATTCAATACCAATCCGTTAATCCATGTCCCGAGAAGTCCCATTATCACAAGCCGCACATCATTTATCAAAAATGCCGTAGAGCATATGGCAACCCCGGCAACGGTAACCGCCGTCGCCAAATTTATATGCAGATATTTGTTGATAATCTTGGCAAGAATATCCAAACCTCCGGTGGAGGCATTGATTTTAAATAAGATGGCTTGAGAAGCGCTTAAAAGGAGTACGAAACACAGTAAATCGAACCAGGGGTCCTGCATTATGGATTCCTTTAAGGGAAAAAATGTCTCCAAAAAACGCAGCCAGGGAGCGAGAATCAATGCCGTATAAACCGTTTTCAAACCGAACTCTTTCCCTATAAGCACATAAGACAAAATCAAAAGCACCGCATTGATGGCAAAAATAATGTAATCGACCGGTAATCCGCTCAACCGGGAAATTACAATGGATAAACCGGTAACGGAACCGACAATAAGTTTACTCGGAATTAAAAAAAAGTGGACGGCAACGGCTGCGACCAACATGCCGAATGTCATTATCAAACCCTCCACCCAAAACTTTTTAGACCTTAATACGTCATTCATAATATTTTAAATTTTAATGAAGCGGACCTTGCCCGCATTAATTTTTCAACATCTTATTCGTTCTTTCCTCCACAACTGCCAGGAATTTATAATGTTTTGCCACAGTACATAAGCCGCCGGAGCTACGGAAACAAGAGGCAAAAGGTAAAGTTGCGCCAACCATATGGCCAATACCGTATTCTTCTGACCCAAAGCCTGTCCGCCCGCAATACGATTGCCATACTTGCCGCCTATCCACTTGCCCGTTGCAAATTGCAGAAAACAAACTCCCATCGATAAGCCGGCTAACAAAAATTCGTTTTTGTAGTTATCCTGCTCCACTATATAAGCCATCGTCTTTCCGAACAATATCGTCAACGAAAAAGCCCATAAATAAAAAGACAGGTATTGCCGACTTACAAGAAAACGATGCAAACCGGGAGTCGCATATCTCATAAACAAAGCTAGAAAAAAAGGAAATGCCAATAAAGGCGCTATTTTCATCCCTATCGCAAAAAAAGTGGGAAGAAAAGGCAAATCTCCCTGAATCCCCGTATGCGAAAATATAAAAGGCCCCACTAAGGCCAAAGATAAATTGCTCAAAATACTAAAAGATACGAGAGACCCTACATTCCCTCCCAACATTCCCACTACGGCCGCCGCCGCTGCCGCCGTAGGCGTGATTACACAAATAAGAAGACCTTCCGCCAACAACGGATTGTACGGATTGACCAAACGGTAAACCAAAACAGCTCCCGCAATCTGAATAAGCAATAACCAAAAATGATATCCGGTAAAAACAATCTCCTTCAGAGAGGTCTTGCAATAGGTTATCAACAACATGGAAAAAATCATATAAGGCAAAAGAAAGGACAATTTCGAAAAGAATGTATAAAAGCAAGCTCCTAAAAGCATTGCTATCGGTAAAGTCCATGTCCTTATTTTTTGTATCATCTCTTCGGTACCCTATAAAATGTCGCAAAATAAAGCTTAATATGGCAATTTTACAATAATTTGGGGCTAAACTTATCTAAAATCCTATTCGCACGAAATCGGAAAAATGAAATTCGATGAAAAAAATACGAAAATTATTTGGTTTATAGAATAAACTACTTTATGTTTGCAAAAACAACACTTCCGTCCTTTTCCCCAACGGACATTCGGCGGATACAAAAACAATACGATTATGGAAGACAAAAAAATCACGGCATCGGAAAGTCTTAAAGTCATAGAGCTTATGATTCGCGACTCTCGTATCTCCTACCGCAAAAGGGATGCATTTCCCTTCTTACTGTGGTCCTGTCTCATCATTGCGGCGAGCTTGCTCAGCTATGTCACAATCGAAACCGGTTACGGAGAATATGCCGAGTGGCCCTGGATTATCCTGATGATAGGAGGCGGTATCTTGACTTTCATATACATAGGCTTCAAAAACCGAAGCGACGGCAAAAATATGAATTTCGCCCAAAAATGCGCTTCGACACTATGGCTGTCGTTTTTCATATCCATGTTCCTGTTGTATCTTATGGCTTATTACATCCGTCCGTTTAATTTTCCGGCACTCATATATATGATTACCGGTCTTTGCACCTTTACTTCAGGCAGTATTTACCGTTTCAAACCTTTCTATGCGGGAGGTATCGTATTCTGGTCGGCCTCCCTGGCCTTTGCTCTCTTCAATCTCGGCCATTGGGGATTGCTCTTGAATATTCCGGTTATGTTCTTCGGATATATGATACCGGGTATTATGCTCATAAGAAAAGCGAAAAATTATGTTTAAACCTCTCGACTCTCTCTTGCATTCGGAACTGCGATTAGCCATCGTAAGTCTCTTGATATCGAGTGGAATAGAGATGGAATTTACCGATATCAAAGAAAAGGTAAATGCCACGCCGGGCAATCTCAGCATACAACTCCAAAAATTGGAAGCCGCCGGATACATAGAAATCCGGAAAAGTTTCAAAAAGAAATATCCGCTTACTACATGCAGGATTACGGACAAGGGAGTGAAAGCATTCGAAACCTATATCTCCAATATTAAAGAATATCTCAACATATGATTTCTCGTACGACCCGGACATGAAAGCAGGTTTTTCATACTCATTCAGTTTAAAATATAAACTACTTTACAATGAAAAGAATATTTGAACCGTACATTATTATAAGACGAAATGCCGCCGTTTTCATTATTTTATCCCTTACATTTCTTTCTCCCGCACATGCTCAAACTCTTATAAAGGGGGAAATCAGAAACAGCGACGGCCTGCCCGTAAGCAATGCACACATCCAGATCATCGGAAGTTATGACGGAGGCATATCCGGGGAAGAGGGAAAATTTCATTTCACGACTGCGGAAAAAGGCCTGCTTAAATTAAAAATTTCTCATCTGAATTATAAGACCGATACGATTATGATTCCCGACACGGTTTCCGCTCAAACCTTATCCTGTTTGGAAATCCGATTAATACCCAAAACATCCTATACCTTAGAAGATGCCGTCGTAAGCGTTTCTTCGTTCGGGATTACGGATTCCGGAAAAAATTCTCTCCTCGATTCCTACGACATATACACCAATCCTTTGGGAAATGCGGATATTGCCATGTCGTTGCGCATTCTTCCGGGATTAAGCGATCGCGGGGATAAGGAAGGTTTTTTCATCCATGGCGGAGATGCCCGGGAGACGGCCGTTTTTATCGACGGAATCGAAATACGCGATCTTTTTCACGCTTCCCATCCGGATGCTCCCGGAAGAATGAAATTCCAACCCGGAATGTTCAAAGGAATAACGCTAAAATCCGGAGGATATTCGGCCGAATACGGAAACGGATTGAGCGGTATTCTAAACCTTTCCACTCGGGATATGCCCGACGAATCTTTTATCAGTGCCAGCTTGTCCCCGTTTTTCGCAGGTGCGGGCTACGGTTTCTTCAACGGGCAAAGAAACCGTTATACGGAAATAAACTATACCTACACGAACTCATGGTATATACGCCCTTTTCTGAAAAAAGAATGGCACTACAAAAATCCGAACGATATTCACGATCTCAATATACGTTCCATCATCCGCTTGGGAGCGGATTCGGAAATACGCTTTCTATGCATAGCTTCCGCACAGCGTTTGCATATGGGCAGGACTTTATCCGAAAACGCCGGAACAGGATATTATTCCGGCAAGAACAAATACCTCATGGGATATTGCATTTACACGCTCCATAAGCATAATACCAAAATCAACATATCCGGAGCGAGCAACATCTCCCGCATCCGCACGGAATACAACTCCCACGACGTAGCAAAAAACGGGAATACCGGAGAAAATACGGAAAACGTCCGATTCCGGCAAGCCCGCATAAGTCTGAAACGAATATTCACAAAATGGGAATACGGAGTCGGAAGCGAGTGGTATTCCCGAAAAAAAGACCCGTACGGTTCCAAGCCTGTAAGAATGCATTGCGGCAGCTTTCATATCGACCTCAACTATGCGATATCCTCCGACATATCGGTAAACGGGGGTATCCGCGGAGAATACGGTCCGGATTCCCACTGCTTTTTCATGCCGAGGGCCTCCCTCTCATGGCGTATCCGCGGGAAAACAAACCCCTATGCAAAAGATTGGGGTATATTCACCTTAGACGGAGGCAGATACAGTCGGATTCTCGAAAACTTCGCCGGAAACGAATACATCGGTCCCTTAAGAGAAGAGGCGGAAAGCTATCACCTTACCTATCAGATAAAATCCCGTACCGATCGCATCCTCAGAACACAAATCCATATGAAAAACTACCGCCGCCTGATGCGAACGACGGAAATGCCTCCCGACAATAGAGGAGAAGGCTATGCCAAAGGTTTCGACATATTCTGGAAAGATAAAGGACTCATCGAAAATACGGAATATTGGATATCTTATTCGTATACGGCGAGCAAACGGAAATTCAGGGATTATCCCGAGAAGGTACGGCCGGACTTTGTAATCCCCCATAATGCGTCGCTTATCGTAAAACACTATATGCCGCGCCTGTCTTCCATGTTCAACACGGCTTTAACTTACCGGAGCGGACATAGTTACAGAAATCCCGGGCTTCCCTCCGAAAAATTCATGAAATCGCATACTCCCGCCGTTATCAATATGAGCCTGTCGTGGAATTACCTGTTTTCCGCAGGCAATCTCCGCGGCGTCTTCGTAGTCCATATAGACAATATCCTTAACCGGAATCCGGTATACGACTATCGCTTTCTCCCCTCAAAAAACCGGGAAGGATTCGAAAGAATCGAAATCAGTTCCCCTGCTTCGAGAATGATATTTTTCGGTATATTCTTCAATATAGGAAGAGACCGCAGAGAAGAAATCATAAATTCCTATTTGTAAAAACCACATTTTTATTCACCTTAAAAAACAAATGACATGAAAACAAAACATCACACCCCTCGGACGATATCCGGATACCTGAAAACTGCAATCCCGTGTGGATTCCCTTTTCACATCCTTATTTTTTTCCTGATTGCCATGCCGGCCAAAGCCCAAAACCGAAATTACCGTACGGCCATGCAAACATATATCGACCGTATGGACACGGCATATTCGACGGCCGCCTTAAATGAAATAGCCGGCGGATTCGAACGCATCGGCATAACCGAAGCAACCCAATGGTTCCCCTTCTACTATGCCGCTTTCTGTAAAATCATTCCGTTATTCATCGAACCCGATCCGGATATCGACATAAAGGCCGTTCAAATCGAAGAGCTTATCGATAAAGCGGAAACATCGGGAGGAGATTTGAGCGAGACCTATTGCCTGCGTTCCTATCTTTCCACCCTGAAAATGCTCGCCTCTCCCCAAAGCCGCTATGCGACGGAAGGGAAAAAAGCCGTAGAATATCTGAAAAAAGCCATAGAAATCAATCCGGAAAATCCCCGTGCCTATCTCATATTGGGCGAAAACCTCCTCCATACTCCGGAAGCCTTCGGGGGCGGATACAAGGCAGCCGCCCCTGTTTTGAAAAAAGCCAAAACCCTGTTTGAAAATATCAAACCCGAAAACGACCTCCGGCCCTCATGGGGGAAAAAACATTTGAAAAGGCTGGAATCATCCGTAAGCTCGAAAGAGCCGCCGAGCGGAAGAAATTAATAACCTGTCGTACGTGCTGCAATTCCAATAGAGCCGTCGCTTCGCCCCGCAACGGGAAGAAGTTAGATAAATCATTCACACGAATCGAGTATTCCTTTGATTTGATACGGCTCTATTTTCACATATACTTTTTCCCCACCGAAATAACCGGAGCCAAACCGCACGCCCCCAACCGATATTCTCCCGTTTTCCAATTTCTCATGTATGCCGTCTCCAAAAAACAACTCATGCTGTGAACCAGGAATTCAAAGCAATCCGGAAATTGACAAAAATGCCGGCCACTATGGTCATAAGGCAAACATATCTCTAAAAAATACCTTAAGAGGAAAATGAATTCCGGTATTAATGCAAAATATGCGACACATCTTGCATTTCAAACTTTTTAATACAAAAAAA
>JBGZEX010000024.1:0-11418 GCA_041846495.1 Marinifilaceae bacterium
ATTATGGGACGCGCACTTGCTGTCTTATATTTTTTCTACAATATGTTGAAGAACTCGTATATCATTGCACTTCGAAAATCATACCCTCTCCCTCTCCTCCAAGCCCCCATAAAACATAACCCCTCTTTTTATCGAAACGCGGATGCAAAGATAAAGAATTTTATACTCTACTTCCAAATTTTATTAAAGCATTTTTTCAAAAAACTTTTTTGCCTTCTACCCCCCCCCTCGAATACTCCATCAACAACCTCTCGAAAGCGGGGACAAAAGTAGAAAACATCCTGCCAACTTCCAAACTTTAAAACGACTTTTTTACCCGAAACAAAAAAGTTTTTTACAAAATATTTCCGATATAATACACAAAACACTGAATAGCAATACCATTTAAAATACAAAAAAACATATGAAAAATGAATTTTTTATTCTATTCGATTTACCTGCCCGATAAATATCAATTTGCCCGTGGGCTCATGACTGATGATAAAAAAGAATGGGTGATCCGCTCTGAAGATTTCCGGTTCCCTCAGCATCGAACTGTACACACCTGCTACTCCCGTAGCGGCAGCAGCCTCTAATCCATCTTCATCCCAACTTACCATAGATTTTTGAAGGATTTTACCTACAATCAAATCCGGATCATTCATAATCCCCATAAGTGCTCCTTTTCTGACAAGTTTACCCAAATCCAAGCATTCCGCCTCGCGAGGTTTTTCGCTATCCAATAAAGTAAGCGTCGGCGTCGTAAATTCGAACTTAGGCAAAAATACGTCTACATATGCAGAATAACGGACATTATCCGCAAAAATCTTAATCGGGTCATGCTCGATAAGAAAATCGGCCGTAAGTTCAGCACACTTATCTTTGGGTAAGATGATATCGAGATTGAAACCATGTTCTTCGGTCGGCAAACGCAATATTTGGGCTTCCGGTAAATCCGCCAATTTCAGATTCTCTCGAGTTCTCATCATTGCAACTTTTTGTTCTTCCCCGTCGGCAGTCGTAAATACCCCTTCCCGAGTGGCTCCTTTATCGAACGGATACTTCCACGGCGCATTGAAATACAATACATCGGTAAGGATAAATCGGAGATTGGGATTGGCAATGTTTTCCGCTAAAAGATCTTTGATCTTACCGTAACTCTTACGCTCAATCCAATCATTAATATAACGGATTCCGGAAGTTTGCGAAAGGTCCAACACAGCCATGCCCGCATCGAAATATTCAAGCAATACGGACGGATAATCCCGAGTCGGCAAATTTTCCTTTCCTTTATTTATCCATAGTGCGTTGGCAAGAAATATACGCTGTTTGGAAGTCGTCGTAGCAAGGTCGCGCGCAAGTCTCCGATGATATTCCAAAACTTCTGATTTGTCTATCGAATCCCAACCCATTGTCTTCATTATTTCTTTCCGGGCATCCTGCGAAGCTCCGGCAGCAATCATTGCCATAGCGTAATCCCAAGAAAGAGGAGAAAGGATAAAATTCCGCTTCTCATAATCCGCAACCTTAGAAGCAAACAATCTATATGCAAAAGCATTGGCTCCCGCCACTAATTCTCTGTCGGACTGTATAATAGATTTATGCTCGACATTGTCTATAGAGGGAAGTGCTTCTCCTTTTTCAGGCAAAGAAGTTCGAGACAAAACGACCGTTCCCTCCGGTTCCTTTAAGACTGCGGATTTTCGGCCGCCACCATTACACCCCAAAAATAAAAAAATCGATACCAAGACGGAATAAACAAATAATTCTCTCATTTTACTGTAATTTTCATATATATATTATCAAGCCTTGAATTTTTCGTTTTATCCCAACGATAATCAGGGATATTTAAAAAGAAATACCGGAAAAATAAAAATACTGCACACGAATTTCCGAAAATTCATTATCGATCAGAAATCGTTTCAAACAAAACGGAAACGATAAAATAACGAACATCATAAAATCGCCATTCGCACAAACGGCTTCAGACATAAATCCATAACGCTCACTATCGACATCCGGTCTTATAAACAGCGGATTCTCAAGAAAAACTTTTTCGAATATATCAGTCGATTATAATTTTAGATACATCGAATCCTCTCAAAAATTCTTCGACGGACATCCGACGTTTACCGGCAGCCTGTAATTCTTTTATGGAAATCTTCCCATCGGGGACATTCACCCGCAAATAAGTTTTACCGTCGCTTTCCATATTTCCACAACGGCCATTATGACCCGAAGGTAAGAATTCCGCACTGAAAATTTTCACATGCAACGACTTTTCTCCCGTCACGAATTCTGTCCATGCCGCAGGATAAGGGGACAATCCCCTTATAAGATTATACACATCCCTCCCGGGTTTCGTCCAATCGACATGCATATCTTCTTTAAAAATCTTGGGAGCCGGTATCGGGAGCCGTCCTCCGAGCAAAGATTTCTGCGAAATCGGCGACACCTCCCCTTTCTCCATCGAACGAAGGGTCTTCACCAAAAGTCGCGCTCCTTTTTCCATCAATATATCATGAAGTTCCCCGGCGGTCATATCTTCTGCGATCTCTACTTTTTCGGAATAAAGAATATTCCCTTCATCCATATTCTCTGACAATAAAAAAGTAGTAACCCCCGTTTCACACTCTCCATTCATAATCGCCCTATTAATAGGAGCGGCTCCCCTATAATCGGGCAAAAGAGAGGCATGCAGATTAATCGTTCCCAAACAAGGCATATTCCATACGGATTCCGGCAACATTTTAAACGCCACTACAACCTGCAAATCCGCATTCCAATATCTCAAACTCTCTAAAAAACCTGCATCCTTAAAAGAAAGAGGCTGGAGTACGGGCAAGCCTGCTTCTCGCGCAAATATCTTTACCGGCGATTCCCGAATCTTTTGTCCTCTGCCTACAGGCTTATCGGGGTTGGTTACCACTCCTATAATTTCAAACCCCTCTTCGATAAGAGTCTTTAAAGGGAATACTGCAAAATCCGGAGTCCCCATATATACGATTCTCAACTTAGACATCCTTTCTTTCCAATTTAAAAAACATCTTAATCTTTTTGAAGAACAGCGTATAAGCCTCTATGTTCATAATCTCCGAATCCGTTACCGATTTATATGTAAGCAATATCCCCATAGGCAATAAAATCATAGAAGATATCCATGTACCTAAAAACGGTGTTATCACCGCTTCCCGGGCGGAACGTTCGCCTATCATGGAAATAACCCAATAAACAATGAATAAAAGTACGGATACGACGACCGGCATGCCCAATCCTCCCTTACGTATAATAGCTCCCAAAGGAGCTCCGATAAAGAAAAACACCAAACAGGCAAACGACAATGTAAATTTCTTATGCCACTCTATAAGCGAACGAATCACATACTCCTCTTTTTTTTCCGGCATACAACTCATCCTCATTTATCCGTTCTTTTGCATCTCTGGCGTAAAACAATGCCTGCTCCAACACCTCTTCCTTACGTTCGGGATCCAAGTCCCGAAATATATCAAGAGGTTTCTCGTAAACAGGTTCCGCCTCCGTAATAAACACACTATCGCTTGCGAGATTCCAATCCCTATGTTTGCGAAACGAGGAAACCAACATTCGCTCTGCAATATTACGGCTCCGTATCTCTAAAAGATTATTTACCGAATCTATAGTATACGACAATTGAGACAAATTCAACATAACGGAATTACCCCGGAAGAGTTCCTCATCCGTACGTTTAAGATCACTGTCCGGCATTTCCAACATCATTTTTTGTCGGACGAATTTCAATCTCCGGAAAGGAAAATTGTTTTTCCCTTTCATAACCATCCCCTCGTCCGTATACGTTTGGCCATGAAACAATTCCAAACTCATCAACTTCATTTCGGGATGCATCAGTATTATTCCGGAATCCGCTTTGGTAACTTCATAATTCCCATAAACATCTTTATGATTATATATGAGAACATTATACATCATCCCGGTGTTTTTGTTTATATAGTCGACCTTTATGCTGTAACCTTCCAAATCGTTTGTAAAAACTCCGTCTTTAAAAGCCAATTCCGGTTTTTGATGCCGTATGTCGTATAAAAGACTGTAAAACTTCAAATTCGCATGCGGCAAAACATTATTGGAAAAAAAGAATGCGGCAATCGTAAGAAAAGAAATAAAAATAATCAAAGGCTGCATAATACGATAAAGAGAAATCCCTGCCGATTTCAATGCAATAAGCTCGTAATTTTCGCCTAAATTACCGAAAGTCATCAATGAAGACAATAAAACGGCTAAAGGCAAAGCCATCGGGATCAAAGTAACAGCCGTATAGCCGAGCATTTCCACTATAATGGAAAAATCCAATCCCTTACCCACAAAATCATCGATATAACGCCATAAGAATTGCATGATTAAAACGAACATGCAAATAAAAAAAGTCGTGACGAAAGGCCAAAGATAACTCCCCAATATGAACGTATGCAATCTCTTCATCAACTCACAATTATTAGCGCCGTCAAAATTAACGAAAGTTTTTCAGATACGGGGAATCCGACTTTAATAAATCATTCTAACCTCCGATATTTTGCCTCAAATCTTCAATTTGAGAATTCCATAGTTCGATTACATCCTCCTCCTCCTGTTCTTCAACGAAGTCGGTTATAAAAAGCGACACATCTTCGGTTATGGGATGAACATTTATTCTGAATCCGAAAAATTCTTCTTCGGACGGAGCATCCTCCCATCGAAATTTCACTTCGGTATTATTCCGCATCTCTAAAAGCTGTGCCCGATGCATAACATTCCCCCAATAAAAGATGTAGTCTCCGTTCTGTTCTTCGACTCTATCCGCAAACCACTCCGATAATCCGGTAGCCGTACTCAATCTGGAAAATAAAATCTTAACCGACGATGAAAATACATATTCTATATTTATTTTCTTCCTCATAATAAAATTTTCCAGCAATATAATAAATTATAATTACATATGCAAAATAATTCTATTTTACGAATTTGTCTTCTCCGAGTTCCTTATCCACAGCTTCAAAATAACGTCTCACCCAAGCCTCGTCGGCTTCTTGGGATATACCGTTAAAACGGTATATGATATCGGCAATCGACAATGTATGGAAATCTACCGCAGGATAGTAAAATACATTGTCTTTCTTATCTACACGTACCAATATCCCGACTTCGACCAAACGTTTAAGTACCCTCTCCAGACTATCGTAATCCACACCCAATCGGGCATTTATCTCCTCCAATAGGGCTCCTCCCTTTCCCTTAACATGCTCTCCCGCCACATAATTCAATATACGTATGGAATAAGACACATAGTCTTTCCATTCGGGCTCCCATTCGTTCTTCCGATGGTACATCATATGTCCGTTCTTAAGCACATAGCATAATTGAGCCCCCCATAATACGATACTCCAACTCAATTGCAACCATGCCAACAACAACGGAATTGCGGCCAGACTTCCATAAACGGCATTATATGCACTGACTCCTATTTGAAAGCGGATATAAAACCATTGCACTATTTGATAAACCGAACCGGCAATCACACCGGCTACAATGGCATACCGGAATTTCACCGGCACCGTAGGAACAAACATATATAAAAATACGAACAGTATCCAAACCAGTACATAAGGCAATATTCGCATAACGGAATAAAGCAAGTTCCCGGCATATCTCCACATCCCTCCTTCGGCAATCAATTGCTTGAGATTGGTGGTCATAAAAACATTAATACTCAAAATCAGCAGTAATAAAACGGGAACGACGAACATAATGGAAAAATAATCCGTAAAACGACGTGCTACGCTTCGAGAACTCGTCACCCGCCATACATTATTTATGGCCGTCTCCGCATTCGTCAACAACTTGATTACCGCCCATAACAACAATACGATTCCAAAACCGGTAACAACTCCTCCCCGTGCATTCTCCAATGCTTTCTGTGCCGAACCTATGATAAAATCCGCCACATCGACATTAAGATATAATTTGGAACGCACAAAGTCTTCCAATAAAAATTCGAAACCGAAACCTTTACCGATACCGAAAATAAGAGCCACCAAGGGGATAAATGAAAGAATCGAATAAAACGTCATCGCCGAAGCCGATACAAAACATGCGTCCTTAACGAAACGATGGATGGATACGACGATAATGCCCAAGCCCTTCAATAAAAAATTCCCCGGAGAATAATTTTTCCGTACATCCCCATGCAATAACCCGTAATAGAAATCGATATTAAAAAAATTCATTAACTTCAAGGTCCGCTTCGGGATTGTCATAAAAAATAATTTTTGCAGAAGAGAAGCGAAATTTTCCGAGAAAACCCGTCAAATCCCATTATCTTCCCGTGTCGAATACCATTCATTCAAAAATCAAACTATCGGCCAAATCCTTAGCCTCTTTTGCCGTATAATTTTCAGGGAAAACATAAGCCGCCTCCGCATTCCGCATAACGAATTCCTTATGTAAACGCTCCACCCCTCCGCCGGTAATATTCAGCATTATTATCGCATTCCGCGCTATCCTTCCGGCTTTAACCGATTGTATAAGTGCGGAAAAAGCCACCGCTGCCGCCGGAACGATATCGATTCCTTCAATATTTTCAAACATTTCCGCCGCATTCCGGGCATCTTCGTTTTCCACCAATAACACATCCCCTCCCGTATCTTTCAACGCATCGTACAATCCGCCTTTAATCGCATAAGGGGGCCGCCTATTGGTCAAAACCTTGGCAAATACTTCCCCCGCATTTTTTCTCGCCTTGGCATCGTCCATCGGAAGCAAAACCGGCGAACCCGCTTTCCACGCATCGTACATAGGTGCAAAAGGAGCATTCTGAGCAACTATCAACTTCATCAAATGATTGCCGAAACGACCGTCGACAATAAATCGCTTATTGGCTTCCCAAGCTGCAATAGCACCGGTGCCGCTACCTACAGCCTGAAAATAGTAATCGGGAATCTTGCCTATAGTTGTAACCGCAGACAAAACCGTAGTCCCCATACCATCCCGTCTGGCCACATTCTTCGCTCCTCCTTCCGGATAAAAACGCTCCGATTCGCAAATAATATTGGATAACTCTATGGCATCGTAATAATCCGTGCCCGGCGCAGTTGCCAAAATCTTCACACAAGGAGCCAACGGCTTAGACGACCACATGGAAGTCAAACCGTTATAAGGTACACAAAGCAATAAAGGGATATTATTTTCCGAACACACTTTAGCAAAAGCCCTTGCCGTATTTCCGGCAGAAGCTACGACCATAACCTTGGAATCTCCGGCATTCTTACGGGCACAAACCGAATAAGCCTCGCATTCCTTAAACCCGCCTGTCATCATAAAAGCCCCTTTTTCAGGCCAATAACCGTTGAAGGTAACATAGAGATTTTCCAAACCCAAAGCAGCTCCCAAACCCGTACTTTTATAAGTAACCGGAGAAGCCGAGCCTTCCAGAACCCGAGAAATCGGCAACCAATCCGAATATTGAAACAATCCCGTTAAATTCCTTCTCAATTCGAGTTGTTTTCGAGAGTAATCGGAAAAGATAAGAGAACCGCCTTTCGTATACGGACATTCCAATATCCAATCCTTATCTTCAAAACTCCCTTCGACAGCCCGAGAACGTAAAACATAATCAGTTTGAACAATATTCATAAAATCTCCTTTAATTTAAACAAAGATACGGTATATATCCCCATGCCTTATGGGTATAAATACTACTTTTGGTTCTAACGATATTAAACTAAATGTTTTCCTCGAAAACTTCACATAAAAATCCGAACTATAACTTAAATAATCCCACAATCGAATTTCTTATCAAAATAAAGCCGCCGATATTTTAATTTCTCGAAAAAACACATAACTTCGTATTCTATTGTAAACATTAATGCAATAAACCCGATATGTCTTTACAATGAATAAAAATCGTATAACAATCACCTATACTTCTTTTTTTGTCCTTCTGTTTTTCTTACCCTTATTTGCATTTTCGGAAAGGATATCGGATACAGTCCCGAATATGCATTCCTTTATACACAGAATAGAAGCGAACTTACGTCCGGATTACATATTTCCCACAAATTCTTTTTTTAAAGGAGAAAACGATAAACTCCAACCCATCGAAAAAGCATTTTCCACCCATCTGAGCTATTCTTTCCGCTTTCATCCCGACACCTATGCCGCACGTATATACGGAAATCCGTATCAAGGCATCGGATATGCACAGTATTTATTTCAAAATCACCACGAAATAGGAAAACCGATAACGATTTATTTACTCCAAGGTGCACGCATTCTCCGCATTTCTTCCGGACTTGCCCTCGACTACGAATGGAATTTCGGATTATCCTCCGGCTGGAATACTTATGATGAGACTTCCAATCCTCATAACAAGGCTATCGGCTCGAAAACGAATGCCTATATCAATGCCGGGATTTATCTTCACTGGCAACCGAGTCGCAAAATCGATTTCATTTCCGGATTAAATCTTACGCATTTTTCCAACGGAAATACCAGTATTCCCAATGCCGGTCTGAATACGATAGGATTAAGAGCAGGATTCACCTATAATTTTTACACCACACCTCCGGTGCGGATGGATAAACCGAGCCCTCCTCCCATTTTTCCCTCTCATATAAGCTACGATTTGACAATATTCGGTTCATGGCGTCGCAAAGGCCTTCTCATTCACGACCATAATCCCGTAATATCTCCGGAAAAATACAGTGTTCTGGGTTTTAATTTTGCTCCGATGTACAATTTCGGATACAAATTCCGGAGCGGAATTTCCTTGGACGGGATATACGATGCCAGTAGCAATGTTTATATCGAGGACGAGCCTACACAATGTGAAAAATCGGAACAATACACATT
The DNA here is from genome assembly GCA_041846495.1 of Marinifilaceae bacterium. Classification (GTDB taxonomy): domain Bacteria; phylum Bacteroidota; class Bacteroidia; order Bacteroidales; family Marinifilaceae; genus JBGZEX01. The sequence continues at coordinate 8,857 of JBGZEX010000024.1, forward strand.
TTCCAAACCTCCGTTAATTCAACAATTAGGCTTGGGATTATCCATACGAGCCGAATATGTCATGCCCTATTTTATAATCGGATTAGGAATGGGAATCAATATTTTACAATGGGCGGAAGATTTGCAGGGGTTCTATCAAATAGCAAGCATTAAAATAGAAATTACCCGAAATTCGTTTCTGCACATCGGATATAGCCTTCAAAACTTCAAAACTCCAAATCACCTTATGTTAGGAATCGGCTATAGATTCAATAACAAATACCCGATATATAAATAAACCGTTAAACCGACTTACAACAAAATTTACTGAAACCGTAACTTACAACTAACTTAAAAAACAAAACGACATGAAAACAAAAAATTTACTGACAGTTATCGTCCTTTGTGTTACGACATTAACGACTATAGCCCAAACCGGCAAAATTACGAGGAGAAATATTCGAATAAAAGAAAATTTCACATCCGTCAGCATAAGCGGAGGCTGGGATTTAATACTTTCACAAGGCAACAAAACGGAGATTATTGCCGAAACCGATGAAGTTTATTTGGAAAATCTCATCGTGGAAGTAAAAAATAAAACCCTTTATATTTACAATAAGGGCAATACCGTCTTCCGAAATATTTTTAAAGGCAAAAATACACCGCGACGCATATATATAACCATGCCTGAAATAAACTCGCTAAAAGCCAGCGGAGGTTGCGATATCTTGACACAAACAGCATTGAAAACCGACAAACTCGTCATCAGTCTTAGCGGAGGAAGCGATATTAAAAATTTAATACTCTCTTGTAATTCACTCGTATGCAGGGCTAGCGGAGGAAGCGATATAAATATACAAAAACTCGAAACCGAGACCTGCGACTTATCCTTAAGCGGAGGAAGCGATGCTTCCCTATCGGGTAAAGTAAAATATCTGACAATCAATGCCAGCGGAGGGAGCGATGTTTCCGCATCGGAATTGGAAGCAGTCGATTGCAATGCTCGATTCTCCGGCGGTTCCGACGGAAGCATCCGGGTTACCGGCGAACTCAATATCTCCGCAACGGGAGCAAGCGACATAAAATGTTACGGTAATCCTCAAAATGTCGTAAAACATACGTCCGGAGCAAGTTCCCTCAAACTGAAATAAACCTTCTTCGACGGAAATCATAGTTGAAAAACTCCGTGCCCCGATCTTCCGTCCGCCTTGTTTTAATATTCCATTCCGCTTATTCCAGAACGGAATATTAAATTTTAGCTGACTATTCGAAGTCAAAAATGTAATTATCGAAAAGATGGAACAATATGCAAATTTTGGATTCTCATATATGCAAAAGAAGATGGAAATAGATCCAAACTACTCCTTCAAGGAAACCGCATTCTTACATGTCTTTTTATCATTCTTAAAACCGAAGGAAAACGATAAAAGGGACGAGCTGGAAAAACTTAATCAGTGTTGAATCATACAGAGACTCACACCTTCTTTCATTGGCTTTAGATAATCGAATGAAAAAACAATGAGTAATACAAATAAAATAACAGAAGGAGCAGCCCGTTTAGCCAGGCGACTACACAAGGGTCAGGTTGATAAGGCAGGAATGGATTATTTTAGTGGGCATCTTACTACCGTTGCTTCGATGGGTACAACTTGGCAAGAACAAGTAGTTGGTTATCTGCATGATGCAAGTGAAGATACTTCATATTCGGTAGATAGAATTTTGGATTTGCTTAACAACGAATTGGGAAAACCATTATCAGTGGAAGATCGGGGAGAACTTGCTATAGCCCTACGACTACTCAATCATCATACTGCTCCCGATAGAGAAACTTATATTCGTTCCATAGGCAATAATGCTCTTGCCACTGCTGTGAAATTGCATGACCTTACCCATAATATGGACTTATCCCGTTTGGCTAATCCAAATGAAAAAGACTATGCACGTATAGAGCGATACAAGAAAGAGTATGATTATCTCAAAATAAAGTTTAAAGCAAAGATGAAAAGAATTTTATTATCCTTGTTGACAGTCTTTTTATTGACTTCCTGCAGTTCATATATTAGTTATACGTATAGACCATTAGCCGCAGAAGGGTGTAGTGTACGATACTCTGCTAATTATCAAGAAGGAAAGCCTTATCTGTTTGTAGAAATACAATCCGATAGGCTTATGTTCGGGGGAAAACCGATATTAATGGTGAAGACGTTCAAGGGAGAAATATTCACATTAGAAGGAATAAGCATAGCAACTTCACAAGAGAGTTCAGGTGTTATCGTAGGAAATATAGTTCTTCCTATAACAGAATTGCAAGCAAAGGCTCTATTTCCTATTACAGAAGATCAGATCAGTTTATTGAATGATGGCATTGCAAAAGTTCGAATCTCTACAGTCCCCATAACACATGAGAGAACCTTTAGTCAAGATATCATTGGAAAAAGGCTATACAATCAATTTGAGTCTACCAAGAAAAAAGCCAGAGAGTTCTAAATTGGTAGATGGATTACAGGTAGTGTAAAATAAACTGTGTCACGCATTATTTCTCTATAGAAAACTCATCGGTCGGGGAGCGGCCAGCGCCAAGGG
>JBGZEX010000025.1:0-7512 GCA_041846495.1 Marinifilaceae bacterium
CATTATACCGTCTTGGAAAACGACGGTTCGTCTATTGTAAAATACAGTTATAAAACCGGGAAAAATGCAGGAACCGTTCTCGACATATCGAAAGCCGACGGAAGTAAAATACGCAGATTTCAAAGCTATAGCTTCAATGCGGACGAAACGAAAATATTGCTGACTACGGAAGTACGTCCCATATACAGACGCTCTTTTACCGCCCGCTATTATATATACGATATAAAAAACAACGAAATCAAACCCCTTTCGGAAGGAGGCCCTCAACAGGTTGCAACTTTTTCTCCCGACGGAAGGAGAATCGCATTCGTTCGGAACAACAACATCTTCATACACGATATGCGCTACGGTTCGGAACTTCAGATTACCAGCGACGGGGAAAGAAATAAAATCATAAACGGTATTCCCGACTGGGTTTACGAAGAGGAATTTTCCTTCAATAGAGCTTTCGAATGGGCTCCCGACGGCTCCGCTTTGGCCTATATCAAATTCGACGAATCAGAGGTGAAGGAATACGAAATGCAGATATTCGAAGGACAACATCCTGCCGTACGAAAGAATGCGCTATACCCTTCCGTATACCGCTATAAATATCCCAAAGCCGGAGAGAAAAATTCCGAGATATCCGTATGCGTATACGATATAAAAGACAAAATCACCATGAATATGGATTTGGGCACGAATAAGGATATATACGTACCGAGAATACAATGGACTGGAAATCCCAAAAAATTGGCCATCATGAGGTTGAATCGCCACCAGAATCATTTGGAAATCCTTGTGGCAAATGCCAAAACCGGGAAAACCGTTTCCATATACGAAGAAAAGAACAAATGCTATATTGCGGAAAGCAATTTCGATAATTTACAATTCCTCGAAGGGAATAAAGGTTTCGTATTCACCAGCGAGAAAAACGGATATATGCATATCTACCGTTTCGATATGAATGGTAAACAAGTGAAAGAAGTCACTCCCGGAGCATACGATATAAAAGAATTTTACGGATACGATTCCGCCTCCAAACGCTATTTCTATTCTTCTTATGAAGTATCGCCCGTAGAAAAACACATATATTCCATCGACGAAAAAGGGAATAAACGCAAACTGTCGAGTCTGCCCGGATGGCATTCTGCCGATTTCAGCAGGAATTTCAAATATTGGGTACATCGATACTCCAATATAAATACGCCTCCGGTAACGGAAATATGTAACGGCAAAGGCAAAACCATCCGTCTATTGACCGATAACTCCGAACTCAAGGAAACCGCACGAAAATACGGAATTACCACCAAAGAATTCATTGAAATTCCGGCAGCGGACGGTAAAACGATGTTGAATGCATGGATACTCAAACCGGCGAATTTCGATGCATCGAAACGCTATCCCGTGGTAATCAATCAATACAGCGGACCGGAATCCCAGCAGGTCAAAAACGAATGGGAAATAGATTTTTGGAATTACCTTGCACAGGAAGGGTATATCGTCGTTACCGTAGACCCCCGGGGAACGGGTGGCCGAGGCGAAGCTTTCAGAAAATGTACCTATCTGCGGCTCGGCGATATCGAAAGCAGCGATTTGATAGCATCCGGGAAATGGTTAAGCGAACAACCTTATGTAGATCCCGCCAAAATCGGGATATGGGGATGGAGCTACGGGGGATTCATGGCTTCTCTCTGCATATTGAAAGGAAATGACGTATTCTCCACGGCCATAGCCATAGCTCCGGTAACCAATTTCAAATATTACGACACCGTATATACCGAAAGGTTTATGCGCACCCCCGGGGAAAATCCCGAAGGATACGAAAAATACTCCCCGTTGAACTGGGCTTCGCATCTCAAAGGCAATTTGCTTCTATGCCATGGAACGGCCGACGACAACGTACACATACAGAATACATACGAATTATCCGAACGCCTCGTTCAAGCCGGGAAGCAATTCGACATGGCCGTATATCTCAACCGTAACCATAGCATATACGGTGGAATGACCACATTGCAGTTATACCATAAATTCGTAAAATATCTGAACGAACATCTGAAATAAATCACATAAAACTTAATGAAATGAGTAAAGAACTGGAAAAATTACAACCCCGTGAAGTATGGGAAAACTTTTATAAACTCACACAGGTACCCCGTCCTTCGAATCACGAGGAAAAAGCCCGTAAATTCATGCTCGAATGGGCCAAGGAACATCATGTGGAGGCTAAAAAGGATAAAGCGGGCAATATCATTATGAGTAAACCGGCCGCCAAAGGTATGGAAAACCGTAAGGGCATCATCCTTCAGGCTCATCTCGATATGGTGCCACAGAAAAACGAAGACGTAGCTCATAAGTTCGAAACCGACCCCATACAGGCTTATGTCGACGGCGAATGGGTAAAAGCCAAAGGTACTACATTGGGAGCCGACAACGGAATAGGCGTAGCCTCCGCAATGGGCATACTCGCTTCCGATACCATCCAACACGGACCCATAGAAGTTCTGATTACCGCTACGGAGGAAACCGGAATGGACGGAGCCAACGGACTTAAACCCGGCGTATTAAAAGGCGATATCCTCCTCAACCTCGATTCCGAAACCGAAGGGGAATTATACGTAGGATGTGCGGGAGGTATAGATGCTTCCGTAAAATTTGTCTACGACGAAAAGGATACCCCCGAAGATTACGTTGCCTACAGGATCGCCGTAAAAAATCTTAAGGGCGGACATTCCGGCATGGATATTAATCTCGGCAGAGGAAACTCCAATAAAATACTGTCCCGTTTCATAAAAACTTATGCGGGAAGTCTGAAGATGCGTATCGCCTCCATAGATGGCGGCTCTTTGAGGAATGCCATCCCGCGCGAATCCTTCGCCACAATCGCTCTTCCCAAAAATAAAATAGAGGCATTGGAAAATGCCATAAAAAAGGCAGAGGCCATATACAGAGCGGAAATTATCGAAAAAGATCCGGAACTCAGTCTTTCGATAGAGAAAACGAAACTTCCCAAAAAAGTCATGTCTCCCGGTTTTCAGAAAAAATTCGTCAATGCTCTGATTGCATGTCCCAACGGCCCCGTACGCATGATCGATTCCATGCCGGATACGGTAGAAACCTCCAATAATATGGCTATCGTAAAAGCCGGGAAAGGAGAAGCCGTCGTGTACACGCTGGTACGCTCTTCCGTGGAATCCGCAAAAGAAGCCCTCACGCAAAACATCGAAGCGGTATTCGAACTCGCCGGTGCCGACACCATCGAATTCCTCGGAGGCTATCCGGGGTGGAATCCCAATCCCTCCTCTCCCATCCTCTCGGAGATGCGCACGATTTACAAAAAAATGTTCGGTAAAATGCCGGATATAAAGGCCGTGCATGCCGGTTTGGAATGCGGTATCTTAGGAGCGAATTATCCCCATTGGGATATGATTTCCTTCGGACCCACCATCAAACACCCGCATTCTCCGGACGAAAAGGTAAATATCGAATCCGTAAAAAAATTCTGGGACTTCCTGCTCGAAATTTTAAAGAATGCACCGGAAAAATAAAATCCGGGTATGAAACCGGATATCATATCCCCTCTTGCCGTATATGCCGCAAGGGGGGTATATTTTAATATGCATAAGAAACACCTGCCGATTCGAATAAAAATCGAGAATATCGTCCGGTAAATTTGATCGGAAGAAAATTTCCGCTATATTTGCACAATCGAACAGGGCGCGTTCTTCTAACGGTTAGGAAACCTGCCTCTCACGCAGGTAATAGCAGTTCGATTCTGCTACGCGCTACTTCCCTCCCCCCGTCGTTTAAGCTATAATTTTCAAACATAACTTACGGTTTCAAAATCCGGATACGAAAAATGCCGTGTCCCATATCTTCGGAAACACGGCAAGATATGTATGAAAATTCTATTCAATAAATAGGAAGCGTGTATACAAATCCCAAACAAATCCTGTGCTTATTCGTATCGGGAAGCGTAGCTGCCTTATCCGTATATTTATAAGACCTTCCGATATAATTCAGGAAAAAATGCAGGTTCGAATTTTCCATAGGATAATATTCCACTCCTCCTATATAACCGTAAGAATTCCGGTATTTCCCCTTTTCGATATCTACGAAACTATTCACATTCTCTGCTTTAGAGGCCGACCATTTTTCAGCCACCGAGGCCGTTTCGAACATAGCTTTTGTAAAAACCTTCCAATTGTCGGTTATACTGTAGTTTACTTTGGCGATAAAAGAGAGATAACCGACATTCAACATATTTCCTTCCCTTAACCTGTTCCCGTTATTTTCATGGTGTTTTGAAAGGATTTCCGACATGATGCCTTTTCTGTCGATATCTTCCTTAGAATACAAGGCATCGAAATACACATCCCATTTTTCGGATTTCAAGCCGTTTCCCAAAGCGATATAATACATTTTATGAGATTTGGCTTCATTCAATAAAGAAACCGACCATCTGGTATAAATCCGAGTTCCCGAAAACTCGAATCCTCCGTTCCAATTAAGGGTATATACAAAATGAGCCTTGGCCGGTTCTATTCCGGGAACGGGACCATAAGTGGCCTCATGGCTCCTGTCGGAAGCATTCATTATCTGGAACTGAAATTGGTGAGCCGCATCAATATCCCATGCCAGTTTCAACCCGGTCATAAAACATGTGATATAATCTCCCATATCGCTGAATTCGTATACTTCATGCGGATACATGTCGTATTCTATTCCTCCGTATGCAGCACTGTGTTTTCCTACGAACATATTCAATCTTTCGCCTAAACGCAAACCTATCCCCGCCACATCGAGAGAGTTGGGAAGATTATCCGGATTGGCACCGGAATGATTGGAGCGGTTCAATCGCTGACGATAGGCATAAGATAACCATTCGTTAATATTTCCGTTAGCGGATATTCTGATATCCCGGAAATGAAATTTCGAATCGGTAAATCCGTCGTCGAAATACCCGTTGAAACCTCCCTGCAAATTAAGATAAAGATTGAAACGATTCGTCCTCTTTTCTATCCTGCTTACCCGCTCGTAAAGGGAAATATCGGTCTTTTCTTTTTGGGCTTTCAGGGGAATTATCCCCATAAAAGCCCATACCATCACACATAAAAACTTATTCATACCTTTGCATCGCTTTTAAATTGAAAGCTGCAAAGATAATATTATAAATGTTAATAAAGCATCCCTTCGGCTACTTCTTTTGCATTTTTGGAATCGGTCAGTATTTCCAAAATCGTCAAACCGAATCCGGGAGCAAAAGCAGGTCCTTTTGCCGTTATCAGGTTTTCATCGGCCACGACTCCGTCATTCACTACATCCGCCTCCTCGATGTAATCCTCGAAACCGGGATAAGTGGTTAGAGTAGCCTTTCCGCTTAGTTTCAATTTACTCAAGACAAGCCCGGGAGCGGCACATATGGCAGCCACATAACCTCCGGCGTCGTAATGCTCCTGCAACATGGCAATCAATCCGGAATGCTTTGCCAGGTTCTCGGCTCCGGGAAGCCCTCCGGGCAATACCATACAAAGAATATCCTGCTTATCCGTCTTATCAAACATAACATCCGCTCTTATCCCTATTCCATGCGCACCTTTCACTTCGTCGGAAGCCATAACAGACACTGTTTTCACATCCAATCCCCCTCTTCTCAATATATCGATGACCGTCACCGCTTCCATTTCTTCAAAACCGTCTGCCAAAAACACATATACACTCTTCTTCATAATTCATATTTTTTAAACAATTTATATTCGATATAAAATTAATCATATTTAAGTAAAAACAAAATTTATTCTCCTAAAACCTCCCATGCGGATTCAATAGGCAGAGAAAATATCTCAATTACCGACGATAATAATTCAACTTCATATCTTTCCGTACTATTGGAAAACTGAAAAATTCTGGTGACCTTTGTCTTCGTACCAAATAATAAATACGATGAACAACAGGGGCGAATCGGACATCATATGCGCTATAGCGACGGCTCCGGGCATGGGAGGAATTGCCGTTATCCGCATATCCGGAAAAGGATGCATACATGCCGTCGACAAAATTTTCAGAACCTGCGACGGAAAAAAACTCGCGGAATTACCGCCCAATTACTTGAAATACGGTTTCATATATGAAGACAATATCCCCATAGACGAAGTGATGACAGCCGTTTTTCACGCCCCGCACTCGTTTACCGGAGAAGAAACCGTGGAAATCCAATGCCACGGCTCCGTTTACATACAACAACGCATACTGCAATTGCTGCTAAAGCTCCCCATACGTTTAGCCGGACCGGGAGAATTTACCCAAAGGGCTTTTCTAAACGGAAGAATAGACCTTGCACAAGCGGAAGCCGTTGCCGATTTGATTGCCTCCTCCTCGGCTACCGCACATAAAATTGCTTTCAATCAACTCAAAGGAGGTATTTCCAAGGAACTTCTCGCATTAAGAGAGCAACTCCTTCAACTCTCCTCTCTTTTGGAATTGGAATTGGATTTTGCAGAGGAGGACGTGGAGTTTGCCGACCGAAAAGCTCTGAAAGATTTGGCTTCCCGTATCATCGACAAACTCGGCCGGCTATGCGACTCGTTCGCCACCGGGAATGCCGTAAAAAACGGTATACCCGTCGTATTGGCCGGTGCGACGAACGTAGGGAAAAGCACCCTTCTCAACGGACTTTTAAAAGAAGAACGGGCCATCGTATCCGAAATTGCCGGAACCACAAGAGATACCGTAGAGGAAACACTCGTCCTCAAAGGAATAAAATTCCGCTTGATCGATACGGCCGGAATACGCACGACAAAAGACGATATCGAAAAACAGGGTATTGCGCGCACCTTTTCCAAAATAACAATGGCCGATATCGTGCTTCTCTTGGCCGATATAAACGGAGAACCGGAAGACATCCGCAATGAATACACTCGAATTAAAAACCACCTCTCCCCTTCCGCACGGTTTTCGATCATCCTCAACAAATCGGATAAAACCGACAATATTCCCGCAGCCGTTGAAAAATACCGCAGGGCTTTCCCCGGCGAAGACCTAATCCCCATATCCGCCAAGAAAGACATAAATACGGATGCCCTCATAGAACGTCTTACCGGTTTAATCGACACGGATTCCCTTGATGCCAACACACCGGTAGTAAGTAATGTACGGCATTATGAAGCCCTTTCAAAAGCAAGAAACGCCATGCTTTCTTTGCTCTCATCCATGGAATCCGGTATAAGCAGCGAATTTCTCGCCCAGGACATTCGCGAATGCAATGCTTATCTCGGCGAGGTAACCGGCCAAATAACCTCCGACCAAATCCTCTCCAACATTTTCCGCAACTTCTGCATCGGTAAATGAGTGGTGATTACCAACGGTTAGCATATATCATCAATGATTATTAAGGCGTTCATTTTGAGCGCCTTTCTTTTTAGCCTTATAAGCGATAGTTATCGTTTATTGTTTTTTCAGCTCATTCTTGTATTACATTTGTTGATCGCTTGTTACTCTCTGATTCCTACTGAGCCACGCTCTTTTAAATGA
>JBGZEX010000026.1:0-79136 GCA_041846495.1 Marinifilaceae bacterium
CGACCGATGAGTTTTCTATAGAGAAATAATGCGTGACACAGTTTATTTTACACTACCCGTTAATTACTTGGCTAAACCCTTAATTGCACCTTATTGGAATTGAAACCTTCAAGACTTGTTTTCAGAAGTTCAACAGCTACACCCTTAATTGCACCTTATTGGAATTGAAACCCAAAACAACAATAAGGGTTAAACCGCCCCACATAAACCCTTAATTGCACCTTATTGGAATTGAAACACGTTTCCTTGAGAAACAAGCGAGAACTGAAAGTACCCTTAATTGCACCTTATTGGAATTGAAACCTTCTCTTATTGATGAATTGTCTAAAAATTTTGGTTTTTCCCTTAATTGCACCTTATTGGAATTGAAACATAAAAGTCGAACCTGTTTCTCTTCATGTACCTGCCCTTAATTGCACCTTATTGGAATTGATACGAAGCAAAGCGGACGGAATGATTAAACTATATCGCTAAAAGGGTGAGGGAGTAAGAGCCTTTTTTTGATTTCTTTTTTCTGGGCAAGTAAGAAAAAAAGAATCCCTTACGCCCAAAACGTAAGGGGAAAAATTACTTAAATAATTCCGAATGACTTCCAAGCCTAAGAAGTTCTATTATATTGCTTTCATCATCAAACCATATCAATAAAAAATCTCCTTCTATATGGCATTCCATGCAATCCTTATATTGTCCTGTAAGTCTATGGGCTTTTAGTTCTTGGGGTAAAGTTTCTTCATTTTCAAGCATAACCAAGACCTCTAACAACTTTTCAAGCTTTTTAGGCTGATTTCTATACCTCTTGAAGTCCTTTTTATACTGTGTGCTGTAATGTAGTATTTTCATTACTCACACGATTTAATAAAACTCTCCATGTTACTGGTATTTATCGTTCCGGCATACTTTCCCGAACGTGCTTCGTTTATAGCTGCTATGGTTGTTTCGTTCGGTGCATTATACACGCTATCCATGAGAATACACTCTACATAATTATTCAAACTTCTGTTTACTTTCTTCGCTTCTGCTTTTAGCTTATCTATTAAACTTTCATCTAAACGAAACGCTGTTGTTTTTTTTATTGCTCTTGCTTCCATTGTTATACTTTTATCATACTTTATATTGCAAATGTAATACATTTTTTTGAATTAGCAAAATTATTTCTGGATTTCATTTGGTGTCTTTTTTTGTCCTGCAGAACCGTCGGAATTGAAATTTTGGTATCTTTTTCTATCTGAACAGCCGTTCATGTGGAACAAATCCATTCAGATAGAGACACCTTTGTAATTAAATCGAACCTTATTGGAATTGAAACAGGATAATACTTGTATTGGCTTGAATTGCAGAAGTCCCTTAATTGCACCTTATTGGAATTGAAACTGATAACATCAAATTTCTCACTGAAGCATCCCGCACTACTTTTAATTGCATCTTACTAGAATTGAAACTCGGTATCATAGTTACGCAGTTCTTCTGTCCTTTAATTGCACTTTATTAGAATTGAAACGCACTTTGCGATTTTCATCTGTACAAAAGTGAAACATCTTCAATTGAGCTTTAGTGAAATTAAAACTACTTGAAATTCGATACGGAAAATCCGGCTCATCAATCCTCAATTGAGCCTTAGTGAAGTTAAAAACCGTACATATTTGTCATTCTAAGAAATAACACGAGGAGCCGGCCGGATGCAGACTCCCGGGTCTCTGCCGAAAATGCCCGAAAAAGAGATAAAGAAAAATTCCAAAATCAAGCTTTATAAGATTCCGGAAGATTGATAAGATAGAGTTTTTTTCGGGCACGGGTCACTGCCGTATAAAGCCAGCGGCAGAAATCTTCATCCCATATATCGTCTCTGATGACGGCAGCATCCAAGAAAACCGCATCCCACTGCCCTCCCTGCGCTTTATGGCAGGTTATAGCATAGGCATATTTCACCTGTAATGCATTATAATAGGGATCTTCCCGCATCTTCTCCAAACGTTTTCTCTTGGATTTTATATCGGCATAAGATTTCTCCACCTCTAAATAAAGTCGCTTTCCCTCCTCTCCCGTAAGAGCCGGACCGTCCGAGGTAAGCGTATCCAAAATCGCAGTGGCATCGAATTTCTTCCCGTTTGAATCCAAGGTGAGGGACAGCTCCGCATATTCCAAACCGTACTGTCGTTCCCGTCTTCCTACCCGATCGACAACGGCTATTTCCCCGTTTGCGATGAAATCACCGGGTTCCCCGTCTCCCCAAAAATAATTGTTCTTTACGACCATCACCCGGTCGCCTTTGGCGATATCCTCTTCCCTGTACATAATGCGGGAGCGGATTCCCGCATTAAACCTTACCGCCCGCTTATTCGAACGACAAATAACAATCGTTTCCTCTTCCCCGTATCTATCATAACAGGATTCTATGATTTCCAAAAGTTCTTCCCCCAAAACCGAATCTATATCCGGAAAATCTTTCAGACGAAAACACAAGGGTTTAAAGGCATTCATGTGCATGCGAATATTGGTAGCATTCCATAATATTCCGGAATCTTCCGTCTGACGCCCCACTTTGTCCAATTCTTCACAACATACGGATATCCCGTAATGTTCCCGCAAATAATCCGGATCCAAGGCCGGACTCGAAGCCGTACCCACCGGAGGCAACTGTCCTCCGTCACCTACCAGCATCAGGCGATTCCCTTCTTTTCCGTATACATAAGTCATCAGATCGTCCAAAAGACATCCGCTGCCGAATATGCCCCCTCCCTGATTCGAGATCATGGATGCCTCGTCTACAATGAATAATGTGCCGGAAAGAGAATTATAAGCCAAGGAAAACAAATCCTGTTCCTTTTGTCGGTATATTTTTTTATGAATAGTGAAAGCCGGAAGAGAAGAGTAGGCGGAAAAAACCTTAGCAGCCCTTCCTGTGGGAGCCAATAAAACCGTATTTTTTCCCAATTCGTGCATTGTCCGCACAACACCTGCAACCAATGAAGTCTTCCCGGTACCCGCATAACCTTTCAATATGAACAAAGTCTCATTTTTCGGAGAAAAACAAAAATCCGCCATTTTTTCCACGACATCTTTTTGCAAATCATCCAATTCAAACTCAATATTATTCAATATTTTATCTACCCAAAAATGCTTTAACATCAGTTCTTTTAAAATAAAAACAATTTTTTATCACCGACCCGTAGGTGTTCTCTAAATTTTTTCCTAAATTTGCCATATTGTCGGTTTATGCCCGGTTGCGGCATGGGATAAAGGTAGTAATTATTTTTCATTGATAAAAAGCAAGAATAATATAAAGCATAATTAAGATGAAAACAACGATTAAAATCATTTTAGGTATTATCATCCTGTTTTTAGGGTATAAATGCTATGAAAGTATCAGTGTTCCTCAGAAATTCGAAATACTGAAAAAACACAGGTACGATATAGTTAAGAATCGCCTTATCGATATCCGCAAGGCTCAAGAAGCATATAAAAGCGTATATGATGTATATACCCATAGCTTCGATACCCTTATAAATTTCATAAAATACGATTCCATCCGTATGGTACGTTCCATCGGTTCCTTATCCGACGAACAAATAGAGGCCGGTATGACGGAATCCGAAGCCATAAAAAAGGGCCTGATACTGAGAGATACCATCAAAGTCGCCGCTTTGGAAAACGTATTCTCGAAAGATTTCCCCATCGAAGACATACGTTATGTGCCCTTTACGAACAAAACATACGAATTTATCATGGGTGCCACCATACTCACAACCAAATCCGGCATAGATATTCCCGTATTCGAAGCCAGAGTATCGAATACGATCATATTTAAGAATATATACGACAAATATAAAATGGAAATAGAGCAGGAAAACGGAGAACGTATCCGTTTAAAAAAGTATCCGGGAATGATGGTCGGAAGTTTGAAAGAAGCGAACAACAATGTAGGAAATTGGGAATGATAAAAGCTCCGGATGCAAAACACTTATTTTATTGATCGTTTTTTCAATTTGGATAAAAGTGAGAGCTATTTTATGTCCATCTGTTTAAAAGCAGATGGATTTTCTGTTTGCATACAGGACACGGAAAAAAAACTACTATTGCTGACTCATGAACAACTTCGCGAAGGAGAGGGATTTAAAACGGACATCGTAAAAAAGGCCTTCGACGCTTACCCCATATTCCATACGGAATACAAACATATTTATATTATGATTTCGATTCCGGAAAAAATGCTGGTGCCGGAAGAATTCTTCAATCTTAAAACATTGGCCGATTATTACGGGATATCGCATTCCATAAACGAAGGCGACGTTTTGATATACCATAAAATCGAAAAATCCCATACGTTTATCGTCAGTAGCATTCCCGGAGAATTGATTCGTTTTTGCAATGAATATTTCAATAATCCGGTCATCGTCCATGCCGTCTATCCCTTTATCCGATATGCTTTGGAGCATATTTCCATAAATACATACCACTTATTTGCAGATATTGGAAACAAACATTGCGATATCCTTTTAATATGCGGAGAAAATATCGTTTTATGCAATTCTTATTCTTATAATTCGGCAAAGGATGTCGTTTATTATATCCTCAATATCATCGATACGGAAGGAATCGACCGCAATCTCATATACTTGAACATATCGGGCTCAGTATCGTCGAATAAGGAAATCAAAAATATTTTAAGCCGGGAAATACAACGGTTGTCCGTACTCGAAATTCCGGAATTAGACCATACGATTCCCAAGCATACGGGATTTAATTCATCGGAACATATTTATCTTATACATATGACGAAATGCGAATAATCCGAGGACGACTGAAAGGGAAAACAATAACTCCCGACAAATATTTCAAAGCGAGACCTACTACCGATTTTGCCAAGGAAAATATATTCAACGTAATCGAAAATCATATCGATTTGGAAAATATCCGGGCTCTGGACCTCTTTTCCGGAACCGGAAGTATCAGTTACGAATTAGCTTCCCGGGGTGCAGCGGAGGTTATCGCCGTAGAAAACGACTACCGCCATTACCTCTTCATCAAATATACGGCAGAAAGTCTCGGACTTCCCGAAATAAAAGCCGTAAAACAAGATGTATTCAAGGCTTTACGGAAAATCAAAGGGGAGAAATTCGAACTTATATTCGCAGACCCTCCTTATCAACTGAAAGATATCGAACGGCTACCGCAACTCCTTGAGGAAAATGCACTCCTGCATCCGGGCACCTTAGTCGTTATCGAACATCCTAAAACCGTATCTTTTGAAAACACCCCTTTCTTTAAAGAGCGAAGAGTATACGGCAGCGTAAATTTTTCCATTTTCCGTATCGAAAAATCTCAATCTTTATATCCGGCGGAAAAGTGAAAATCTCTTCGACATAAGTCCGGGCAAATAAAAAATAAGGCGTTCCCGTTTAACGGATAAAAAGAAGCGCACCAGGCAACAAAAAACAATTTCAAATATCCGGCTCAAAACATATAACTCAAGGAAAAAGACGTATCGTAGGAATGACCTCCTCCCTCCCAAAACTTCAAACCCATAATAAGAGATAAACGGACAAAATGCTCCCCGGAATCCGGCGATAAACGAAAATACAAATCATTTTGAATGCGCCAATACCGGTTAGCTCCTTCTTCGTAACGAAGATAAGCCTGTTCCGATACGACAGTTTGGGAATTCATATCCAAGTGTCGTTTCCCGGAACCTCCCGTCTTAAAATAAGCCGATAAAAGATTATATCCCGCCAAACGGAAGGTTTTCCATTTAAAATCCATTTCCCCTCCTACAACCGACTTATCAAAACGGGCAAAATAAGTCTTCTCATATTCCGTCATATCATACTTCTTACGCTTATACGCAAAACGAAGACCGGTTATCGTCCGGATTGCCGAATATCTTATACCCAATTTAGCCGTCATCTCATCGTGGACCGAATCGAAACTCTTATTGGTGGCCAGTAATTCGTAATTGTATAAAGAAGACTCCTTATTGACAGCAACTCGCTCGTATATGCGCTCAATTCCTCTCCGGCGCTCAAAACGGCCTTGTCCCGTAAAATATATAACTGTTTTATCCGTCAGGCGAAAAATATCGGAAACCATATAAGGTGCCACATAGCGGTCTATCCGTTCATTAAGGTAGACTCCGGCATTCCGGGTTTCCAACCTACCCGATGCGTAACCGCTCTTTAATCGCACGACCGTATTATATTCCGGACGCAAAAAAACGAACCGGACATATTTTTCCAGTCTATTGTGAAAAAAACTCTCGCCATTGCTTTCACGGGCGGAGTAACGCTTATTGAACTGTCCGAAGGGACGCATCACATAGTACCATTCGGAAGAAGAGGGAAGATAAACATTAAAATCCATCGATTGTCTATAGAAAACCGCACCGAGAGATAGCATCCAAATTCCTCTTGCATGCGCATCGTATCCGGCCGATACATCCAAATCGACACAAGACGCATTATTCAATACCCTCGGATCCTTGCGGCTATGTCTTATTACCCCCGTATAACCGCTGCTTCCGCCCAAATGCCATGCGGAATTCATTCGCCAGGCTCCGGAAGCCGCAATCTTATAGGTCTCCGTATGATGTGATGCGGAAACGGTATCGGCAACGATAAAAGGATAAAAAAGTTCGCTATGATTCGTCAACCGGAAAGAAAGGTCTTTTTCGTGTATTCGGGAGAAGGCGGCCATACCGCTTCCGCAAAACCGTCCGACACGGGTAATTCCCTCGGCTTTAAACCGCCATCGGGAAACTTCCTCGGGATACCCCGCCCAATGTTCCGGAACCGGCTTCGAATGAGTGTAAGTAAATCCGGCATCTACCGACTTGTCTATTTTACCCAAAGACAATAATACCGCATTGCTTAGTAAAATTTCTTTATTGTATAAAACGGAATCGCCTTTCCACCAATGCTCCTGTCCCATACTCCCAAGAGGAATAAGCAACAAAAAAATTGCAAAA
Source organism: Marinifilaceae bacterium (assembly GCA_041846495.1). Classification (GTDB taxonomy): domain Bacteria; phylum Bacteroidota; class Bacteroidia; order Bacteroidales; family Marinifilaceae; genus JBGZEX01. Next base: position 6,959 of record JBGZEX010000026.1, read on the forward strand.
ACGGAAAGGCGATATTTCATAATACAAGCTTAATTATTTAGGTAATATGGACGAGGGAATGTCTTTGAGAAAATCGTTTGCAGAATCGTTATTATCCACGTAAACATTCCGGTCACCTACGGTATAATAAAGTTTTCTCTGTATGGTGTATCCTTTCTTCATATCACTGCAAAAAGTAAAGGAAACATCTACGGAAGCCGGCAAAGCCTTCGCTTTAATCATTTCACCATTACTCAATTCCACAGCATCCGACACCCAGGCGTCCGGAATAAAAGGACACATAACGGGAGGTATGGACGGATTATTGAATGCTATTTCCCGGGCATGTTCCTTCATAAGTTTTTCCATGGACATGGGCATTTTAAAAATAAAATAAGAGGTATTGCCTCTCATATGAAGAGCTGTAAATGACATACTTGTTTTGTAAAGTATCTCCATATTCTTAACGGTCGGATTGTCCGTCAATTGGAATCTATCGTTAGGTTCAAACCATTCGAATTTCGCTTTTTTCGATAAATCGGGCACCATTTTGGAAATTTCATTATGGTTTTTAGCCTCGCTGCAGATAACGAATTCTTCTCCCGGTTTTACAGGATAAGTTTTTCCGTCCCCCGGCACCATAAACATAAACTCCACTCCGATTTCTGGCAGATATTTGCGATGACGTTTATCATTAATGGCCGTATTGGCAGCCGTTCCGGCAAATACGAGACTGTCGGCATACAGTATCCGATCGCTATTATTTACAATAATCACATAATCCGCTCCGTTCTTATATTGCTTAGACGTTACATCATGTACACCCCCGCTATAAAACAATTCTCTAATCACAAATCCTCCCTTGATCTGAGGAAGCAAGCATAATGCAACTTCCGCCGATTTCATGCTTACGGAAAAATCGGAAACGATAGCTGAAAAATCCATCTTCTTCCCGTCTTCTTCGATTGCGGTATTGGCCGAGATATTGTATACACCCGGTTTTAGAGGGATTACGTGAACTTTCCCATAAGAGAGTTCCTTTTTTTCCAAACTCTCCCCCGTTTCTTTATTCGTAATTTTCAGACTGATCTCCTTAAACGTATGGGAAAGCCCTTTGGGCAAAGTGAAGGTGATTTTAACATCTACGGGTTCTATCACCTTATCGTCTTTTTTACACGATGTTATAGCTAATAATAACACCATTAAGGATAAAATCGATAATTTCATTTTCTTCATTGTTAAAAAATTAAAGGTTATATTTTGATTTTTATCTCGCTTCCGAAAAATGCGGAACGTCTGTTCTGAAGACGCACCTTCAGATTGGTTTCATAAACGGGATTATAACTGAAAATTTCATTGACGAAAAAGGAAACTTTAACATATCGTCCCAACTCTTTCGTCATCTTCATATTGCAAGAAATGGAAACGGGAGTTTTTTTCGCTTCGAACATCCCATCGGGTAAGGAAAGTTCGAGTTGCTTCTGCAAAGGATCCGAGATATCCAACTCCATACCCGGTTTTTCTTCTCCCGGAGGAGCCACCCAATAAGAAGGAAGTGCAGCGTAAGGCAAAACTCTGTAATCGGTAAACCAAACGGACTGCAATGTAGTCGAAAAAATCAAACGCAAAGCGGGGATATGAGTATCCGTTCGCAAAACGGAATGGAAGCGCCGGCTCTCATTATCATTACGTCCTGCATAGAATCCTATATAAGGGAACAGCATATTATTCAATATAACAGGCGGTCGATAAGCCACAGGTAAACTATTCCCGTATAATGTCTTGTAATAAGCTCCCTGCAATCTGATTTTAGTATTCAAAGAAAGAATTTCAGGAAAAATCAAGATGTATTCTATTCCTTTCTTTTTTGTCTTCACACTATTATCCGGCATAGACAATAATGAAAGCCGCTCTATTCTCTCCTTTTCGAAAAGGTCGAGCGTAGGCTTGGTATCGGAGATATTTCCGTCATACGTATAACGGTTAAAGGGGGTATATACGGAAATATCCCGGTTTTCGAATCCCTGTTTCGTAAAATGCCTGAAAAAATTGAGTTGCAGATGGGTTCCTCCATACCCCAAGTCGATTCCGACTTCCCATTTGGTTTCCGTATTACATTTCAATTGGGGATTAATGTGTTCGAACACGTATGTACGCACCCACAATAATCTGTTTTCCGGTTTATTATGATAGTAGTTGGCTTCGATAAAATCCAAATAGGCCGGTTCCGGATGCAGATAGGCCAAAGTAGGGAACTTAACATGTTGTCCGTAACCGAAAGAGAGGGTCGTACGCAGAGGTCTGCCGCCCAACTCCGTATCCGGAGCGGAGAAAGAGGTGTACATCCGGGGTTCCGCAGGCAGAGTCTTTGCAAGGTCGCGTTCCCGTCCCACAATAGCCAAATCATGAGACAGTCGGACTCCCACACGAGTATGGTTTTTCCAACCGCCGGGAAGTTCGAAACGGAGATTTTGTTCGATAAAACATGCCAAGGGTGCCGATGCGGGAATATCCTTATAAGCCAAAGGACGGGAAGAGGTCGAAGAACCGGGATTCGGAGGAAGTTTCGGATCGTAAATCGGGCCTTTGCCGAAGTTTTTATCATACCGGAATTCAAGTCCTGCCATAAGCGAACCGTTAATTTTATCTCGATAAAATCTACAGGTATTACGGATTTGAACAAAAGCCGCCATCGGTCTGCCGTCCGTAGAAAATTCGGAGAAATAGATATTGGGTAGGTAAATACCCTCCGCTTCTCCGTCGGTTTTAAGCAGCGGCTGTGCCAGAGTTTTATTAGGAGTGATATAACGCTCCTGCCTCACCACATCCCGGATTAAATTCAAGGAGAACGTAGCTTCCAGCGATGCCGGATATTTTGCCTTCTTCCCGTAATTGAAAGCAAAGCGGGTTATCATCCCGATTTTATCGTATTCTCCTCTATAAGTTTCCTTGGAAACCATGGTTTCGGGATCGAACTTTTGAGAATCGAGGGTCGTCGTATAATTAAGGGTAATATTCAACTTGGGTGTCCATTCTCCTTTCCCCGTATAGGCATAACGCAATAAGCCCGTAATCCGGCGATATCCGGTAATGGGGTTGCGTATATCCCCCGTCGAACCGGCATAATCCATACCCGCATACAAACTTTGTCCTTTCGACAGATCGAATCCTTTTCCTACGGAGAATAATTTGGTATAAGGATCGGCTTGGATACGGACTTCATAAGGAGACACTCCCGCTTTCGTATTCAGTACAATGGCTCCACTGGTGAGGTTTCCGTAACGAACCGAAGGTATGCCCTGAATCACCTCTATGCTCTCGATATGGTCTATCGATATTTCCCGCATATCTATACCCATATTCATCGTACTCCTCTCCATAAGTTTTTGATCCCTGTTGCCCATACCCTGCAGATTGGCATCATTGGACATAGGGACATCGTCCATAATTATGGAGGTTCCGAGAGCAGAGTTCTGCGAACTACGCGTTTCTCTCATCTCTATCTGTTGAACCGAGCGAAGTCCGGGATTTCTCCATAATCCTCCGGGAGTCAAAGCCATCACATCCAATAGTCCCGTAGGTTGCAGATATTCCAAGGCATCCTTACGGATGCGCGTAATACCGCTTTCCTTACGCAAAAGTTCTGCGGTAACCGTCACTCCCTTAAGTGCATAAGACTTAGGTTCCATATATATCGTATCGGTATGGGGCTGCGTTCTCCCCACAATACGATGCTTTACAGGCATATATCCGATATAATTGGCCTGGAGCGTATAATATTTCCCCGGCACAAGACGGCGCAGAAAGATTTTTCCCTCTATATCCGTATAATTCATCAACTCCAATTCTTCAATCATTACGGTTGTCATGGAAAGCGGATTCCCCGTTCGGGAATCCAAAAACAAAACGGTATGAACGATATCGGCAGAAGGTTTTTGTGCCGATAAATTCCACACCGGAGAGCACAAGAGCAAGTACAGGATAAATCGTTTTCGCATATAAAAAACCCCATTCGTTTTTTTCAATATATCCATAAAACGATTCATGCTTTATCGGGATTTCTTTCCGGAAGATTTCGATTGTTTAGAAACGGAATTACAAGAAGCGCACGAAGACGAGCAACCGCATCCCGGACATTCGGTCTTGCCTTTGCAAATATTCGAAACCATCCGAAATATTTTAAATCCTATGTATAACACACATATTCCCAATATGATATATACCGCTATATCCTGCATAAAAGTCTACCTTGAAATCCCGAACTCATAAATATTTTTCAACCGCCCAACAATCCTCCTATTTGATACACGCCAAAGGCCAATACCCATGCTAAAAGCGTATTGAAAAAAGCGGAAAAAACAGCCCATTTCCACGCCCCCGATTCATTTTTTATAGCGACAAGAGTCGCCAGACAAGGAAAATAAACCAAGGTAAATACCATATAGCCGAAAGCGACTAACGGCGATATGGGGATACGGGTTCCCCCGGCCGTATTTTCGGGATAAAGTACACATAAGGTACTAAGTACTATCTCCTTGGCTCCCACTCCCGAAAGAAGTCCTATTCCCAACCTCCAATCGAATCCCAAGGGTTTGATCGCCGGCTCTATGGTTTTCCCGAATCTGCCGAGATAGGAAGTTTCCTGATGCTCCAATTCGGTCATTTCCTCCGTTTTTCTCGGGAAATAACTCAATGCCCATACAATGATGGAAGCCACCAATATGATTCCCCCCATTTTCCGGAGATAATGTTTTCCTTTTTCCCAGGAATGCCGGAATACGGCCTTATAGGTCGGCATACGATAAGGCGGCAATTCCATAACGAAAGGCGTATTATCCTCGGCGACCAAAAAACGAGAGAAAAGTTTCGCCAGAACGACGGCCAATACTATGCCCAATATATATATGGAAAAGAGCACCAACGTCTGGTGCTGAGGAAAAAAAAGACCTGCAAAAAATATATATACCGGCAATCGGGCGGAACAGGACATAAAAGGATTCACCAACATGGTAACCAAACGGTTGTTGCTATTTTCGATCGTACGTACCGACATTATGGCCGGGACATTGCAACCGAATCCCATGACGAGGGGAATAAAAGATTTCCCGTGAAGTCCCATTTTATGCATGAGTTTGTCCATAATAAAGGCTGCCCGCGACATATAGCCGGAATCCTCCATAAAAGACATGAAAAAATAGAGTATCAATATATTGGGCAGAAAAACAATAACGCCCCCCACTCCTCCTATTATACCGTCAACCAGCATATCCCGCAAAGCACCTTCCGGCATGGATTCGCTCAAAACCCCGCCCAACCAATCTACGAAAGCTTCGATCCACTGCATGGGATAATCTCCCAAAGCGAAAGTAGTCCAAAACATCACGAACATAAAAAAGAAAAAAATCGGGAAGCCCCAAAATTTATGCGTAACGAAAGAATCGATAAACTTTGTTTTCAATCGATTTTCCCGATGGGATTCCCGATAAGTCTCCAGTAAAGCACCCCGGATAAAACCGTATTTTGCATTCACCACCGCAGCCTCGCTATCTTCCCCCAACATTTCGGCGATATGTTTGCAGACCGCCTCTTTTATCCGCATAATCTCCGCCGCATTCGGCATTGCGGATATGATTTTCACGATATCGGCATCCGATTCGATAAGTTTAATTGCAAGGAAACGGGAATGGTACTTATACTTCAGCGCTTCGTTTTTTATCAATTCCCGTCTCAGTTTTCCGATACCGGTCTCTATTTCGCCGCCGTGATTTATATGTATGTGCCGGCCTATATCTTTTTTCCCCTCATAAATCTCCACCACCTTATCGAAAAGTTCGTCTATACCCCGTTTTTTCTTACAAACCGTAGGTATCATGGGAATACCTAAAAGCGTACCCAACAAGCCCGTATCCAAACTGCTGCCGCTGGTTTCAAACTCATCGTACATATTCAAAGCCGCCACAATCGGGATATTCATATCGATGAGCTGGGTGGTAAGATATAAATTGCGCTCTATATTAGTCGTATCCAAAACATTGATTACCACATCCGGAGCCTCTTCCACCAAGTGCCGCCGCACATACAATTCTTCGGGAGAATAAGCCGAAAGCGAATATGTGCCCGGTAAATCCACAATCTTTATCTTATAATCCTTATGTTTGAAATATCCTATCTTGGATTCCACGGTAACCCCTCCGTAATTCCCCACATGCTCATGTGCTCCGGATGCCAGATTGAATAAGGAAGTCTTACCCGAATTCGGATTGCCTACAAGAGCCACGTGTATCTCGTGCAATCTCGCAGAAATCCGGGATGTGTCTTCATCCTCGCCTATGGAAGCCATTCCGTCGTACCCATCTTTACCGCCTTTTACGTAGTTTTCTTCTTCAACCACCTCTATCATCGCCGCTTCCTGACGCCTTAAAGAGACCTCATATCCCATCACCTTATATTTTATCGGATCCTTTAACGGTGCATTGAGCACGACATCGATGCGTTCTCCGGGTAAAAAACCCATTTCAATAATACGTTTACGAAAACCTCCGTACCCCATTACTTTAACGATAACCGCATGTTCTCCGGTCTTAAGCTCTGACAAACGCATAAAAACAGAATTAATTCCACTGCAAAAGTAGAAGTATAAAACTGAAAATACAATCCCCATAAATGGGGATTTTTACGATAAAATCGGATACTGAAACAGGGTGTCCGAAAGCGGACACCCTATCATGAAATTTATCGGAAATATCAGAATTCAGTGATTGATTTTCAGAGATATACCTCCATAAAACATCCTTCCGTACATCGGAGCATACATAAAAGCCGCATCGTCCGTATGTTTTTCATCCTGCACATAATCGAATATATTATTTATTCCGGCATAGATATTGAATCCGCCTATCGTCTTGGCTATTTTTGCATTAAACAAAATAAAATCGGGCGTTTTTTTAATCTTGGCCGGCTCTTCGTCATCCTTCATATAATCGATATACATCCGTCCCTGATAATTCCCGATTAAAATAAACCTCCAGGTTTTAGGCACATATTCCAATTTTATATTGCCGGTAGTAGCCGGAAAGCGGGAAATTTGCCTGGAGTCTTTTTCGAAGGACGTCCCTTCCCAATCCTTCCTTATATTCTTGTATTTCCCTTGATTATAGGTAAAATCCGCATCCAATCTGAGATTTGAAACGATGTTCACCATAGAGGAAAACTCTATACCCTGCACATAGGCATCGTCTATATTTTCCCATTGATAGGTATAACCGTTTGCTCTGACTACATCATCGGCATCCGAAAAACCGATTTTATTTTTCAGATTCGTACGGAACCCGTTCAAACTCATGCGGAAATTTTTCCCGTAATAATCGCCGGAAATATTAAAACTCATCGATTTTTCGGGTTTCAATGCGGACGATTTCCATACTCGGGGAGAGCCGCTGCACAAATGCAGGTCTTCGGAAAATCCGTAAGGAGCACGGAAACCCGTACCGAAATTCGCCCTGAGGGAGAATCCCGAGCTCACTTCGTATTTTATCGCCAAACGGGGATTAAAGGTTTTCTCATCGAATTTAACTTCCGGGAAAGCGGAGGTGATATCCACTTTTCGATCGGCCGTATACTTTTCCTTGGAGCGATGCATATCGAAACGGATTCCGGGAACTACCATCAACTTAGGCGCAACGGCCCATTCATCCTGTATAAAAAATCCGTATTCGTCGGCAGTTTTTTTACTGTACGACGTATAAGCCGTTCCATAATAATCTTTCATGGCGGCAGCAGTGTCGGTAATCACATACTTGCCGCTTTCCTTCAAGCGGTCGGTATAAAGTTGTCCTCCGGCAATAAGGCTATGATTCCCCAATTTCAAAGCATAACTGAAGGCGGCATTGAAAGAATTTTCCTTCGCTATATAGGGACGCATTTCGGCTATATCCGGGAGAGTATCGTGCGGTGCGAATTTACCGTATCTGTTGTCCGTATGAGTCTTGTGATAAGAGCCCAAGAAAGCGTCGTTCGTAGCATTACGCCTGTGATTCACATAAGATGCCGTAAAATTCAGAGAAGAATGCTCGCTTAGGGCCACATTATAATCCAATTCGGCCGTATATCTCTCGGTCGTAATACTTTCCGTACCTTCCGTAAAGGGATTTCGGAATATATCCTCCCGTAAATCGCCGCCCGCCCGCCTTTCGGACGAAGCCATACCGCGAATCACCAATTTCTCGTCGGCATCCGAGAAAGGATTATAAAAGAATAAATTGAAACCCATATTATTCAAACGAGTCTCCACCCTATCCGAAATCCCGTCCTTATGCTTTACTTCCGAACGGCTTTCTCCGTCTTGCGTCTGATCGATGGCATCCGCCGTCTGGCGCTGGGCGAATACGGATAACCCTATATTACCTCTTTCGTTCCTCATGGAAGAATTGACATCGTATATATGAGTACCGTAGCTTCCGAATTGAACTCCTATTTTCGTATAAGGAATAAAAGACGGATCTTTGGTCACTATATTAATGGCTCCGGCCACGGCACTACTCCCATACAAAGCCGAACCGGCTCCTTTAACTACCTCGATACGGTCTATATCGGAAGTAGACATCTGTTGAAGTCCGTATACTCCGGCCAAACCGGAATACATGGGTTGTCCGTTTATAAGAACCTGAGTATGTTCCGCTCCCAAACCTTGCATACGCACCATACTGAAATTGCAGAACTGGCATTGCTGCTCCACCCTTACGCCGGGAACGCCCTCCAATGCCTGATAAATATTGACGGCATTCTTATCCTCTATTTCCCGGGAATTAACTACCTCCGTACGTATGGGAACATTTTTCAGATGATGATACGTACGCGTACCCGTTACGACCACCTGGTCCAAATCGAAAATATCCTCCTCCATATCCACATATAAAGCTTGGCCTTTGCCTTTTTCCATAAAAACTTCTTTTTCCAAGGTTTTATAACCTACGGCCTGAAAAATAATGATACATTTACCTACGGGCAAGTTTGCAAGTTTATAATGTCCCGTTGCATCCGTAGACGTACCCAAACGGGTACCTTTAACGATAAGCGTCACATAGGGAAGATGTTCCCCCGTCTTGGCATCCTGAACATGACCGAACAACATTGCATCCGTCTTCACTCTCTTCTGAGCACACAATGGCGTTAAAAACAAAACGCCGATACAAAAAACAATAATTCTCTTCATTTCTTACTCCATTAAATTTTAAAAGTTTGCAAAGATAACGAATACGACACAATCAATCAATCCCCATTTCCGGGGATATTTGCTAACGTCCGTCCCCATATCCGACTAATTGGGAAAAACGATACGGACGACGAGGCGAAAAGAAGCGGGGAATCCTTATTAAAAGAATATCTTCCTTCAAGCGAAAAGAAGCAAAGTCAATGGGGGTATAATTCCGATATGAAAAACGGGAAGAGGAGAAGTGTTCAGGAACCGAACGAATCGAAGGCAAAAGGAATAAGAGCGGAAGCCTTTATTACGAGGGTCTCGTTCTTTCCCATCAAAACCACGTCGAAATCCCGACGGAAACGCTCCGCCGCCTCAACCATCACCTGCCGACAGGCACCGCACGGACTAATGAATTCCTCTATAATATCTCCCTTTCGGGCAGCCGTCACGGCCATAGCCCGGACGGGAGTATCCGGATAAGTCGCATGGGCATAAAAAAGAGCGACCCGTTCCGCACATAAACCCGAAGGATAGGCGATGTTTTCCTGATTGTTTCCGCAAATTATCTCGCCGTTATCCAACAAAACGGCAGCCCCTACGGAAAATCCCGAATATTTCGCATAAGCCCGCTTCATTGCACCGAGTGCCCTACGACATAATTCTTCGTACTCCCGAGGACAATCTCCGGTATACAAATCATAAGCCAACCTTATTTCCTTGCGAACCATAATATTTTTATTAATTTTACCACAAATATAATTTAAGCGGATAGAATAATAAAATTGTCAGTCGAATAAAATGAGCAGGTGTATAAAATTAAAGTTTCCGAAGAGATTTACATATATTGCCTTTACAGGCTTCCTCGCACTCCATCTTCCGGTTTTGGAATCCGGAGCACAGTCCCGCAAAGAATTCATTTTAAAATACAGGGATATAGCCATAAGGGAAATGATACGCACGGGTATCCCCGCCAGCATAAGTTTGGCTCAAGGCATACTCGAATCGAACTGCGGCGTTTCCTATCTCGCCGAACATGCCAATAACTATTTCGGCATAAAATGCCACGAATGGGAAGGTCCCCACGTCTTTATGACGGACGATGCTCCGAATGAATGTTTTCGGAAATATAAAAATCCCGAGCAATCCTGGATAGATCATAGCGAATTTTTGGTAAACAGGCCTCGATACGCCAAACTTTTCGAATTAGCCTTATCCGATTATAAAGGTTGGGCATACGGATTGAAAAAGGCCGGCTATGCCACCAATCCCCAATATGCGGAAATCCTCATCAAAATCATAGAAGAAGAACGGTTATACGAATACGATCGTCCGGACAAAGACAACCGGATACGGAATCATCTTACATATGAAATCATAGCTTTGCATTACGATCTTCGGGAGGAAATGCGCAACGGCTGTCTGTGCATACAGGCCAATGCGGACGATTCTTTCGAGAAAATCGCCATGTATTACAACATAAAACTGAAAAAACTCTTGGCCTATAACGACAAACACAATCAAGATATTATAGAAGGGCAAATGATTTACCTTTCGAAGAAAAAACGCAAAGCGGCAAGAGGTTACGACTACCACCGTCTGAAACCGGGCGAATCCCTCTACCTCGTTTCCCAAATATACGGAGTAAGACTTAAAAACCTCATCAAATATAATGGAGTAACCGAACGAACCCGTTTCAGGGCGGGCGATAAAATATATCTTCGAAGAAAGGCGAAATAATATGCAGGAATCCACGGAAATTTTCTTACGCAAAAACTTTTTTTTCAGTCTGTTGATGGGAGGCAGTTTTTGCTCAGTTGCATTTATTTTTTATAGAAGCGGCCATCCGGCGGCACTCGAATCCACCGGCAACAATATTCTTTTATTGCTTTCCGTCAGCGGAATGTATATAGGAGGAAAAACCTTTCGAGATGACGCTAATAAGGGCATTATATCCTATGGAAAGGCTTTGGCGGTTATGCTTTTCATCATCGGCTGCGCTTCGATTATATACGGTATCTTTATATTTTCATTATATTCTTCGGATCCCGAGTTTTTTAATCTCTATAGAGAAAGTTTCGAAGAAATCGTTCGGGAACAGCTAAGCGGAGAATATCGAGAATTGGCAGACCTCATAAAAGAAGCTACGACACCCGCTGTCGTTGCCTTTTCCACCGTATTCAGGATGATATTCTTAGGATTCATTTTCGCTCTCCCGACAGCTCAATTCATAAAAAAGAAACCCATAAACCGACATTCATCGAAATAAGGCGGGAGGTAGGGGACGGATTTAAATACAATCACGTTATTTCCCGATTACGATTTTTTACTTAATTTTGCTTCAGGGAATAAAGGCCGTGATTTACGGCCGGCGTAAATTACGCTTTAATGCCGTCCCGAATGGAGGAGCGTATTTCGCAGGCCTATATAAAAAAGAGAAAAATGCAAATATCCGTCATCATACCGTTGTATAACGAAAGCGAATCTTTAAAAGAACTTGCATCGTGGCTCGAACGTGTCATGCACACCGCCGGTTTTTCATACGAACTTATTTTCGTAGACGACGGAAGTACCGACGACTCATGGACAATAATCGAAGAGATAGCTTCGGGAAATCCGGCGGCAAGAGGTATCAAATTCAGGCGGAATTACGGAAAATCCGCAGCCCTGCACTGCGGATTCCAGGCTGCAAAAGGCGAAGTCGTCATTACAATGGATGCCGACCTCCAGGATAGTCCCGACGAAATTCCGGAACTTTTCCGGATGATAACCGAAGAGGATTACGATTTGGTTTCCGGGTGGAAAAAAAAGAGATACGACGGCAAGCTCTCCAAAAACATTCCCTCCAAGCTGTATAATGCCACTGCCCGGAAGATGACGGGAATAAAACTCCACGATATGAATTGCGGGATAAAAGCCTATAAGCAATGCGTAGTGAAAAATATCGAGGTATATGGAGAAATGCATCGATATATCCCGGTAATAGCGGCAAAAGCCGGATTTACGAAAATCGGGGAAAAAATCGTACAACACAGAGCGAGGGCATACGGAAATACCAAATTCGGAGCCAACCGTTTTATCAACGGCTTTTTAGACCTGCTCTCCATTCTCTTCATCACAAGATTTTCCAAAAAACCCATGCATTTTTTCGGAAGTTTGGGGACTCTTATTTTTATTATCGGTTTTTTATCGGCTCTATGGTTGGGAGTCGATAAATTAATCCATCTCCACAGGGGGATAAAAGCCGCACTTGTTACGGACAGTCCCTTTTTTTATATCGCACTCGCCGGCATGATTATCGGAAGTCAATTGTTTTTAGCGGGATTTATCGCCGAGCTCATTTCCCGTACGGCTCCCGAACGTAACTTTTACCAGATTGAAAAAGAGCTGGGACTCGACGATTAATCCGCCTCTTTCCAACAGCTGACTCCTACGCAATGTTCCCTACCCCCAGCCTTGGGAAGTATTTTATGGTAAACGAAAACCTTATCGTTCCGTCGTTCCGTCCGGTAGTCCGAAACTATCGTATGCTCAGGCATGATTTCATGCCGATACTCCACATGGATATCCGTAAGCACGTGATTCTTCAGGAACTCGAACGGCAAGGCATTGGTCATCCACCGAATATAGGAAGCTTGGGTAACATGACCGTTAAAATCGATATTATCGAAGGTAGCTTCAAAAAAACGACCTCCCTCCGCTTTCCTCTCGAATATCGAGTCGTTTTCCCACAAAGACGGGAGGTTGCAGGCCTGAAGTTCCGGAGGAATATTCCGTCCCGTTTCCAATATAAGCGGAGTAAGCCTTACCAAACGCCGGCGGTGGATATCGATGCACATCCACCGAGAGGTGGCTTCCGCCAATACTTTCCCCTCCCGGTTCAATATACGGAAATCCCTCAATGCCAAAAAACGGTCTATTCCCGACACCCAAGTTTCCACGACCACTTCCTCCCCCTTGACCGGCATCTCCTCAATACGGGTACGGATGGAATAAAGCATCCATGTCTTATCTTCTTTCATCAGAGAAGCTACGTCTATACCCAAAATCTCGGTATGTCTCTCCGCCGCATCATTAAACAAATCCGACAATATTTTAATAAACAACCATCCCTTATAATTCGTATAATGACTGTATATTTTAACTCTTTCCGTATACTTCCTCAATCCTTGATTCATAGCTATTCGATATACACCTCGGGTTCGAGTTTTACTTTAAATTTCATGAAAACGGTTTTTTTTATTTCATTCGCCAAACGGGCAATTTCCGCTCCCGTAGCATCGTCTCTGTTTACAAGGATAAGAGCTTGGCGTTCATATACTCCCGCCCTGCCGAGAGTTTTCCCCTTCCATCCGCACGCCTCTATCAGCCAACCCGCACCCAATTTCGCCCGACCTTCTCCCGCCGGATAAACGGGTAAATCCGGATAAGTCTTCCGAAGTTCTTCCGCATAATCCGCCCCGACGACGGGATTTTTAAAAAAACTTCCGGCATTAGGCAATAAATCGGTATCCGGAAGCTTGCTCCTTCGAATATCCATAATCGTCTCTCTTACGGACTCCAGACTCAACCCGGCCCCTTTTTTATCTAATTCCGAACGCAGACTCCCGTAACCCAATACGAAACGGGGATGTTTATCCAATTTAAAAACTACGGCTGTTATAAAATACCTGTTTTTCCATTCATTTTTGAAAATCGAATCTCTATAAGCGAAACGACAGCGGGAAGCCGGTATCACAACTTTCTCCCCACTGCAAACATCTATAGCGAAAATCTTATGGACTATGGCTTCAGCCTCCACCCCGTAAGCTCCGATATTCTGAACGGGTACGGCCCCTACCGAGCCCGGTATCAGCGAAAGATTTTCGGTCCCTCCCCAGCCCCGGGACACCGCCCATGCCGCAAAATCATCCCAATTCAATCCGGAACCGGCTTTCACATATACATTCTCCCCGTCTTCCGCCACCACTTCCATCCCGGAAATACGGGAATGTAACACGGTTTTTTCCACATCATCCGTAAAAAGGTAGTTACTCCCTCCGCCTAAGATAATAATCTCTTCCGGCAGAAATCTCTTCCCGCTCAGAAAGTCTGCCCACTCTTCCTCTTCCCCGGAAGCCGCCCAAAGCGAACAATTCACTCCTATGGAAAAAGTATTATGCTTTTTAAGATTGTAATTTTCTTTGATTTCCATACCCTCGTATTATATACCATGATTCCTGCAAATATAAAAAATTATGTCGACATCAGGCTTAGTCGCATTATAGTTTTATATTTGCAAACACACAGGATTTCGGTCCGGGATAAAACAGGGAACTATGTCGACACTGCCTCTTGCTTTCGAAAAGCGAATGCGTTGTTTATTGGGTGAGGAATACGTTCGTTTCACGGATTCGATAAAACGCCCCTCCCCGGTCAGCATCCGTATCAATCCCGCAAAATGCGGCGATGTGCAAAAACTCGCCGGCGAACTTTTGCCGGAATCTCCCGCTTTACGCCCCGTCCCCTGGTGTACAAACGGATTTTATCTGGAAAAACGTCCCGTTTTTACGCTCGACCCGCATATACACGGCGGAGCTTATTACGTACAGGAAGCCTCTTCCATGTTTATCGATTATATAATCAGAAAACTTTCTTTAACGGGAAACATAAAAGCGTTGGACATATGTGCGGCTCCGGGAGGCAAATCCACTCTTATGTCTTCCATTCTCCCTCCGTCCGCGCTTTTGGTCTCGAACGAGGTCATCCGTTCGAGGGCGGCCGTACTCAAAGAGAACACGATAAAATGGGGTAGTCCACATACGGTGGTCACCTCTTCCGACCCTTCCGATTTTTCCCGTCTCGGTCCCTGCTTCGACCTTATATTGGCAGACGCCCCGTGTTCGGGCGAAGGCTTGTTTCGTAAAGATCCCGGAGCCGTTTCCGAATGGAAAGAAGGAAATCTCAAGATATGCAGCGAGCGGCAAAAAAGGATCCTCTCCGACGCATGGAAAGCTTTGAAAAGCGGAGGTTATATGATTTATTCCACCTGTACCTATAACCCGGAAGAAAACGAAAGAAATATCGAATGGCTGGCGGAAACCTCAGACGCCGAAATCGTAGAAATTCCCCATAAATTCGAAGGAATAAAGCCGGGAAGCGGCAATCTTCCCTCCTATCGGTTTTATCCCCACCGCATAGAAGGAGAAGGCTTTTTTATCGCCATTATACGCAAACTTTCGAACGAGCGGCAGGAAGACAAGACCGTAAAATACAAAAAATCCGGCTACGCCCCGGAAGCCGTCCCCAAATCCGTTACGGCAGCTATCGCCCCTCATATAGTCCGTCCCGAAGAATTTTCCTTTTATATGAAAAACAATACGGCAGGCGTAATACCCGAAGCTCATTGCGAATTCATCCGGATATTGGAAAACCGGACCAACCTAATCTACAAAGGCTGCGAACTGACGGAAATCGCCGGCAAGGATTTGAAATGGCAACCGGCATTCGCTCTGTCGAATATCCTAAAAAGAGAAAGTTTCCGAATCCGGGAAACGGATAAAACGGAAGCTTTAAATTATCTGAAACGCCATCCCATCGATACGGAAGCCCCCAAAGGCTGCTGGGAAATCGTAAGTTACGACGGGCTTCCCATGGGATGGAGCAAAAGTCTCGGCTCCCGTTCCAACAATTATTATCCCAAGGAATGGCGGATTCTCATGGAAATATAAAAACAAATTTAAAAACGAAATACGATGAATCACATAGAACTCTATTTTACGATACGTCCCTATTCGGAAGATATCAAAGACGCCCTCATATACGAATTGGCCTCCACGGGTTTCGAAGGATTCTGCGACAGTGCCTACGGATTCAAAGCTTATATTCCGGAAGATCTGTACGAAAAAGAAGAAATCGAAAAAATGGAATTTCTCCGGTTTTTCTCGGAGACATACGATATAAAATGGGAAGAAAAGCCAATCGCTCCCAAAGACTGGAATGCCGAATGGGAAAAAAACTTCAGTCCCGTATGCATAGACGATAAAATCATGATACGGGCACATTTCCATCCCCGGAATAAAAATATCCCTTACGACATCGTCATCGAACCCAAAATGAGCTTCGGTACCGGTCATCATCCCACTACCGTTCTCATGCTCCGCAACATCCTCTCATACGAGTACGGATTCCGGGAGTCCAGAGTATTGGATATGGGTTGCGGCACGGGCATCCTCTCCATTATGGCCTCCAAGGCCGGGGCCAAAGAAGTGGTCGGCATAGACATAGACGAATGGGCTTTCCGCAATGCCGGGGAAAATCTTGCCGCCAACCGCATCGACAACGTAAAAATCCTCATCGGAGATGCTACACTCCTGACAAATCTTCCTCCGTTCGATATCATCATGGCCAATATCAACCGAAATATTCTCATTCGGGATATGGCGGCCTATGCCAAAGCTATGATATGGGGAAGTCTTATCTTCTGCAGCGGATTTTACGAAGCTGAAATCCCCATGATAAAAGCCGAAGCCGAAGCCAACAATCTTTCGATGATATCGAGTACTATTGAAAAAGAGTGGGCCACAGCCGTATTCCGGAAGATAACCGATTGAAATGCCGGCTATCCTATCAGCCCCATGCTTTCGAGTAAAAGAGAGGCATTCATATTCCGGCTTATGCCCCGCCGTAAAATATAATCGTAACGGATTTCCTCTCCGCAATGCTCTATTTCGAAACAGAAATTGGAAAAATGCACGGGGTCTTCCGTCTCCATATCGCCGAGACTTAAATCGTGGGTGGCCAGCAATCCCGACACCGGAAGGGACAGCAACCGCATAAGAAAAAGACGGGAGCCTTTGACCTTATCCACGGAATTCGTGCCTTTCAACATCTCGTCTATGATAAAAAATACGGGGTTCCCCTCATCCGCCATCTCCAACAATACTTTAAGTCGCAATAATTCGGCGTGAAAATAGGAAACTCCCTCCACAAGATTATCCGTCGTACGCATACTGGTGAATATACCTACAGGCATACAGCGAAAATAAGATGCCCGCACCGCATTACCCGAAAGTGCCAACACCATATTGACGCCCACCGTGCGTAAAAACGTGGATTTCCCCGCCATATTGGCGCCCGTAATTATGGATATCCGATGAAAATCGGACAATTCGAAATCGTTGGCTACGGCCTTATGCGACAACAACGGATGAATTCCCGATCTCATTTCGAGCATGCAGCCTTCGTCCGCAATTTCCGGAACACAATAATCCGGACGATTAAACCTCAGATTGGCCATACTCGCAACGGCATCGAAACACCCCACGGCTTCCACCCACGACAATATATTCCGGGCATATTTCCCCTGCCATTTACAAAGGGAAAAACAACTGTGGAGATCATTCATAAACAATCCGTTCAAAACGAACAAAGCCATAATATTCCCTCTCTGATCCAAACGGGTTCTCAACTTTTCCAAATATCGCAAGGCTTCCGGCCCTTCCTTTTTCCTTCCGATAACCTCAAGTTGTCGTAAAAGCAAAACCGAGCGAAAAGAGGAAGTATTGACGACATCGATTAAACGGGAATAAGAAGCCAGGGATGCGAGCATCCCGTCGGCACCTCTATGCACTCGGTTGATTCTTGCGGAACACCCTCCGACGATACCGAGTTGTATCAAGAACAAGACAATAGCGAAAGAATAGGGCAAGACAGAGACGAAAGCGGCCACCCAAAGCAATAAGGAGAGGATATTCAAAACATAAACCGTAAGACGCAATGAGGATTTCCCGAAGAAACCGGTATGGAGAACCCACTTATCGATTTTGTCTCCGGATATTTCCGAGGGAGATTCGGTCATTCCCCGGGCTCTGAAACGGTGGCACCATTCCATATTTCCCATAAGTTCCCCGGCAGCTTCCTGACGTTCGCATATAATCCGTTTCTCCCGAGCCGGATATCTCATAAAATCCGCAAGCTGTTTTTTCCCTTCGGGAGTAACCGTACGATTCAATATTTTAAATACCGAATCATCTCCGAACATATCCAAATCGGACGTATAGGGGTGAGCCGGATCCGCATACTCCCTTCCTCCGTCGAAAGCGGCGGTATTTCCGGCCAAAGCTTCGATTTCCATCATTTGTACGGCAATCAAAGCCTTGCAGGATTTTATTTTCCCGTATACCCGGGCATCCCATAAAGCCGATAAGACAAAAAGGACGGAGGGTGGAAAAAGCCGGTACAAAGCGCCGGCATTCTCTCGAGATACGGCTAATACCACCGTATAAACCGCCCATACGAATGCAGTCAATTTTAAAAAGGTTATAAAATTGCGTTTCCGTTTTTGTTTCCGGAGTATTCCGGAATAACGGCTTGCATTCGAACGATAGAATTCATTTAAATCCATAATTTACATTTTTCCGAAGACGTGCAATTCTCTCTCACTTAAAAAAGGTGTCCAAAACCATTGAACACCTTTTCGGGAATATGCATGTCCGCTTCAACGGATTCCGGTTATTTGGAGTCTTCCTCTTTCGTCTCTTCCCGGGAGATCATATCCCTCATTTTCGTATCGGCTTCTATATTTTTCATCCGATAGAAATCCATCACACCCAGGTTTCCCGAACGCAGGGCTTCCGACATCGCAAGGGGAACATTGGATTCCGCTTCGATAACCTTGGCCCGCATCTCTTGAGCGAGAGCCCGCATCTCCTGTTCTCTCGCCACAGCCATAGCCCGGCGTTCTTCCGCTTTGGCCTGAGCAATCTTCAAGTCGGCCGAAGCCTGATCGATTTGCAAACCCGCTCCTATATTTTTACCCACATCTATATCCGCTATATCGATGGAAAGTATCTCGAAAGCCGTACCGGAATCCAATCCTTTGGAAAGCACCACCTGAGAAATGGAGTCGGGGTTCTCGAGCACCTGCTTATGGGATTCGGCCGATCCGATGGAAGTAACGATACCTTCTCCCACCCGGGCGAGTACGGTCTCTTCTCCCGCACCTCCCACCAACTGGCGGATATTGGCACGAACCGTAACCCGGGCCTTCGCTATAAGCTGAATTCCGTCCTTAGCGACGGCCGTCACCGGAGGGGTATTGATTACTTTGGGATTAACACTCATCTGAACCGCTTCGAACACATCCCGTCCGGCCAAATCCACTGCAGTAGCAATTTTAAACGTCAAATCGATATTGGCTTTGGAAGCCGATACTAAGGCGTGTACCACCTGTGCGACGTGACCGCCGGCCAAATAATGCGCTTCGAGCATATCCCGATATAATTCGATACCCGCCTTCTTGCCTTCTATCATTGCACTCACGATAACGGTCGGAGGCACTTTACGCCATCGCATCAGGATAAGCTGCAAAAGTGAAATTTTCACATCGGACACCAAGGCCTGGAACCATAATCCCACAGGGATGAAATACAGTATAATCCACAAAAGGAATATACCTCCCGCTATGGCCACAATAAGTAAATACACAGGATTCATTTCCAACTATTTTAATTTAACAATAACTTTATTCGGCAATACTTTGACCACCACTATTCCCTCCCCCTCTTTTACATAACCGGAAACAGACTCGCCCACGGCAATCGTATCCCCTATTCGAATCTTGCCCATAGGAGCCAACCGTCCCAATGCATATCCCTCATCTCCGGGTTTTATCCTAACATCCGTTCCTTCCACTTTGGAATCGATACGGGCACTCAACCCCATACGTTTCCATGTTTTGGTTTGAAGTACGTACCATGTGAGCAAACCTCCCGCAACGACCGTTCCTCCCAAAACGAGACTACCTCCGGAAAATCCGTAAGCGGAATAGGCCCAAAAAATCCCGACCGCAATAGCCACAAAACCTACAATGCCTGTAATCTGGGCCCCCGGGAAAACCAAAAATTCCAACATTAATAAAATCAGTCCTATCACAATGAGGACAATCAATGCCATCCATTCCATATACCGATATTTAGGAGGGTAAATATAAAAATAAAAAATGAAAACCCGGAGCCGATAGACAAAATAAAGTCAATTACTCGAATTCATCGAAACGGGAAAAAGAGCAAGCTGCGTTTTTTGAGACATAAAAATTTTTAATTAGCTTTATGGCAAATAACACGAACCTACGTACGAACGACATGGATAAAAATGACAATCATAAAGAGAAGCGAGACAATCGTATCGAATTCAAGGGAATATATATCAGCAATAGTCCGACGGTAAACTATTTGGGTGCAAAAAATTACCGCACGCTGTGGAGCTCGGACGAACTCGAAAAATTATATGTGGATGTGGAAGCCGAAAACGCCTCCGGACAAATAACCGAAGGCGTTATTAAAATAACAATTTCCGAAGCCGAGGCAAACGAAGTTTTGGCAATCGAATCGAAAATCGATTTTCATCCGGGACATTATATATACAATTTCGAACTGAAAGATTTAAAATCCAAACTGAAAGAAGGCATATATTTCATCAGTTTGACCTATGGAGAAGCGAACTTCAAATCCGCTCCCATTCAGATATTGAACCCGGCACCTTCCACATCCGACTATATCGTCATCCATCAAATAAGCATCGACAGGGTGAGCGATGAAACGGAAGAGGAGAACAAAGGACGACAACATTCTTTCAAGGAATTGAAATCGGAGAAAACCAAAGACGTAAGAATATTTTTACTTGCGGAAAACAAAATCGACGGGAAGTGGATTTACGAATTCGATTTATTCGTCACCACCAATAGCGGACGTCCCGTCGTCAATCGCAGGATACGGGCAAATAATTTCGTCCAAGACAATACGGGGAAAAGCTATATATATTTCGGCTACGATATAGGTCAGGGAATGGAAAATTTATGGGAACGCGGCACCTATAATCTGTCCGTATCTTTTTTGGACAAACCGTTCCTGATGCTCAGTTTCTGTCTTTCGGACAAAGATGTTCCCTATAGTTACGAAAAAGAAACCAATATATCCAGATCCATAAATACCTGTAAAAACGAGTCTCCCGGCATCAAAGTCGCCAAGCAAAAGGAGGCGATATTGGACGAATTGTACCGGATGGTCGGCTTAAGAAAAGTGAAAGACGAAATTACCCGTATGTGCGAATATGCGGAATTCATCAAACTCCGCAGGGAAAACGGCTTCGACGACAGTTTCCCGAGTATGAACATGCTGTTCACGGGAAGTCCCGGAACGGGGAAAAATACGGTTGCCCGGATGATAGGTGAAATTTTTTTCAGCCTGGGTTTATTGACCGACGGACGGGTGTTCCAATTCGAACGGAAGGATTTGGTTATAGACGGACAGGCGGTAGAGGAAAAATTGGTACGGCAGGCTTTTATCAAAAGTACGGGAGGAGTACTTTTCATCAACGATGCCGGAGATTTATGGCAACCCAATAATCCGGAAGACAGAGGTATATGGGCTCTAAAGGCAATCATCCGTATAACCGCTACGGAACCTTCGAACCGGATAGTTATTCTTGCAGACAATCATAACGAGATTTCCGCCCTCATCGAATCCATTCCCGATTTGGCGGAAACATTCCCCCGGCATCTTTATTTCGAGGATTATACGGCGGAAGAACTCATGGAAATAGCCCGTAACAAATCCAAGAATATGGATTTCAGATTCAGTCCGGGAGCCGAAGAAAAATTTCAAAAACTCATCAATAAAAAATGGGCATCCAAGGAAATAGATTTTACGAACGGACGCTTCATAGACGAAGAATTCGACGCAATCGCCCTACGCATGTCCAAACGGCTGATGAGCAATAAAAGCAGCAATTATAAAAAAGAAGATTTAATGCTGATAACGGAAGAAGACATCGAGTTGGACGAACCGGAATTCCCGGACAAATCGTTTTCTTTCGAAGGCATCGTAGGACGCAGCGCCCTTAAAAAAAGCCTTATGCATCATCTCAACTACATCTATTTTATCCGGGAGCGTCAAAAACAAGGCTTTGCCGACGAAATGCCCCCTCTCCACACCATATTCACCGGAAATCCGGGTACGGGAAAAATGACCATTGCCCGCATGCTGACCCCTATTCTTCTGGGACTGGATATCTTAAGGAATTCCAATATAAGCGTACAAAATGGCAAAATATTATCCGGGGATATCGGCATGTCTCCGGAACAGGCTGCAGGTTATATACTGAATGCCGCCGAGGGGGGAATGCTCTATATCAACAACATCGTATCCATGTTCGACACCTTGTCCGGAGCGAAAATACTGGAACTCATCATCAATGCCCTTTCATCGGGCAATATAAGGCAGACCGTTATGGTCGTATCCGATACAAAAGAAACCATAGACGATACGGTTAAAAAAATCCCGTTCTTAAATACATTTTTCGCATACCGCTTCGATTTCAGAGATTATACCGAAACGGAACTATTCGAAATCGCCGTCAAGAAATTCAAAGACAACAATTATACGCTCGACAAAAATGCCGCCGAAAAATTAAAACATCAAATCGAACGCCTGTATTCGGAAAAACACAAAAAAGTAGGCAACACCCTTATGATTGAAAAAATCGTAAATCTGACCATCCACAATCTCTCGGAACGTACGATGGATATCCGCAAACAACGCTCTTTGAGCCGGGAGGAGATAACCATGCTCAAGGCCGAAGACATCCCTTCGGACAATAAAGAAATCGTCGGCATATACAAGGACGATTTCGACGATACGGAAATCGACGCCGCTCTGGAAGACTTGAACAGGATTATCGGCCAGGAAGGTATAAAAAAACAAATCCGGGATTTCGTCCAATTGGCAAAACATTATAATTCCGA
This sequence comes from Marinifilaceae bacterium, assembly GCA_041846495.1. Taxonomy (GTDB): domain Bacteria; phylum Bacteroidota; class Bacteroidia; order Bacteroidales; family Marinifilaceae; genus JBGZEX01. Next base: position 29,917 of record JBGZEX010000026.1, read on the forward strand.
GGGCATAAAACTCAATTCCAAGCTATCTCTTCAATGGAGCCTCATCGGAAATTCCGGATTCGAAAAAGGAGAATTCGTACACATCATAAGCAAGCTCTATAAAGCGATGGGAATAACCGACAAAGACACGGTCTACCATTTTAAAGCGGACCATCTCATCGGACAGGCCGAAGAAGACGCCCAAAAGATCATCGGACAGGCTTTGGAAAAATCCAACGGAGGCATTTTGCTTTTCGACGAAGACTCTCCCCGGCTCTACAATGCGGACAATTTCAAGGAAAGGGTCCATGCCATGCTGATAAATCAAATGGCCATACATCCGGGAGCTTATATGGTGGTATATGCCAAATCCGATGCGGAAGACCGTACGAGCCCATACGAAACGAAATCTGAAAATGCGGCCAATAGCGTAAACGTACTCGTATTCGAAGATTACGACCGGGAAGAATTAATGGATATCCTCAAACAAAAACTCGATAAAGAGAATATGGTAATGACAAAAACGGCTAAAGCGTATATGGCCGAATTCATCTCCCTTTTATTCCTGAACCGGGAAAGGATTTCATCGAGTTACCGGATTTTAAACATGATCACGGACATAATCATCCGGAACTGCATACAACGCCATGCCCGGAATAAAATATCCGCAAAAAACAAGTTATCCGTATATAAAACCGACGTAAAGGAATTCGACGAAGATTTCATCGTAAAAAATATAAATGAACGCAAACGGATCGGCTTCGTATAATTCCGTTCGTGTCACACGCCTTCCGAAGCCGAGAATAAGCGCAAGTGGAGCCTATCGCAAAAACGCCACCCGTGCCGGATACATACCTCGAGGGTGGCCCTTGCGTTCCGTTCCAACTCTCTTATATCGCCCCCCAAAGGCATAAGCAATATATCCGTAGTTTCCCAACCGTTCAAGCGGGAAAGGACGGATTCGATTTCGGTTTCGTCTTCCGGAGAAGAAAATACGAACTTCAGCTGCATATCCTTGGAGGGATTTTCCTTGGCCGTATCAATAAAAGACTGCAAAACGGGAATATTCACACGTATGAGGTCATCTCCCGGATGGCAGGAAGAAACGGAAGACGCCAATTTCGGAGACAGGCTGTAAAAATCCGCATAATCCGCAAGAGGGGCGGAAAAAAGAGTTCCGTTCGTTTCCAATGTAATATGAAAATTTCCTTTTTCCTTAATAAGCCGGCACAAAAGAATTAAAGCATCTGCCTGCAATAAAGGTTCTCCTCCGGTTATAACGACATGGCGTATATTCGAAGCATTTACGGATACGATATCCGCTATTTCCGCCTCCTGCAAGGCATAAACCCCTTCCGTAGAGTAAGATGCGGAAAGGGTATCGCACGGCAGATCCTTTCCTCCGAGTTTTTTCCACATACAATGGAGGTTACATCCTGCGAGCCGAATGAAAAGCGAGGGAATCCCCGCTAACTTCCCCTCTCCCTGTACGGTTCCGGCAAAACGGAATCCCGTATTCGGAGATGCGGCAAGAGGATATCCCTTCCCGTCCCTAACAATGGGGAATATCCCTTCTTTCGCCAATAATATCATTGCTCAACACATAAATCCTTCCACCAATCTCCCTCCCATTCGGAGGTTATATCGGGTGAAAAATCGAAGTCCGCCAAGGCAAAATCCGCTAAAGCGAGATCCGCTCTAAAAGCCTCCGCATAACCCGTAGCGGTTTCGTGTACTCTTACCGAAGACACGCGCACCTGCCCTTCCCCATTCCGGAACTTCATTCCTCCGACAATTTTATCGAGGACATATAAAAACATCAAAGCATAGCCTTCTGCCGAAGGGGATAAGGGAATTTCCACAACCCGGCGATTATATTTCCGCACAAAATCTTTAAATTCCCCGGGTTCTCCTCTCCAAAGGGAATAAGAATGGTCGAATCCGTCTATAAACTCTTTAATCCGGGACATCAAAGCAAAATCCATCACCATATATCCTCTGTCCAAAACATCGGATTCGACGAATACCTCCACGACATAGGAATGTCCGTGTATATTTTCCCGGCACCGCACGGAAGTACAATTTCGCACGATATGCGCACCTTCGAAACGGAAAAGTTTACGTATAATCATCTTACTTTATCAAAGGGTCCTCTATACCCGCTTCCCGGAATGCCCGGGCTCTCAGCCGGCAACTTTCACATCGTCCGCAAGGCAGGGAATCTCCTTTATAGCAGGACCATGTATCGGCATAATCCACTCCGAGCGCCATCCCCAACAAAATCTCTTCGGACTTTTTCATACTCATAAACGGAGTATGGATACGTATGTGTTTCCCCTTTTCCGCTCCGAGCACCGTTCCCATATTGATGGCTTTTTCCATAGAAGCGATGAACTCCCGGCGACAATCCACATAACCGGAGTAATCGACCTCGCTCACGCCTATGTATATATCCCGGATACCGGCGGCATCGGCATAGGAAGCGGCCACGGAAAGGAAGACCATATTCCGGGCCGGCACATAAGTATTCGGAATACTCGTTCCTTCTATCAAAGAATCGTCGAGAGCCGTTTCCTCGTGCACAAGGGAACTGCTTCCCCAATCGTTAAGCATAAGCTCCACGAGCTTATGTTCTTCGACTTTTGCTTTCGACGCTATTTTCCGGGCGGCCTCGATTTCTTTTATATGGCGCTGTCCGTATATGAAGGTCAAGGCATATATTCGGTTGAAACCATCTGCTTTGGCTTTATACAAAGCCGTAGTCGAATCGAGGCCGCCGGAAAGCAAAACAATGGCTTTACCCATATTCTCAAACTTTCAATAAAAAGGAAAAGTCCGATTCGGAAGTCAATTCCCGGGGAGTTTCCCCGTATTTGAATATACGTGCAGGACGTTTGCCCACAAGTTTCAGACTGTCACCCTCATATAAAAACATCGTAGCCTCCCGTAATCCGACTACATAAACCTCCTTATTCACACAAATGAATTCGTTTATGCGGTCTTCCCGGGTTTCTCCCCCATGATTTTCCGGATGGGAATCCAGATAATGGGGATTGATTTGAAAGGGTATCAATCCGAGGGTATTGAAATTCCGGGGCTCTATAATGGGCATGTCATTCGTGGTTCTAAGCGTAGGACAAGCCACATTGGAGCCCGCACTCCAACCGATATAAGGTGTACCTTTCCGCACTTTTTCACGTACGGCCTCCATAATCCCGTTATCCTGCATCATTTTGACGAGTTGCCATGTATTGCCTCCGCCTACGACGATGGCTTCGGCCTCCTCTACGGCTTTTACGGGATTTGAAAAACGATGGATACCGGTCACCTTATGCCCGACTTCCTTAAAACGCATATTCACCTTCTCCTCGTATGCGTCGAATGAAAAAGTGACCCCCGCATAGGGAATAAACAGTGCATTGACCGGTTTTTCACCCAAAAAATCTCCGATATTTCCTTTCACATAATCTAAATAGGGCTCTCCCGGATTCGTCGAATTACTTATTAATAATAGTCTCATCTTATTAAAATTTATTGGTAATCTGATAATACAAAACCTCCGTTTCTACAAAAATACTATTTTTTATATCTCTCCCCCAAATATCTTCCCGAAATATTCGGGGAAGGGCAACGAAGGCTTTATCGTAACGAACCGTATTATCGATTATAAACCGGCAAATCGGGATTAAAATTGAGGATTTCCCGATTAACGGGGAAAATATATCTTATATCGGCCGGCGGCAATGTATAAATATTTCCGTCAACCTTGTGCACGACCGTTTTCTTGAATTTTTCCTCCCTATTCAAACGCTTCAAATCGAACAAACGGAAACCTCCCTTCATTGCAAATTCAAGCCTTCTCTCTTCCAAAACTCCCAAAAGCACATCCTCCCGGGAACTTATGGCCATTGGGGTGTAATTCTTAACCCTGTTTGCCCTGACTTTATTCAATAAATCCATTGCCCTTTCCTTCGTCCCCACACGGGCTTCGCATTCCGCTGCAATCAGATAATTCTCTACGGAAGTAAAACCCACATTGAGATCGGCATAGAAAACATAGGCGCATTCTCCGGGGAACTCATCTTTCCGTCCCAGATTCACGGAATCTTCCGCATAGAAAAACTCCTTCCTCAAGTCCGTCTGTCCGGGAACAAGACGTTTCTTAAACAAATCCCTCATCTCATCGCTCAACATCACTTCGCCTTGTATGAATCCGTCGAAGAATTTCAGGTAATTTGCCTCCGGATGATTCACATCCGGATAATGAACGGACTTATTGCCAAGTAAATGCACCCTCCCCCAGGTAACTCCTTCGCGTTTTTCATAATCGTTTAAATTCAACAATACATCATTGGATTTCAATGCTTTATTTGCAAATACAAGAGCTTTTTCGTAATTCCCCATATATAAATAAAGACGGGCATAAAAAGAATTGATTGCCGCCCTGTCCGGATGCGTCCTGTTGGGAACGACTTCGGAAAGACCGGCTTCGGCTTCGGTCAAATCCGAAATGATAAACTCATATACCTCTTTAACGGAATTCCGTACGTATTTTTTATTTATACTCGCCTCTTTTATATAGGGTATTCCCAAGTCTTTATCAGCCGTTAAGGGATTATAGTGTTTCCCATAGAGGTTTACCAATATAAAATACTCGTATGCCCGGGCAAATAAGGCTTCCGATTTTATTCTGAGTTTTTGCCGGTCGTCTTCCCCTTCGGAATCCATCACCTCATCAATCACCGTATTATATGTAAACAATCTGCCGTAGGCATTATTCCATATATTGTCATTGGTTCCGTCGGTATAAATTTGTCCCGGTTGAAAAGAGAAGATATTCCGGATAGCATCGCTTTTATTCAAGAAAATATAATTCGATGCGGTTTCTTCCTTTCCCAACAATTTTACATCGTCGGAAAAATATACCACCTCTTCTCCTTGAATATTCAACAGAGATTGAGCATTCAGCAGTTTTTCGTAATCTTCACACCTGCCCGGGATCGTCAATCCTTTGGGTTTATTATCTAAAAAATCGCATCCGAGCACCAGTAAAGCCATGCTCATCACCGTATACATATTAACTTTCATCGTATTAAAAATTAATCGTCAAACCTAATATAAACTCCGCCGGATAATGAATACCCCGGCTCGGGGACATCGTGTCACCCTCCCATACCTCCGGATCCAGTCCGGATTTATTTGCAGCCCACCACCATAAATTCCTTGCCTGCATATTGAATTTCACCCCGCTCAACGGCATATTCTTTAAAAGGAAAGAAGGCAGGGAATAAGCTATGGATACATCTCTCAATTTGATATAATCTCCTTTTTGGATATGTTTATTCGCCGCTTTCCATATATATTCCCCATTCCGTGCTGCGGATTGGAACATAAACGCAGGGTTCGTATTTTCCGATTTTTCGTCTCCCTGTTTCTTCCAATAATTAATCATATTCCTGTCCACATTGACGGTCAAATACATGGGATGATAGACGATGCAGTAATTTGCGGCCACATCTCTCATCACATGTCCTCCGGCGCAAACAAACATAAAAGAGAACTCGAAACCTTTACAGGAAAGCGTATTCGCAAAAGAAGAATGGTAAGGCGGGTCGTAAGTCCCCGAATACGTCAAGTCCTCTTTTGTCAATTCATCGTAATCCGATATCTCACTTCCGTCGGCCTTATAGGCTATCGGATATCCTTTTTCGTTCAAGCCCTTATAATTCACACTGAACAGGGAATTCATCGGATATCCTTTTCTATTATTCAAATTCGAATAATAACTGCTTGCCGACTCCGACGAAGATTCTATTCTCGTAATTTTATTTTTATTATAACTGAATATAAATCTGGAAGTCCATCGGAAATTCTGATTCTCCAGATTGACGGTATTCAAAGAAATCTCGACTCCTCTGTTGTACATATTTCCGAAATTCATGTCCACGGAAGACCATCCGAGTGTAGGATCGACGGAAAACAAGCCGAGCAAATCGGTCGTATTCTTATTATAAAAATCGACACTTCCGCATAAGCGCAAATCGAATAAATTGAAATCGGCCCCCAAGTTAAACACCTTCGTTTTTTCCCAGCGCAAGGTGGGATTGGGAGGAGACTGTATATACATCGTATTCTCGTTTGTATAATAATGATTCCGACCGACCTTGGCAATAAGATAAGGACCGTTAAGTTTGGGAATATTCCCATTAATGCCGTAGGTGAGCCTCATCGCTAATCTGTCGATTCTGCCGTAATTCTGAAAAAATACATAATGCGTGCCGACGGACCATAACGGGCGATATTGATATTTCGGATCCGTTCCGAATAAATTCGATTGGTCTATCCGCAAACTCCCCGTAATCGACAATCTATCCGAGAAGTTATAGGAGGCATTTCCATATAAAGAAAAATACCGGTTATCGACATAAGAAAACCGAGGCGTCTTATCCGAAAAACTGAATCCCCCGTACAATGCTTCCGTTCCCGTTATCCTCTTCGACAAAGACAGGGCATCAATCTCGCTATATCCCAGATTATCGTCATCATACCCCAAGCGATATACCCCGTTTCCGGACGTAACAATCTTCCGAATCTCGGCACCGAGCAATAGTTGAATCCCATGTTTATCGGAAATATTTTTGGAATAATTCGCCTGTCCTCTCAGTGTATAGGAATAATTATCCGTATTTTTCAAAACCACCTGTCCTCCGATCGGAATATTGTATACGGGCAGGCCGGCTTTGAGTTGTACGGCGTCATTAATCATCGTCTTAACTCCATTGGCATCTTTTTTATCGTATTGTTTTTCAAAACCGGAGGTGGATTCGGTTTGATATCTGAAAGTCAAATTAAAATCGTCGTTAAATTCAATCCTGCATCCGACATTATAATTTCGATAATTCATTTTAGAGGTATAATGTCTGTTTTTCATCTCATTGACGGGAATATAGGTCTCGTCTTGGAGGCCTAAGGTTTTCAGTCGTTCGATTTCGTATTGGGATTTCGTCCGGTACCATTGGAGGGGCAGGCCTTGTTCATCCCGGAGCATAAAATAAGAAGCTCTTCCCTTATTCAGCAAATCCATTCCCGATATACCGTTATCATAATCGGAACTAAGTTTACTTGCAATTATACCTACGTCGAAACGCAACCATTTAAAGAAATCGAATGTAGTCTGCAGATTAAGTCCTATCCTCTTTTCATACTCCGCCCGTTCATAGGGTGCCGTACCCGAATGATTCATCGAAAAACTGTATTTATAAATATCCGAACCTCCCGAAAAAGACAAATTATGCTGATGCAAAATTCTGTTTTTCCTCAGGAATTCGTCCACAATCTGATCATAACTATCCCTGTTTCTATAGGGCTCCAATCTTTCTTCCAACTGCTTATCCGTAATTTTTCCTTCCTTACGATCCAAAATAAGGGATTGAACATCATTCTGCCATTGCCGGATACCTTTTCTCCTTACCTTAGGATAGGTTTCCATGAGTTGCAACTGATAGTCCACTAATTCGGAACTCGACATCAAATTCAAATAAGTCCGATCCGGCAAGCCTCTGAAACTCAATGTTCCATTATACGACACCCGCGTAGGACCGGAAATCCCCTTACGGGTCGTTATAACGATCACTCCGTTGGCGGAACGCGCCCCGTAAATCGATGCGGCCGTGGCATCTTTCAAAACCGTTATATTAACTACATCCGAAGGATTTATGACATCCAAGGGAGAGGAATCGAAACCGGGTTCCCCCTCAAAAGGGACGCCGTCGACTACGTACAAAGGCTGCCTGTTTCCATTAATCGTCGAAATACCTCTCACACTCACACTGCCTCTATTGATATTCAATCCGGCTATCATACCTTCCAGCCTGTTTACGACATTCGGTTGTAATTTATTTTGCAAATCACCCACGCCGACTATTGAAAAAGCCCCCGTAGCCCTTTCCCTGGATAAGGTCTGATAACCCGTAACTACGACATCCTTCAAATGGACGTAATTTTCGGAAAGTTTGACATTGATAACGGTTCTTCCCTTGACAGGCTCTTCAAAAGTATCGTATCCGATATAAGAAAACACAAGCATATCTCCGGGCGATACCCGAATAGAATAATTACCGTCGATATCCGTAATGGCAACCATATCGGACCTGCCTTTAATGCGGACATTACAACCGATTAAAGGCGATTGCTCTTCCGAATCAAAGACTCTGCCCCGGACCAATATTTCAGTGGTATCCGCACGCTTCGATTTTTCAAAATAAATTGTTTTCCCCTTGATTTCATAATTCACGGACTCTCCTTTAAGAAGTGCATTCAAAGCCTCCGGAATAGAAACATTCGTCAGTTTCAAAGAAACCTCCTTTTTCAAATTCAAATCTTTAGCTTCAAACCACACAGAATAACCCGATTTCGCTCTAAACATTTCCAAAGCCTCTTTTAACGTAACTCCGTCCACAGTCAAACTAATCCTTTTCGATTGAGCGGAAAGACTGCCCGCCGTCAGAAATAAAAATAGCAGAAGAGCCGTTGAGTTTTTCCACAGCAATTGCTTCATAGGACTTAATTCAGTATCCATATTCATCTTGTTTTAATGTAAATTTCACGATTATCAATTGTATAACTCATTCGTCGTTTTCTACACAATACGGATAAAATCTCTTCCAAAGATTCTCCGTTTCTGAAATCTCCGTAATATTTACGCTCCAATTCCGTCGAATCATTCACCGATATACGTACGTCGAAAGCCCGCTCCAAATCCCGAATAATCTGACCGAGAGGCTCTTCGTCGAAAAATAAATTATGTACCATCGTTTCGTGAGCGGAGGACAAAACGGCGTTCGGAAAAGGAGAATATTTCTTCGAAATATTACTTCCCGACAGCTGTGCTCCGACGGACATCCACGAGGTAAATTCCACAGCCCTTACCTTTTTTATCGAAAATACTTCTTCCCCTTTCGTATATTGAATTTGCTGGTCGGGTTTTATACGTACCTTCGTATCGGGATTATGTATCAAACAAACTTCCAAACTTCCCTCCAACAAGGTTATGCGATCGGAAATATCATCGGCATACGACTTTACATTGAATTTTGTACCCAATACTTCAATCTTCAGTTTCTCCGCTTCGATTCGAAAAGGGAGCGCCGTATTTTCCCGTACATCAAAATATGCTTCTCCCGTAAGTTTAACATCCCTATTCGCAATTCCGAAATCCCGGTTATAAGAAATCGAGCTTCCCGCATTCAACCAGACATTCGAACCGTCCGGCAATAAAAGCTGAGCTTTGGAACCCATGGGCACATTGAGGGTATAGGGCAATTTCGATACGGTTTCCGGTTCGGATTTGCTCCAAAACCAGTAGGACAATCCCATCAAAACGGCGACTGCGGCAGCATATCTCAAAACCCCGTAAGCGCGACTCCGGTTTCGGGGTTCGGAAATACGTATTCGCCTATTTAAATTTTCCCATATACGTTCCCGAGTTTTCTCAAATAAAGATTCGTAATTCAGAATCCGTTCCGCCTCTATCGTTGAAATATAATCGAGATATAAATTCCGATTGTCGACCGATGTCTCAATCCATGCTCTCAACAAAACTGCTTCCGAATCGGACAGTTGTCCGTCTGCTTGCTTGAGAATCAATTCTTCGATGCCGGCATCCATACCCTTTATTTTTTTCTCCATACGGTTTATTATGTCCATCGTTTAATATAAGGACGTATGGAATCGAATAAAGGGTAGGCATCTCCTTGAATTTATATTTATCCCGGAATATCAACTCAAAAGAATAAACATCAACAGGGAAAGAAGATAGTCGCACAATTCCCTTCTCAACAAAACCAATGCATTTTTCATATGATATTTAACCGTATTTAAGGAAATACCCAGATGCTCCGCAATTTGAGCATAAGAAAGATGCTCTTTTCTACTCAGACAAAAGACTTTTTTTGTATTTTCCGGCAATTTCTCAACTGCAGCTTCTAATTTCAACATCAACTCCTGCCGTATTAAACGCTCCAATATTTCATCTTCCGGTACGAAATAATCGAATGCGGTTTCTTTAAGAAGGGATAAGGATTTTTTATGTCTTAAATAATCGACACACCGGTTTCGAACGGATTTATAAAGATAAGCCGGAAGGGAGTATATACTCCTAAAAGATTCCGGATATGTCCATAAAGTCAAGAGTAGATCGGAGACTATGGTACTGCTATCCGTTTCATCTCCGATAAAACGATAGGCAAAAGCAGATAAACGCACATAATAACGTTCGAAAAAAATTTTAAATGCCGCCTCATCCTTCTCTTCTATCCGCTTCAATAGAATACGGTCATTCTCTTCCCCTTCAAACATACCGCATAAAAATCACATTATTAAAAATATTTTTCCGAACTCTACATCGTCCTTTTTGCAGCATACATCAAATACCATGATTCCCGGGAAATATCAATTCGTATTTTTAATATCCGCTCTAAATCTTCGAACAATATCTTCAAAGGATTTTATCGTATGGGCGTACCAATCCCATAAAACTTCCTTTTTCCGCTCCTCCGTCAAATGCCAGTTGACAGCGGATTTCCTCAAGCGTTCCATCACATTGTAAACAATTAAGGCGGCACATACGCTGACATTCAGACTTTCCGTAAATCCGTACATAGGCACTCGGATAAAACCGTCGGCGGAATCGAGGATTTCCCGGCTAAGCCCCGTCATCTCCGTTCCGAAACAAAAAGCCATTTTACCCGCTTCCAAAGGCAGGGTATCCGGAGTATATCCGGAATAGTGCGGAGAGGTGGCTATAATCCGGTACCCTTTTTCTCTCAATCGTTTCAAGGCTATCCCCGTATTATTCGCATGAGAATTGAACCGATGAAGATTCAACCATGCTCTCGCTCCCCTGGACACCGTAGAAGTATCGTCATAAGAATTCCTGTTTTCTATAAGGTATACATCCTGGACTCCGGCACAATCGAGGGTTCGCATAACGGCACTTTGGTTATGCGATTGATAGAGATCCTCCAAAACGACAGTTACATAATCACTCCTTTCCTCGATAAGTCTATCGAATAAAGCATTTTTTTCATCGGTGACAAAATTCCGGAAATAAGCGATCTCCGCCTCTATAGGTTTTTTCATAATATCACATCCAAATCAAAAAGGCATCCTATAGATGGGATGCCTTTCCGAAAATGCAACAAATTTATATTGAAACATTATCATCCGAACATATTCACTTTTGACATTTATTGGAAAGTTCCGCACCCGGACGGAATTTCACTACATTTTTAGCTTTGATTTTCATCGGCTTACCCGTTTGAGGATTCCGACCGTTACGAGCCGGACGCTTTACTACGTCGAAAGAACCGAAACCTATCAAAGACACTTTATCTCCTTTTTCAAGAGTAGCTCCCACGGTATCGATAAACGCATCCAATGCTTTCTTGGCATCCACTTTAGTTAATCCGGTTTTTTCTGCAATCGTACTTGTTAATTGAGTCTTGTTCATAATACTGAATATTTAGTTAGATAATCTTTCCCCACCGTTACTCGCAAATGTATATATTCAATTTTATATATCAAATTTTCCGATAAAAAAATTACGAAAATCGAAAATTTATCCCGGAAAAAACTCCTTGAGCATTTGAAATGGGAAAAACAAATGTTTCCGGATGATTACTTCTCATTTAAAATCCGAAATGAAACCCTATCCGGACCGTATTGACATTCAATTCGGAATCGGCTATCTGATAAGCTAAATCCATACCGACCGACTTATACGTAATACCGGTTCCTAAAGTAAAATAATCCAAATTTCCCCCATAATGATAACCGGCTCTCAAAGCACATATCTCAAATATCCTGTATTCCGCTCCTATCCCCAAAGTAAACTCCGACGCATCGGAGGGAAAAACAAAATAATCCGTTGAAAACGCTAAATTAAGTCGATGAATCCGGGAAAAAAACAGATCGGCAGAGGTCCCGAAAACTATCGAGCCGGGCATGGGATTTTTTTCTCCTTCGCCGTATTTTATTTTTCCTCCCATATTTCGAAATCCCAATCCGAATACGTAACCGCCCTTCTTTCTCCCCAAAGTTAAAACACCTTTATAATACAATCCTCCGTTCACACCTCCGGTACAGGCGGTTTCTCCTTTCGAAGAATATATAAAACTTCCCCCTATAAAAGCAGAGAACCTCCCTTTTCCAAAACGGCGAGCAAAGACCAAATCGAATGCTTTATCCACAGGACGCACTTTTTCTCTTTCGACCATATCTTCTCCGATCAAACGAAAAGAATAATCGTTCATACGACGAAAACCGAACATCAAAGCCTGTTTTCCGAATCCGAAACCGGCAGACAAGGCTTGATAATATTTGGATTCCCCTTCGAACTCGGGATAACGTCCGAAAGAACAGGAAAAATACGTTCTCCGACTTCCCTTCGGAAAAGCCGTAGGATTAGCATAAATATACATACTCTCCGATTGTCCCGGAAAAGCATCTCCCATACCTGCCGTACGCACGTCGGGATTGAATTCCAGAAAAGGCAAAGAACGGCTTTGGGCCAAAATATCCAAGACGAAACCCGATAAAAATATCACGGCAAGCAGTAGTTTCTCTTTCATAAACACAGGTTTTTCAATACTTGACAAAAGACTTTTTAAACACTCCATTATTCGCTTCCACCTGTAATATATAACTCCCTGCAACAAGTCCGGATACGTCGAGATCGACCATGCGTTTCCCGTCGACTACCGTAAAACTCCGCTCTAAAATCCTCCGACCTATCGAAGAATACACCGTCACGGAAGCATGGGTTACCCGATTGCCGAACCTTATGTGCAAGACTTTGGTCGCCGGAATGGGATAGACGATATAAACCGGACCTTCCCGAACTGTTATGGTCCGAATATCCCGGGAAATCTTTGCTCCGAATTTATCGAATGCATCGACCCGTATTGCCGTCGAACCCGTATTTTTAGGTTTTAAATGCAAAAGGCTTCCCTCGAGGTTCACATCCGCGATAGAAGGATCGAGAGCAAGGGCAGCAAAATTCATATCGTGCCCGTCTTCCTCTACAAAATATTCCGCCAAATCGAAAGTATAACCCGTATTTCCGAGCACGATAAACAAAGGTTCGAACTCTTTTATCTGTCGAGGCGGACGATTCCGATAGATTTCAAAAGGTATAACCATATCGGCAGAAGCTTTAAATATATCCGATACCCGGACGTTCACCCTATGTTGCCCCACAGGAGCTTCGGCTTTAAATATCAAAAAAAGAGCATCCTCCGTCTTTTCAACGGCAACTCCCCGAGTTTCTCCATCAAGGGTACAAGTCCAGGACTGTTCGTCCGGTTCCTCCACCGACAATTTTATCCGGACGGACTCCGTTTCCGTGATACGGATAGCTTCATTTCCCGTCCGCAGAAGTTTCGGGGGACGATTTGCTTTAGTCTTTGCCGTAAATCCGTACGGAGGCGATTCGAGCCCCCAGCGATCGACGGCGGTTAGCATTATTTCAAAGCGGGTATTCAACGGAAGTCCCTCTAAGGTATAAACGACGGACTCGCCCGGCTTATACCCTCGACCCGCCACTTCCACATTCCGAACATTCGGCGAAGTTTCCGTCTTCAGGTTGATACGGTAGATATCGGCCGTGCCGTCATCTTCATCGGTTACCGCCTTCCATGTCAACTCAAGAGAGGTAAAATTTTCTTTTACAAAAACGGATTTCACTTTCTCCGGAATTTTATTATAATTGACGACAAGAGTCTTGGCTGCGTCCACATAACCTTTTCCCAAACGTCCTTCATAGCCCGGATTCAATTTATCGATATTCTCCGAACGAATTCCTCCCATAATACGGGTTTTAAGATTTTCATTTGTAAATCCCGGGCCTCCGTATTTCGAAACGACCAAAGCCGCTATTCCCGACACATGCGGACAAGCCATGGAAGTCCCCTGCATATAACCGTATCGATTCTTCGTCAAGCAACTAAATACCATACCCTTAGGATAGTCGTAACGCTTATCTCCTCCCGGTGCCATAATCGAAATCCAAGCCCCCCGATTGGTATAATAAGCCTTTTTATAATCCGGAGCCATTGCCGATACGGATATGACTTCGGAATAAGCGGAAGGATATACGTGATAATCCTTCCCCTCATTGCCGGCCGCAAAGAAAACCACACCGCCTTTCATGGGAGAATCGGGAAGTTGATTTCCCGAATCGTCGCATCCCGCATATTTGATAAAATAATCGATAGCCGCTTTTATATAGGAAGGAAGATAAGTAACACCTTCGAAAACCCATGAATTCTGACAGATAACGGCACCGTTATCGGCAGCGTACTTAATTGCCTCGGCAATACCATAGCTCTGTTTATTGAGAAAAATCTGACACCCCATCAAACGTACTCCGCTTCCGGGAGTCCCATTTCCTCCGGCAATACCGCAAACTCCGATTTCATTATTATTGCAAGCCCCGATTGTTCCGGATACATGAGTACCGTGATCCTCCGGTTTTATCTTTCCGTTTCCCGTCACAAAATTATATCCGTAAATGTCATCCACATATCCGTTATTATCGTCGTCGACTCCGGTTGTTCCTTTCCGCTCCGCAATATTCACCCACATATTGTCTTTCAAATCTTCGTGTTCGAAATCGATACCCGAATCCACAACGGCTACAATCACATTCGATTTCCCGGTTTCCACCTTCCAGGCTTCCATCAAATTTATATCGGCTCCGATTTTCGAATCTGCAATATTTCCCGGATTATGATAATGCCATTGGTTTTCCAAACCGGGATCTCCGAAAAACTCCCCATTCCCTTTAGCTTTCGGAGAAATCGCCAAAGGCACTGCAATTACATTGCAAGCGGGAAGAACCGGACGATATACTTCTTCCACAACATCCACTCCCGAAATCTTACGAGCATCGGCAACCGCCTTAGTCAACGGTTGGGATTCATCGAAAAAAATATCGTACCATAAATGCAACCCCTCGCTACGGGTACGATTTTCATATTTCCCGGCATAAGGGAAAACCCGTTTCATCTCTTTCGCTCCTATCCGCCCAAGATAAGAGTCGACCTCTATCCGGCCGCAACGCATTTGTCCCGAAGACCGGGTAATCGACAGACTTTCTCCCGTTTCCCGGGCGAATTTCACCCGTACGACTCCTTTTACCGCATCGGGGCTTACAACCCTCTCCGCCTGAGGTTCGTTCCGGATTTCCGGACTGTCCGGTTCTTCCGCACTACAACCGAAAAGAAAAACGGTTGTAAAAAACACTGTTATAATCTTCCTCATAATATAAAGTTTTAAACTTCCTATTTTCCTATTTTGGCACAAACGGCATCGGCCGTATTCTCCCCGTCCATAGCCGACGACAATATACCTCCGGCATAACCGGCTCCTTCTCCGCAGGGGAAAAGTCCGGAAACGCCTCCGGCTTCCCCGAACTCATCCCGCCAAACTCTTAAAGGAGCCGACGTTCTGGTCTCCACCCCCAAGAGCAGGGCATTCTCCGAATCGAAGCCTCTTGCTTTGCGAGCATATCGTTTCAGACCCTCCTTTAAACGCCGACTGAAGAAATCGGGGAAAAGCATTTCCATACGATAAGAAACCAAGCCCGGTTTATAGGATGAAGACGGCAAGTTTTTCGAATGTACGGAAGAAATAAAATCCTTCAATTTCTGAGCGGGAGCTTGTATATTCCCGCCTCCGGCCTCCCAGGCTTTGAACTCGATTGCCTCCTGAAATTCCATCCCTGCAAAAAGTCCGTAAAATCCGGCAGCCTCCAATTCCTCTTTCCCGACGCTGCTGACTATCGCAGCATTGGCCCATGGCGTATTCCTTTTCGATGCCGACATCCCGTTCACCACCTGTTGGCGAGAGGCCGTAACCGCAGGAATGACGACTCCCCCCGGACACATGCAAAAAGAATATACTCCTTTTCCTCCGACATCCACCGCAAACGAATATTCCGCCGGAGGAAGAGCTAACGGACGGTTACCCGAAATATGATATTGAATGGAGTCTATTTCATTCTGAGGATGTTCCAGTCTCATACCTACAGCAAAATCTTTGGGCACCATCGATATGCCGCGACGATTCAGCATACGGTAAACATCCCTTGCCGAATGTCCCGTCGCTACGATGACGGCCTCGGCCTTATATTCCCTATCTCCGCATACCACTCCCGCAATCTTTCCGCCGGAGACCATAATATCGGTCACGCAGGAATCGAAATGCAACTCTCCCCCGCATTTTTCAATCATAAGCCGCATATTCCGGATTATTCCGGGCAATTTATCCGTTCCTATATGAGGATGGGCATCGCACAATATATCATGATGAGCACCGAAATACACCAAAATCTCCAAAGCCCTCCGTATACTTCCCCGCTTTTTGGAACGCGTAAACAATTTCCCGTCGGAAAAAGTACCGGCCCCTCCTTCTCCGAAACAGAAATTGGAGTTCTCATCGGGAATTCCCGTACGAAAAAGAGAGGCAAGCGAGTTTTTCCGTTCCTCCACAACCTTCCCCCTCTCCAATACAACAGGTTTCAATCCCAATTCCGTCAAACGCAAAGCGGCGAACAAACCGGCAGGCCCCGCTCCCACCACAATAACAGGCTTCCCCCGGCTTACATTCTTATATTCCGGAACGAAATAAGACCGTACGGCTTCGAGTTTGTCGATATGAAGTCCCATACGCAAACGAATACGTACCGGAATTCGACGAGCGTCTATGGAACGCCTTATAACATCGACTCGCAGAATCCGCTCGGGAGCCAATCGCTTTTTATCGGCCGCAATACGTCTTAAGCCGGCCTCATCCGAAGACTCCTCCGGATTCAGCGCTATTTCCATTTCTTCGTACATGATTCGATATTTATATCCAAAAATACGGATATTTTATTCCAATGCAAAAATGAATAAAATATAGTTTTCAAAAATACGGAAGTCTTTCCGAAATTTTAATACTTTTGTAAATATGGCAAGTAAAAAAATCATCGAAGCTTTGAAACGCTGCTCCCGATTAATTAAAAATCCCGAAGCGGAATGGCATGCTATATTCAAAGAATACACCTCGACAGACAATATTCTGAAAGAACACTTGTTCCCGATAGCTGCCATATCGGGCATATTGACTTTTATTTTAAAACTTCATCTCTACAAATGGCATTATGCTTTATGTTCGGGCATCTTCATCATAATCGCAGGCTGGGGGGGAAGCTATATTACATATAAAGCGGCTCGTTTTTTTTTACAGGACAAAACTTTAAAACATAAAGAAATCGCATCCGTATTATCCATATATACGGGATCCGTATACATTATTTTCTATGCCGTTTCTTCCGGATTGGGCAACGGTCTTATCAGTCAAGTTTTTTTCCTTATAAGTCTGTACTGTGTCTATCTATTATATAAGGGAATATACATAATACGCAAATTGGATTCGAATCAAAAGAAAAATCTTTTTATCATTATGAGCCTGTCGGTTATTTTTTCTCCCCCTCTCATCAATACTATTTTAACCGTCATATTTAATATTCCCGTATTGAATATTTAAATCGCCATGAACAATATAAATATAAAAAACAAACGAGCGAGCTTCGATTATGAATTATTGGAAGAATATACGGCAGGCATCGTGCTCACCGGAACGGAAATCAAATCCGTAAGAGCCGGCAAGGCCAGTCTTGCCGATTCGTATTGCTATTTCCACAATCACGAACTTTGGGTAAAAGGAATCCATATAGCGGAGTATAAACTCGGCACTTATTACAATCATGAGGAAAAACGGGAAAGGAAACTCCTTCTCCAAAAAAAAGAATTGAATAAATTGGAGCGAAAAATCAAAGAAAACGGACTTACAGTCATCCCGCTACGCCTTTTCCTTAACGAAAAAGGATGGGCAAAATTAAAAATCGCATTGGCTAAAGGAAAGAAACTTCACGACAAAAGGGAGGCACTCAAGGCGAAAGATGCCAAAAGGGAAATGGAAAAAGCCGGAAAATTCCATCCGTAATCCGGTAAGACAATACGTTACTCTTTTTATATTCGAGTATTCATATTTTTTATATATTCGCAATATGAGGTGCGATTATGAAATCATGCATTAAATTTCATTTATTATACAATTTTAAATAAAATACATCATGCCATTTAAGTTTATCAGTCCGGAGGAAGCCGCTTCTTTTATAAAAAACGACGATATTGTCGGTTTCGGCGGTTTTACGGCAGCAGGTGCTCCGAAAGTTATACCCGGTGCCATTGCTCAAACAGCTGAAAATGAACATAAAAACGGAAGGCCTTTTAAGATAGGCGTAATCACCGGAGCTTCCACAGGGGAATCTTTGGACGGTTGTCTTTCACGTGCCGGAGCCATAAAATTCCGCACGCCCTATCAATCTCATAAAGAATTGCGCGACGATATCAATAACGGTAAAACGGATTATTTCGACATTCATCTGTCCCGTTTGGCCTCGGAAATCAGATACGGCCACATAGGAAGAATCAATACGGCCATCGTAGAAGTATGCGACTACACGGAAGACGGGAAACTATATATTACGACCGGCGTCGGCATTACTCCCACCCTATGCCGCATAGCGGATCGCATCATATTGGAATTAAACCGTGCTCAACCCACCGACCTCATCGGCATGCACGACATATACGAACCGGCGGCTCCTCCCCACAGGGAAGCCATTCCCATATTCGAACCCGGCTCGAGAATCGGTTCCGCTTACATAAAAGTCGACCCTAAAAAAATAGTCGGAATCGTAGAACATTCCGGACCGGATGAAATAGGAAAGTTTTCGGAACCCGATGCCGTAACCGACAAAATCGGGGAAAATGTAGCAAATTTCCTCGCTTCCGAAATCCGTTACGGCAGAATTCCCAAAGAATTTCTGCCCCTGCAATCCGGAGTAGGCAATATTGCCAATGCCGTATTAGGTGCTATGGGAAGGAGTAAAGAAATTCCTCCTTTTAAAATGTATACGGAAGTCATGCAGGATGCCGTCATCTCACTTATGGATGCAGGCAGAGTAAAATTCGGAAGCACTTGTTCCTTAACCGTTTCTCACGAATGCTTGAAAAAGATATTCGACAACATCTCTTTCTACAAAGACAAAATCATTCTTCGGCCTCAAGAGATAAGCAATAGTCCGGAAGTCGTACAGCGCTTGGGAATCATCTCCGTCAATACGGCTATAGAAACCGATATATACGGAAATGTAAATTCTTCCAACATATTGGGTGGAAAAATCATGAACGGTATCGGCGGCTCGGGCGATTTTACCCGTAATGCCTATCTTTCGATATTCACCTGTCCGTCAACAGGCAAATCGGGAAAAATAAGCACCATCGTACCCATGGTTTCCCACTTGGACCATTCCGAACATTCCGTCAAAATAATCATAACCGAACAGGGTATAGCCGACCTCAGAGCAAAATCCCCCCGGCAAAAAGCCGAGGAAATCATTGAAAAATGCGCCCATCCCGACTATAAACAACTTTTATGGGATTATCTGAAAATTTGCCGCCCGGGACATATACGGCACAACATGGCTAAGGCCTTAGCTTTCCATTCCGCACTTCAAGAAAGCGGAGATATGAGAAATACCGATTTTTCTAAAAAATAATCAAAGGCCGTCCGGAAATTCGAAGGTTTCCGGACGGCCTTAAAACCAACGGAGATGCCGACCGCACCATATGGGATATTCAAAGCATTTCCTCTAATCTTTACGCCATATGAATTGGGAAAAACTTTTATCCTCCAAAAGATACAAACCGGAAAACGACACCACCTCCCTCTTTAAATCGAGCGACCGTACTCAATTCCAACGGGATTACGACAGATTGATTTTCTCCTCTCCTTTCAGAAGACTTCAAAACAAAACACAGGTATTCCCCCTTCCCGGCAACATATTCGTACACAATCGCCTGACTCACAGCCTTGAAGTTGCTTGCGTAGGACGTTCCTTAGGACATAAGATAAGTCTCTTCGTTAAAAAACAGGAACCGGAATATAAAAAAAACGACATAATCGACGAAATAGGCACTATCGTCAGTACGGCATGTTTAGCCCACGACCTCGGCAACCCGCCCTTCGGACATTCGGGAGAAAAAGCGATTTCGGCATTTTTCAGCGAAGGCGAAGGTCTTTACCTCAAAAAACTCCTGTCCGACGAAGAATGGTACGACCTCATACATTTCGAAGGGAATGCCAATGCTTTCCGTCTGTTAGTACACGATTTCAACGGAAGGCGGAAAGGGGGATATACGATGACTTATGCAACCCTCGCCTCCATCGTAAAATATCCTTACGAATCAAAAGCCGCCGTAAAAGGCCATAAATACGGATTTTTCAAAAGCGAAAAAGAAATATTCCGGAAAATCGCAAACGAATTGGGAATCGTCGAACTCGGCGAAAATCCCCTTGTCTATGCCCGCCATCCTCTGGTATACCTCGTAGAAGCTGCAGACGACATTTGCTACCAAATCATGGATATAGAAGATTCCCACAAATTGAAAATCTTATCCTACGAAAAAACCATAGAAACTCTTATGAACTTCTACGATAAAAAACAGGACAAAGACTATATAAAAGCCATCAATCAAACCTTTAAAACCGTAACGGACAGAAACGAAAGGGTGGCATTTCTAAGAGCCGGCATTATCAACAAACTCATAGAAGCTTGCGGAAACGCCTTTTGTAAAAACTACGAAGCGATTATGGGTGGAAATTTCAATACAAGCCTTATTAAAAGCATCGAGGGTATCGAAAAAGAAGCCTACGAAAAATGTACGAAATTGGCATACTCCAAAATATACCATACACCCATCGTAACTCAAATCCAAATAGCGGGATTTAAAATATTGGGTACGATATTGAAAGAATATACGGATGCCGTATTGAAACCGGAAACCTATTATGCTCAAAACATATTGTCCATCGTGCCGGAACAGTATAATGTGGATAAAAACGAGTCTCTATACACGAAAATACAAACCGTTTTGGACTATGTTTCGGGAATGACCGACAGTTACGCCCTCAATCTTTATCGAAAAATCAAAGGAATTGAGGTGCCGGAAATCATATGAATAATTGGCATAAAAATTGCAGTTCAGCCATCATTACAAACAAATAAATCGTATTAGATATGAAAAAAATATGTTTAGTCTCCATACTTTTATTTATGGGTATTATCTCTTTATCGGCACAATCCCGTATTACAAAGGATGAAATGCAAATAAATGCAGGATTCGGATTTTCGAATACGGGACTTCCCATTTATATGGGGATAGATTACGGCATTCATCAGGATATCACCGTAGGAGGGCAACTTTTCTACAAATTTTATAAAGACAAATGGAAAAACAATAAAAACTATTATAAATACGATTTGAACATGTTCGGTTTTTTAATAAATGCCAACTATCATTTCAATACGATTATGCACATTTCAAATCCTTGGGATGTATACGCCGGTATAAATTTCGGTTACACGGGAGTTTCATCCCCCGACGAATACGGAGGGAACCTCAAATCGGGACCCGGAATCGGATTTCAAATCGGAGCCCGTTACTTTTTTTCCCGCCAATGGGCTGTAAATTTCGAATTGATAGGAAGTAACAATGTCGTAGGAAGCGGCGGTAGAATAGGAATTACTTATAAACTGTAAAAAACCGTTACGATACGGAAAGACTGCCTTGTTTCGGGCAGTCTTTTTTTTAATTCCGTAATCAATATATGAAAAATCAAAGGAGTTTTTATACAGAGTCCGCTAACTCTATCGGGCTTCGATAAAAGCCCGTATGAGGCAGGATATTATAAATTCAATCGTATTCCCCTTAAAAAATATTCCGGATAAACTCGAGGAAACCTCCTTTGGCATCTTCGGAAACTGTCTGAAACTCTTTGCGCAAAGCGGGAGCCGCATTTCCAACTACGGCGGATTTACGGCAAAGCCGGAGAAAATCCACATCATTGAAATCGTTCCCGATCCCGGCGCATTCGTTCCGGATATCGATACCCAATTCGGAAAGCAGGGTCTCGCAAGCGCTTCCTTTGCTCAAGCCGAAAGGAAAAATTTCGAGCCATAGCGCACCCGTATTATGGGGAGATGTCGTTTTTATCACCGAATATCCCCGATTCAATTCGTATATTTCACCTATCATGCGGATTTGGCGAGTATCCAATACGACGATAAACTCCGACACCATACCTTCGATATCTTCGGGATTCTCCAAATATTCCCCGAACTCCTTAAAAATATCCAATCTCATCGTATAATCCGGATGTACCGGAGGTATATCCGTATAATAAAAACGATGATTCTCGGGAATTTCTCCCTGTGCCATAAAATTAATCCGACGGTCCCAAAGTCTTCCTGCAATTTCTTTAGCCTCGACATTCGGAATATGACGGGCATTCAGTATGCGCTTATCATGCCAGTCCATAATACCGGCTCCCGATGAAAACACCAAATAATCTATGGGGAAATTCTCCGCCACCGCCCTCTTTACCGAAAAGAGACTGCGTCCCGTCGCCAATATTCTCACCACACCTTTTTTTCCCAAATCTTCGAGTTTTTCCAAGGTAGAGTCGCATATGACCCCTCCGTAAGGCAGAATCGTGGCATCGAGATCCGTTATTAAAGCTTTCATCGTTTTATTATTTTACATTCGTATTCGGGAAGAGTCGACCTCAGATAGGGCAGGATTTCCTCCTGACAAATACCGTCCAACGGAGTCGTACCGTATGCAAATGTGGTCTTTATTCCCATATGGATAAAATATACCGCCCTCTTAAGAGCTTCCGGCAGGCTGTCTCCCCCGAGTATACTCCCTACGATCACACTGGCAAAAGCGTCTCCCGTACCCGGATATGCGACCGGAATATGCTCGCAACTCACGCTCCACGCCGTATCCGCACTTCTGTCGTAGGCTACGGTTGCCAATTTTCCTTCGATATCGTCGGGAACAGAAGTGATAATTACTCTGCCAGGACCTTCCGCACTGAGCCGTTCACACCAATCGGCAGCCTCTTCAAGCGAAATACGGGATTTAGGTTCCTTACCCAAAATAAGAGCGGCTTCGGTAAGATTGGGAGTAACGATATCGGCTTTCCGACACAAGTTTTTCATGCCCGCTATCATCCGGGGGGTCAACCCGGGATAGAGTTTTCCATGATCTCCCAAAACAGGGTCGACCGTAATAAAATTATCTTCTCTTCCGAAAACATCGAAAAAACCGGAAACGAGGTCGATTTGACGCTCGGATGCCATATAACCCGAATAGATTGCATCGAATTGCAATCTCATTTCCTTCCAATGCCCTACGATTTGGGGAATGAAATCACTCAAATCCACGGACTTGTAACCTCCGTACTCACTATGTGCGGACAATACGGCCGTAGGCAAGGGACATACCTGGAACCCCATATCCGACAATATGGGGATGGCCACCGTCAAAGATGCCCTCCCGAAACAGGAAAGATCGTGTATGGCTGCTATTTTTTTCATCGATATCCCGAAAACTGAAATCCCCTGCAAATATAAGTCAATCCGCCTTATCATCATCCGTAAGGCAAGAATTTATTTCCGTCCCGACAGCGGGGAAAATCATTCGCACCTCCGCAAAGGAAACCGTTATTCCGGATAATACCCTCGCCCCCCCCCTTCCCTCCGATGGAAACAGACATTATTCCCTCCGGTTTCGGCAAAACAATGGAATTTCGAATTTTCATCTTTCCGAATGCGTATTCTTTCCGGCTTTTGTGGAGCAGCAGGGTTTCGAACCCTGGTCCAAACACGGAATCAATATGCTTTCTACATGCTTATCCCTTTGTTGATTTTCGTGCAGAACCCGGAAAAGAGCATCCAAATCCTGCCTTAGTTTCTAAAATTCGTCCCGAAGTCGAAACTCCTCCGGAATAAACCCTTTATTGCTGCACCCCTATTGCCGGACGGGAAAGGGTATCAACCTCCGGCGGGATGTCTTGTTCCCGCTCCTTGAGCGGGAATTAAGCCCGATTTACTATTATTCGATCAGGCAGCAAGAGCGTAATTTGCTTCGCCAATTAAAATTTCCGTGTCCGGGATTAACGGGCCGGTTTCACTGCGCCCGACATGCTTACATACCTATTCGACATGCTGTCAAATCCAAATCTGCCCCATGTTGAGACTGCAAATATAGATATAATCTGCGATTTTTCCAAAAACACCCTATTCCGTCAAGGCATAAACGGCAAAAGAGGCCAGCCAATGATCCCCGCCGTAATTCCCTTCGAAAAGCATGGGCAGGGCCTGTGTCGTCAACGCTCCGGCCGTCGTCCGGAAATGCCGTACGAGCGGATGTCCTTCGGGCAAGGCATTCGCTATAAGATTCATACACCAGGCCCGGGAAAAAAACAATCCCACGAGATGCACCGTATAATAATCGGTGATATCGCTTACTATGAGAGGAGAGGAAACATTGTCTATTCCGCTGCGGTCGAAAAAATCTTCCAACCACCCAGCATACGTTTCCGCATCCATCAAACGTCCCATAAGGCCTGCAATCTCGAGAGAAGGCGAAAAGAAATCGCTCCCATTCGGCTCGAGATAGGCCGGACTATGCTTTTCTTCTCCGTAAAAAGCGAAAGCTTTTTCTTTGAGAACCCTATAAAAAGCCGTATCTCTTGCGGTTTTCGCCCAATCTATGGCGAATCCGAGAGCAAAGGCAGAATTGGTATGCACTCCCGTACGATCCGGATAGGTCTGAATGGGAAGATAGGCTTTCCACAAACGCAGAATTTCGAAAGTGAGCGGCTGCAAAGCCTTATGCCACTTTCCGGCCTCCGGACTTCCCCATTTCTGCAATTCTTCGTCCAATTTAAGCAACCAGGCCCACCCGTAAGTCCTTTCGAATGTGGGATGAGCCCTGAAATAAGCCGCTTCCTTCGCTATGTTTTCGGGATTCAAAGAAATGTCCAACACCCTCTTCAGCGTATCGGCCGAAGGAATACCGGGAAAATGTCTTAAAAGCCTGACGAGCATCCAATGCCCGTGCACACTGCTATGCCAGTCGAAACAACCGTAGAAAGCGGGATGCAAGTCTTTGGGAGATTTCCCTACATCTTCCGGACCTTTGAATACATGCCCCGGCTTATTGGGATATTCTCTCCGGATACCCGCTACGGGAAAGCGGGACAATTTATCCGCGAGCTCTTCGTTTATCATTTTCCTCTCTTGAGAAAAAACCGCATAGGAAATCATTAAAAATAAAAAAAGCAATCCCTTTTTCATAAACCGAGTCATTTCATAAATCCATGCCCTACAGGCCGTTTGTCAATTGTGCAATATTACGAATAATTCCGAAAATTCGGAAATCCGCCTTCCGGAATATCATCGGTCGTGTCGAAAATTTCCTTCGTTCCCACTTCCGCCACATCATCGTGCTCGATAAAAAGAAGAGAATAGCAAAACATATATAAAAGATTTGGCGTATCTTTACAAACTGTAAATAATGAATTTTTAACCATGCTCAATCTGAAATTTATAACGGAAAACCGGGAAGAAGTAATAAAGCGTCTTGCTGTAAAGAATTTCGATGCAAAAGAAATCGTCGACGCCATTATCGATATCGACGAAAAATACAGGGGGCTTATCCGGGAAACGGAATCCAAACAGGCCGTTCTGAACAATATATCCAAAAACATAGGCATATTGATTAAATCGGGGAAAAAAGCGGAAGCCGAAATTGCCCGCAAGGAGACGGGAGAACTCAAGGATTGCATAGCCGAACTCAACGCCCGATTGGCGGAATTGGGAAACGAAAGACAGGAATTGATGCTGCGCCTTCCCAATCTCCCTCATCCCTCCGTTCCGAAAGGGAAATCGGATAAAGACAACATCGTCGTAAAAATCGTGGACGACATACCTCAACGCAGAGAGGAAGACCTCCCCCATTGGGAGCTGGCAAAAAAATACGGGATCATCGATTTCGAAACCGGAGTAAAAATCACGGGAGCGGGATTCCCTTTGTACCGAGGTATGGGAGCCCGTTTTCAACGTGCCCTCATCAACTTTTTCCTGAACGAAAATATCAAAGCGGGTTACGAAGAAGTAATGCCTCCGTTGGTAGTAAACGAGGATTCGGGATACGGAACCGGACAACTCCCCGATAAAGACGGGCAAATGTACTATATAGGAGAAGACAAACTCTATCTCATACCGACGGCGGAAGTACCCGTAACCAACATATACCGCGACCTCATCGTAGAAGGAGAATGTCTGCCCGTAAAAAATACGGCCTACTCGGCCTGCTTCCGCAGGGAAGCGGGTTCTTACGGCAAAGACGTAAGGGGATTGAACCGCCTCCACCAATTCGACAAAGTGGAAATCGTACAAATCACCCGCCCCGAAAACTCCTATGCCGTTTTGGACGAAATGGTCGCCCATGTGGAATCCCTATTGGTCAAATTGGAACTTCCCTACCGCATCGTACGCCTTTGCGGAGGGGATCTCAGCTTCACTTCCGCCCTCACCTACGATTTCGAGGTATACTCCAAGGCACAGGAACGCTGGTTGGAAGTGAGTTCGGTATCCAATTTCGAAGATTTTCAGGCCAACAATCTCAAATTGAGATTTAAAGACAAAGGAGAAAAGCATAATACGACGGCACATACGCTCAACGGAAGCGCCCTGGCTCTTCCCCGCATATTGGCGGCTCTTCTCGAAAACAACCAGGAAACCGAAGGCATACGCATCCCCAAAGTTCTCCGGGAGTTTATGGGTTGCGATATGATTCGCTAATCCGTTATCTCCATCAATCTACAAAGGGCATGAAACGGCAGCAAGAAACGGAAAAACTGATTATGGGCATCGATCCGGGCACCAACATCATGGGGTATGCCGTCATAAAAGCGAAAAATGCGAATAAAACTCCGGAACTCATCGTATCCGGAGTTTTGGATATGATCAAGCTAAAGGATCCGTATATAAAACTCGAACGCATATTCGAACGGACTCTCTCGGTTATCGACACCTATCATCCGGACGAGTTGGCCATAGAAGCCCAATTTTTCGGGAAAAACATACAATCCATGCTGAAATTGGGACGGGCACAGGGAGTAGCCATTGCCGCCGCCCTCCAAAGAAAGATACCGATTTTCGAATACGCTCCCCTGAAAATTAAAATGAGCATAACGGGAAACGGCAATGCATCGAAAGAACAAATCGCCGCCCTTCTCGGCATTCTCATGAAAATACCCTCGACGCCCTCCCGTCTCGACGAAACGGATGCCATAGCCATCGCTTACTGCCACCATATCCAGGGAAAACTTCCCACCGAAGGGGGTGCCAAATGCCGAAATTGGGGAGATTATATAAAAAAATATCCCGATAAATTATTATGACTCGCTTATCTTTGTACAAAATCGTATTAACGGAAATTTCATGGAAAACAAAATAGCCCCCGTTTATATAGAAAAACTTTTCAAAAGCAAAAATCCGGGATTAGCCAAATGGACTCCCGGTTTCGTTTTTTCTTTCCTGAAAAAACTCATATGCCAAGACAGAATCAACGATTTCATCTCCAAATACAGCCATGTATACGGATTGGATTTCGCAAACGGAATACTCGAATACCTCGACATAAAATACAAAACGGAAGGGGAGAACCGACTGCCCCCCTCCGAAGGCCGCTACATATTCGTCTCCAACCATCCTCTCGGCGGACCGGACGGCATCATCCTCATCGCTTTTCTCGGAAAACATTATAAAACCTTGAAATTCCCCGTAAACGACCTTTTGATGAACCTCAAAAACCTCAACGATATATTTCTTCCGGTCAACAAACACGGGGGATTAGCCCGGGATGCCGTAGCCGATATCGAAAAGGCTTTCGAATCGGATGCCCAAATCATCACCTTCCCCGCCGGTATGGTAAGCCGTAAATACGGGGGAAAAATCGAAGATCCCCAATGGCAGAAAAATTTCATCACCAAAGCCGTACGGCATAAGAGAGATATCGTTCCCCTGTTCGTAAGCGGAAATAATTCCAAATTGTTTTACCGGATTTTCAAAATCCGAAAGTTTTTCGGCATTAAAACGAATTTCGAAATGTTTCTCCTGCCAAGGGAAACCTTCGGACATGAAAACAAAACCTTCACAATCAAAGTGGGAAAACCCATACCCTATACCTCTTTTTCGAAAGAAAAGACTCCGCAGGCATGGGCGGACACGGTAAAACAAGCCGTATACGACCTGTAACCCAGTTTCACAGAGGGTCCACATCGTACGTCAGCTTTACTGCAGCAAAAGCCCGTTGGGTTTTCAAACGGAGAGCCGATTCGAGTACCGATTTTTTAGCTGCCGTCAAGACATCTTCCTTAAGCTCCAATTTCAGCAGAATCTGCGTACGATAATAAGTCGAAATCCGGGCAATATCGGGGACTGCCGGACCGTAAACCGAATGTCCCAAGGAATTCCGTAAAATCCCGACCATAAAGTTCGAAGCTTTTCTCAGCGTATTTTCGTCTTTATGCCGCAATTCGATACGAATCAAACGGGAAAAAGGCGGATAAGAAAACAATATGCGTTCCTGAGCCAGGAGACGATAAAATTCGTCATACTTCCTTTCGTCCAAAAAGGAAAAAACACGATTACCGGTTTCAGCCGTCTGGATGAGGACATATCCCGGCACATCCCCTCTGCGCCCGCTTCTTCCGCTCACCTGAAGCAAGAGCTGAAAAAACCTTTCTTCCGCCCGGAAATCGGAAGAATGCAAGGCAGCATCCGCATCCAGAACCCCCACAAGTCCCACCTTTTCGAAATCCAAACCTCGGGCGATCATCCGGGTACCCACCAATATATCCGTTTCGCCCCTCTCGAAATCCGACAATAATTTCCGTAACTCCGCACTCCCCGAAACATCCGCATCCAGACGGGCGATATTCGCACCGGGGAATAAGGCAGCCGCCTCCTCTTCGATTTTCTCCGTTCCGGCCGCATGTTGACGATAGTGTCCATGCCCGCAAGCCGGGCAAGAAGTCTTCATCGGCTCCGTCCACCCGCAATAGCGGCAAAGGAGAAGATTCCGTTTCTTATAATAAGTCAGAGTGACATCGCAATTCCGGCATTTGGGAATATGTCCGCATTCCTCACAGCTTATATAAGCGGAATAGCCTTTACGGTTTCGAAACAGCAAAACTTGGTTTCCGGCTTTTAAAGTCTTTCGTATCTCCGAAAAAAGACGGGGAGAAAAGCTTCCTTTCATAAGCCGTTTACGTCTCAACTCCTTCATGTCTTCGATATGAATCTCCGGCAGATTCACTTTCCCGTACCGTTCCGGAAGGGATACGAATCCGTATTTTCCGGAAATTGCATTCCGGTAAGTTTCGAAAGAAGGAGTAGCCGAACCCAATACGACGTCCACCCGAGACCGGACCGCCATCCACACGGCCATATCCCGGGCATTATAGCAAGGCATGGAATCCGTCTGTTTATAGGAAGAATCGTGCTCTTCATCCACAATAATCAAACCGGGTTTTCGGAAAGGCAAAAATATGGAGGATCTTACGCCCAACACAATGGGATAAGGCTTTTCTCCGGCCTGAATATGCCAGAGCTCCGCTCTTTTTGCATCCGTAAGTCCCGAA
Source organism: Marinifilaceae bacterium (assembly GCA_041846495.1). Classification (GTDB taxonomy): domain Bacteria; phylum Bacteroidota; class Bacteroidia; order Bacteroidales; family Marinifilaceae; genus JBGZEX01. Next base: position 59,569 of record JBGZEX010000026.1, read on the forward strand.
TGATAAAGGACGATACGGGAACCGAATACGGCTTTCAGTCTCCGGACCAATTGGTGGGTAAGAGATATCTCCGGCACTAAATAAAGAACTTGCCGACCTTGCTCCATATATCGGGCGATAAGCCGCATGTAGATCTCCGTCTTTCCGGAAGAGGTAATCCCGTGGATTAAAACCCTGTGTTTATCTTTCAAGCTGCCGCATACTCCTTCAAAAGCCCTTTGCTGGCAATCCGTCAGTTCCGGAAGTGCGAACCTTCCTCCCCACCTTCCTTCGTACCCCGTTTTTTCGCATTCTTCCATCCGGAAAATTTCCTTATCGCACAAAGCTTTAAAAGCAGAGAGAGAGGAACCGCATTCCCGAATAAACCTTTTCCGGCTCATTCTTTTCTCTCCCGCCTCCACCCAATTCAACAATAATTCATACTGCAAAGAAGCCGTTTTTTTCAATTTCCCGAGAATGAGATTCAATTCCGCATCCGAAAAATCTCTTGCCGCAAGCACCCATTTCTCCCTGACCGGTTTAGTCGCCGGATTACGAATTGCAGCCGGCAAGGCGGTACGGAGCACCATTCCCGGAGAAGTCATATAGTAACACCCCACCCACATCAGAAAATCGAGATAAGCGGGAGACAGGGGGATTCCTCCGGGAATAATACCCTCTATATCCTTTAAGCGAAGTTCCGCAGGAGCTGTATTTCCTATGCGGTATACCACCCCCATGGACTTCCTCCCCGCTCCCAAAGGGACCAGCACCGGGTCTCCCGGTTTCAAAAGAGAGCGAAGGGAGGAGGGAACGGAATAAGTAAGCAATCCGTCAATTCCGAGCGGTAAAATCACATCTGCAATCATCCGTAGTCTGGTTCATCCGGAAACAACCGAAAGGGAGAATATCCTCCGTTTTGCATTATACCGACAACACATCTATCAAACCCACCAAGTTGGTATTCAACCCCTTGGAGTTCTTTATCGTTTTATTAAAAGGTACATGTACGATTTTATTGTCTATCAGTCCTATCATTATACTTTTCTGATCGTCCATAATGGCGTCTACGGCAGCCACTCCCAGCTGGCTGGCCAAAACCCGGTCGAATGCCGAAGGAGAACCACCCCTTTGAATATAACCGAGTACGGACACCCTTATGTCGTATTCCGGATATTTCCGGCCGACTTCTTCGGCTATCGTATATGCCCCTCCGGGACGTTCCCCCTCTGCCACAATGACGATACTGCTGGAATTCCGGGGATCGTAATCCCGTTGTAAAAAAGAATTCAATTTCGTCATATCCGTTTGAATCTCGGGAACGAGAACAGCCTCCGCTCCCGTAGCTATACCCACTCTCAATGCGATAAAACCGGCATCCCGTCCCATGACTTCTATAAAGAAAAGGCGATTATGCGCACTTGCCGTATCCTTTATTTTATCCACCGCCGCTACCGCCGTATTCAAAGCCGTATCGTAACCTATGGTGGAATCCGTACCGTAGAGGTCGTTATCTATGGTGCCGGGAAGGCCGACAATGGGAATATTCTGTTCTTCGCCCAACAATTTGGCTCCCATAAGCGAACCGTCTCCTCCGATGACCACCAAGGCATCTATCCCCATCTTTTTCAATTGCTTGGCAGCCTTTTCTCTCCCGCGTTCCGTTTTAAACTCCGCACTTCTCGCAGATTTCAATATCGTACCTCCTCTTTGTATGATATTGCTGACGTCCTTGGACTGCATCCGCAAAATATCTCCGTTTATCAATCCCTGATAGCCGCCATGTATTCCGTAGGCCTCGCATCCGCATGCGATGGAAGCCCGCACGACCGCTCTTATAGCCGCATTCATACCGGGGGCATCTCCTCCGGAAGTAAGCACCCCTATTTTATTAAATCGTCCCATATTATAATCATTTAATTACCAATTCCATTATCCTGTCCCGCACCTCTTCCATTATCCAAAGGGGGGTGGAAGTAGCTCCCGATATCCCTACGGAATCCGCATCTTCGAACATTTCTTCACATACGTCATCCGCTCCTTGAATAAACCAGGTTTTCGGATTCGTTTCCTTGCAAACGCCGAACAGCTGTTTGCCGTTGGAGCTTTTCTCCCCGCTTACGAATAAAATCACATCGTGTCGTTTTGCAAACATCCGAAGTTGCGGAATCCGGTTGGCGACCTTCCTGCATATGGTGTCGTGAATCACCGCTTCGCTTTCCCGTTTTTGCATAATCCTGCAGGCGATAGCCTCGAACCCCTCAAGACTTTTAGTCGTTTGAGAGAAAACCTCCATGGGTTTGGAATAATCCAATTTCTCCAAGTCGTCTTCGCTTTCTATTACTACGGCCTCTCCGTTTGTCTGGCCGACCAAGCCCACGACTTCCGCATGGCCGTGTTTCCCGTATATGACCACTTGTCCTCCCACCTTTTTCATCTTTTGATAAGCCTCCCGGATCTTACGCTGCAACTTTAAAACCACCGGACAAGAAGCGTCTATAATTTCTATATTATTGGCTTGAGCAATACGGTAGGATTCGGGAGGTTCTCCGTGAGCTCGAAAAAGTACCCGGACATCATGCATATGTGCGAATCGCTCGTGATCTATCGTTTTCAATCCCATGTTCTTCAACCTCCTGACTTCGCAATCATTATGTACGATATCCCCTATGCAATAAAGTTCCCCGAGGGCAACCTCCGCCTCCGCTTTACGGATAGCATTCACCACTCCGAAACAAAATCCCGAATTTTTATCTATCTCAACAAGCATGAGTTCCTCCTAATGCCGTTCGCCGGAAAACGCCATACCGGTCCGGATCTCGATTTCCCTAATCATAAAATCGCATACTTCCTCGATATCCATAAAGGTCGTATCGATACGGACGGCATCCGGCATGCAGCGCAATGGACTTACCGCTCGGTGTTCATCGATATAATCCCGTTTCCGTACATTTTCCTCCACTTCTTCATAGGTCACGGCTACACCCTTTTCTTTCAATTCCTTATAGCGGCGCTCCGCCCGTACTTCCACCGAAGAAGTCATAAAAAACTTCACGTCCGCATCGGGAAACACCGTACTCCCTATATCCCGTCCGTCCATAATAAGTTTTCCGTAAACACCCATTTTCCTCTGCTGCTCCACGAGAAATTCTCGTACGCAGCCTTCGGCTGCCACGATACTCACTTTATCGGATACCTCCATGGAACGAATCTCTTTTTCCACATTCACGCCATTCAAATACACTTCGCTCCCGACCTCTCCGCCCGAGTATCTGAAATCTATCGAAATCCCTTCCAATAATTTTTTCAAACCTTCCGTATCCAAATGCTCTCCATCGAACAAATCCTTCTCCGAGGCGGCATAAGTAACCGCTCTGTACATCGCCCCCGTATCGATATAAACGAGCCCCAACCGAGCCGCCACGATTTTGGATATGGTACTCTTACCCGTCGAAGAATATCCGTCTACCGCTATTATCATTTTCAATAATTTTGAGTTATTGCAAAGGTAACATAATTTGAATCACAGAAAAGTTTTAGCGGATACAAATACGGATAATTATTTTTTTTAATTTTGTATCGAATGGACGAACAAAACAAAATCATACCGAATTTGCAACGTTGGAAAAGTTCCTACGTCGTGATTATTGTCTTATTTCTCGTGTGGATGGCTTTCGGAGATAAGAATAACTTCGTACACCAATACCGCTTACACCGGAAAATAGGGAATCTGGAAAAGCAAAAGAATTTTTATATCGAAAAAATACGAAAAGACCGGATGGCAAGCGAGGAGATTTTCGGCAGCCGGGAAAATCTCGAAAAATTCGCCCGCGAGAAATATATGATGAAAAAAAAAGACGAAGATATTTATATTATAACGACAAAATAAGTGGGCAGAATTTTAGCTATCGATTACGGACGTAAACGCGTAGGCATTGCGGTCACCGACCCGCTCAAAATAATAGCGACGGGTTTAAAAACCGTAAGAACGCACGAAGTTATGGATTTTTTGACGGAATATACTTCCCGGGAAGAAGTGGAACTCATCGTAATCGGACATCCCAAACAAAACGACAATACCGATTCCGAATGTATGGCTTACATACACCCTTTTTTAAGCCGTCTGAAAAAAACATTACCGCATATACCCTACCGTTTATACGACGAACGCTATACCTCCCTACTTGCACATCGAGCTCTTATCGAAGCCGACTCCAAACAAAAAACACGCAGGAACAAAGAACTCATCGACACCATGAGCGCCACCATTTTATTGGAGTCTTATATGAATTACCGCAAAATTTAAACCATAATCATGTTTTTACCTATCTATACTTACGGACACCCCATTCTAAGAAAAAAATCGACGGATATTTCTCCGGATTATCCGGATTTGGACAATCTCCTCAAGGATATGTGGCAAACGATGGAGACGGCAGACGGAGTAGGTTTGGCAGCTCCGCAAATCGGGAAAAACATCCGCATATTCGTAATCGCTGCCGACGTATTTTCCGAGACGGACCCTCGCTGTAAAGGATTCAGGAAAGCCTTCATCAACGCCCATATACTCGAACGCGGCGGCGACATCGTCGGCCGGGAGGAAGGTTGCCTGAGCATACCCGGAATCCATGAAAACGTGAAACGCCCTTCCCGTATTCTCATGCAATACTGCGATGAAACGGGAAAAGAATTCCGGGAAGAATTCGACGGGATACTCGCATGGATTATCCAGCACGAATACGATCATTTGGAAGGTATCCTGTTCACCGACCACGTAACACCTCTAAGAAAAAGGTTGTTGAAAAACAAACTCAATGCCATTGCAAAAGGAAAATCCCGGCCGAATTACCGGACCGTAAGCGCCAAATAGCAAACGACATTCATTCCGCCGGAATCCGGCTGGGAGGACGGTATTCCGGAATCCCTCCCTCGATCATGAAACGAATCGGAAACTTCAAATACCCCTTCCTTATAGCACTTCCCGCATTGATTTTCGGGATTATAGCGGGGAATTCGCTCCATATTCCGTTCCGTATCGCTTTCCCCTTATGCCTATGCGGTCTCTTCGTTTCCATCAGCCGGCCTACGAAATATCGATGGGCCACATCGGCCCTGTTGATTTCCGTATTCTCGCTCGGTCTCCTCGTCTCCCGGCAGCCGGAAAAAGAAAAATTTTCCGAAAATACGAGCTATGAAATAAGAGGGTATTGCAAAGAGAAACTTAAAAACCGGAATTACATCATACGGGCAAACGGACGCAATTTTCTTTTTCACGATAAAGATTCGTCTCTTTCCGCAATCCCCGGAGATTCGATTATTTTATACGGGAAAATACGCCCCGTAAAGACTTCTTCCATTCCCCATACTTTCGATTATGCCCGCTATATGCGTCAAAAACGCACATACGTACAAATATTCCCTCAAATTGTCTCCGTTTGCAAAGGTCACTCCTCGGGTCCCTCAATCCGTTTATTGCGGATACGGGAAACGCTTATGGAAAAAATCGACCGGATATTCAGGCCCTCCACCTCAAATCTCGTAAAAGCATTGTGTTTGGGATACAGGAACGATTTGGAAAATCAAATGATAATACTATTCCGGCAAACCGGCACCATACACTTGTTGGCCGTATCGGGTCTCCATACCGGCGCAATTTATCTCCTTGCCGGTTTTATTGCCGGATGTATGGGTATCCCCCGGCGACGGCGACTCTTCGTGGCAATTCCCGTACTATGGCTATATGCGGGCATAAGCGGATTGTCCCCCTCCACGATAAGGGCCGCAACCATTCTCACATTCATCGATACGGGAAAATTTCTCCGCAGAGATTTCACCCCTTTCAACGCCTTGGCCGGTTCCGCATTTATAAGCCTATGCATAAATCCGGAACTCTTGACCTCCATAAGTTTCCAACTTTCTTATGCAGCCTATAGCGGAATCATTTTCATACTTCCCATCATCGACCGGGTAAAAACCGGGATTTCCAAGACTTTAAAGTATTTCCGTTCGGTTTTCTACCTCAGTCTGTCCGCACAAATAGCCGTATTCCCCTTGCTTGCTTATTACTTCCACGCTTTCTCCTTTATCGGCATAGCCGTAAATATAATCGTCATACCCCTATGCATCCTCCTCCTTTATACATCCGCCGCCTTCATTGCCTTGCCCGTCCCGTGGGCTAAGCAAGCGGCTTTCATCCCCGAAACGATACACGAGGTCATCATTCGCATACTGCGACTATGCGACATCCCGTCTCTTATCCGAAGCGATCTTTATCCTTCGCCGCCGGAAATCGTTATCTTATACGTTTTCCTTATCCTGATTCTCTTTTGGTTGAAATACGGGAAATACATGAAGTTCGTCATACTCGCTTCTTTCATCTATATTTTCCAAGTCTCTTTTCATAATCACCGCATATCCCGCAATTATGAAATCGTTCTGTTCGACAACGGAAAAACCGCCTCTGTCCTCATCAACAAAAACGGTTATTACCGCATCATCGCATCGAACGGCGGGAGCGGGGCGTCCCAAATCGATTCCTACATAGCCTATAACAAACTTAAAATGTACGCCGCTCCCCCCTCACAGCCGCCCTGTTACGTATGCCGCAGCATTCGCGGGAATGTCTGTATAAACCGCCTACAAACCGCCGGGCCTGCCTATAAACTCATCATAACCCACGACCGGCAACCTCCTGCGGATAAAATACGCCATATCCTTCCCGAAACGGTAATCCTCAACAGCACGAATAAAAGGAGGACAATCGAAAAATGGAAAGATTTTTGTAAACGCCATGAAATAAATCTTATCCGTACTTCCGAAACCGGAGGCCTCCGCATAAAATTAAAATAATTCACGGAATCCCTTCATGTCAACGATATTTAAATTACCTTTGTAGGTTTAATTTTTAATACGACAACTGAATGAAAATTGTCATTGCAGGAGCAGGTTCGGTAGGTATCCATTTAGCCAATATGCTAAGCAAACAGGAACACGACATAACCCTAATCGATAATGATGAGGAGCGATTGCAACTCATCGACGGTCAGATGGACATACTTACGGTGGTCGGTTCATGCACTTCCGTAGGAGCCCTCCGGGACGCAGCAGTGGGAAAATGCGATTTATACATAGCTGTCAACCATAATGAAGACCAGAATATAAACTCCGCCATACTAGCTAAAAAATTAGGCGCAAAAAAAACCATAGTAAGAGTCAACAACAGCGAATATTTGGAAAAAGACAATACCACCTATCTGGAATCCATCGGCATCGACTCTTTAATCTATCCGGAACGATTGGCGGCCGAGGAAATCGTAAACGTACTCAAAGAAAGCGGTGCGCGTCAAGTCCATGATTTTTCAAACAAAAAACTCAACCTCATCAGCATCAAATTATGGGAAAATGCTCTGGTATTGGACCAAACTCTCATGGACATAGGACGCAGTTACGGAACGGATAATTTCAGAGTCGTAGCCATAAAACGCAACAATAAAACTATCATCCCCCGGGGTACCGATGTATTGAAATATGCCGATATGATATATGTGGTCACAAAACCGGAATATATACCCGAAATTTTCAATTTATGCGGCAAACAACAGGTAGAAATCAAAAACGTACTCATTGTCGGCGCTTCCAAAATCGGAGTAAAAACGGCCTCTCTTTTAGAAAAACTTCATTATAATGTAAAGCTCCTCGAAATCGACCGGGAAAAATGTTTGGAAATTGCCGACAAACTCGAATCCACCTTAGTCATAAACGGAGACGGACGCGACCTTATGACCCTGAAAGAAGAAGGTCTGAGTAATACGGACGCCTTTATCAGCGTCACCCATTCCTCGGAAACCAATATATTGACCTGCCTCTTAGCCAAAAAGAACGGCGTAAAAAAAAGCGTAGCCGAAGTGGAAAATATGAGTTATATCGATTTGGCGGAAAATATAGGCATTGGCTCCATCGTCAATACCAAACTCACTACGGCCGCCCATATTTTCAGTCATACCACCAACGTAAGAATGAAATGTATGAGATTCCTCACGGTATCCGAAGCCGAAGTATTCGAAATTAAAGCGGAAGAAAATTCGAAGATCACTCGCAAGATGCTGAAAGACATAAAATTTCCGGAAAATGCCACCGTCGGCGGTATTATTCGAGGCGAAGAACGGATAATCGCCAAGGGAGATACCCGGATACAAGCAGGAGATCAAGTAGTTATATTCGCTCTTCAGGAAGTTGTAAAAAAAGTGATTAGTCTGTTTCAGAAATGATTAATTTCAGATATATATCCAACATCACCGGAAAACTCATTCTCATAGAGGCCGTAATGATATGTTTATGCGCCTTTATCGCTTTATTTTACGGGGAAAAAGATTTATTCGGATTTATCGCCTCTTCAATCATCGCTGCGATAATCGGCATTATTTTAATGCGGATAAAGGCACATAATCTCGAATTGGCAAAGAGAGATGCCTATCTTATCGTATCGGTCGTATGGCTTGCTTTCTCGTTAATCGGCTGTCTGCCGTATATCATCAATGGAAGCATTCCGAATTTCGCCGATGCTTTTTTCGAAACCATGTCCGGTTTCTCGACAACGGGAGCCAGTGCCGTAACCGACATCGACAGTCTTCTCCACGCCACCCTTTTCTGGCGAAGCCTTACCCAATGGTTGGGGGGATTGGGTATCATCATGTTATTTATCGCTCTCTTACCGAGTCTGGGAATAGAAGGTGCCGACCTTTATGTGGCCGAGGTTCCCGGAATCACCCATCAAAAAACCTCCTCCACTTTCAGCAATATGGCCCGCGACCTTTGGAAGCTCTATATCGCTTTTACTTTTATGGATGCCCTCCTCCTTTCTTTAGGCGGAATGAGCATATTCGACTCCGTATGTCATGCGCTGACGACAATGTCTTCCGGAGGATTTTCCACCAAACAGGACAGTATTGCCCACTGGCATTCGGGATATATAGAATACGTAACCATCGCCTTTATGTTTATCGCCGGGACGAATTTCAGCATAATATACCTGGCTTTAAAGGGTAAGCTTAAAAAATTATTCCAAAATACCGAATTTCAATTATATGCATCCGTTATCATATTATGTGCCGGATTCATCGCCTTGGGACTTTATTCAAGACAATGGGCTCCTCTCGAGAGGAGTATACGGGAAGCTTTGTTTCAAGTAGTTTCCATTATTACGACAACGGGATTTGCCACCTCCGACTACGTTTTATGGCCTCCCATCTACAAAAGCATTATTTTCATGTTGTTTTTCATAGGAGGATGTGCCGGGTCTACGGCCGGAGGTATAAAAGTCGTCCGGATCATGTTGCTGTTCAAAAACTCGCTCAGCGAACTCCATCGTATCATCCATCCCAAAGCCGTCATCAACGTAAAACTCAATAAAAAAGGAGTGCCTTCCCAAACGATGGAAAGCATCATGGCTTTTTTTATCATGTATATATTGATATTCGGTTTCGGAAGTTTTATTATTTCTCTATCTACAAAAGATTTTTCCACGGCATGCAGTGCCGTAGCCTCCTGTATGGGAAACATCGGACCGGGATTCGGAGCAGTGGGGCCCTCGACCACTTATGCGGGTTTGAACGATTTCTGTAAAATCCTGCTTTCCATCCTGATGATGGTCGGACGTTTGGAAATATTTACCGTAATGATTGTTTTTACCAAGGACTTCTGGAAATCTTAAAAACATCTGTCCTCTTGTCAACTGCAGATGAACGGGAACGATATAAATAATCGGTCAAACGGAAATCGGAGAAATTTTCGGATATTTACAAAAGGGGGAAAATCCGGCGAATACTTGCCGGCAAAATCAGAATAAGCCCAAGCCTTCCCGCAGCACGACAATCTCATCCCCCGTACAATCGAGCACGGTAGAAGCCGTATTTTTGCCGTAACCTCCATCGATGACCATATCCACCTTATCCCTATAAGTCTCATAAATAAGTTCGGGATCGGTTTCCGTAATTTCATTCTCCGTCTCAATGGAGGTCGTAAGCAAGGGATTACCCAGCACCTCTACTATGGAGCGGGGAATAAAATTATCCGGTATGCGCACCCCTACGGTTTTACGCTTATTCATAAGCACGTTGGGCAATTTGGAAGTCGCCGGCAAGATAAAAGTATAAGGACCGGGAAGCAAGCGTTTCATTTCCTTAAACAAAGCATTGGAAACCTTTGCATATTCCGCTATTTCGGATTGAGAACCGCAAATAATCGAAAAATCGGCCTTTTCAGCCTTCAAGCCCTTGAGAGAGGCCACTCTGCGGACAGCCTTAGGGTTCATGATATCGCATCCTATGGCGTAAATCGTATCGGTAGGATAAATTATTACGCCCCCTTGCCGCAGCCTGTCCGCAATATCCCGCAATATCCTTTCGTTCGGATTGTCTTCAAATAATTTAATCAGTATACCCATACGATTTACACCGCATATTTTCAACCGTTCAATTTCTTATAGTCGGAGAGGAAGGTTGCCAGACCGCTATCCGTAAGCGGATGCTTCAAAAGCCCTTTAATCGCATTCAACGGACATGTAGCCACATCCGCACCTGCCTCTATACACTGTATGATATGTTGGGTGGAACGGATGGAAGCCGCCAAAACCTGAGTTTGAAACCCGTAATAGGCATACATATCCACGATTTTCGCAACCAATTCGATACCGTCGCTGGATATATCGTCGAGACGCCCCACAAAAGGAGAAACATAGGTCGCACCTGCCTTGGCGGCCAAAAGTGCCTGTCCCGGAGAGAATACAAGAGTACAATTGGTGCGTATTCCTTTCGACTTGAAATGGTTTATCGCCTTTATCCCTTCCGATATGCAAGGCACTTTAACCACGATATTGGGATGAAGGGCTGCCAAAGCTTCCCCTTCCGATATCATTCCTTTATAATCCGTGGCTATCACTTCGGCACTTACATCTCCGTCTACTATATGACATATATCCACATAATGCCTGTTAATGTTTTCCTGCCCTTTTATACCTTCTTTAGCCATTAAGGAAGGATTCGTCGTCACTCCGTCCAAAACCCCCAAATCATTGGCCTCGCGGATTTGTTCCAGATTGGCCGTATCTACAAAAAATTTCATAATAACGTATTTTATATTCGAATTTTCAAAGTTACAACATTGCCCATAATATCCCGGCAAATATTCCATATTTATTTTTATTCCCTTCTTCAAATCCCTATACTTATGGACAAATTCGTCGTTTTTAAAAAATAATCGAACCGTATACCCGAATCCGCCGGCAACCGGTTAAACACTATTTCAACGATATGATCCAAGCAGCGATATCTTTTAATACATCCGGCGAAAAGGTTTCCTCTATCTTTCCGTATTCGTCGAGAAAGCCCGTACGGCAATGTTGAAACAAGTGATTCAAGCCGGGATATTCTTTTATCAAATTCTTTTTATTTACGGGCAACAATTTTCTTATGGCGCCCAAGTTAGTCGCAACCGTCACCTGTCGGTCGAGACTGCCGTTCACCGCCATAACCGGACATTGCGTTCGGGATATGTCTTCTCCCGGATCATACTGCATAAAATAGTCCAACCACGGATTCCGGGTATCCAATACTTTCAATAAATCATCCCGAGCCGCCGCAGGCAATTCCACCCGAAGTCCGGCAATGATTCGGTCCAAAACTTCTCGAGAATTTTCATTTTTTTTATTTTCCGTTTTATAGCGGCAAATCTCTTTCAATACCTCGCAATAGGCATCGCATAAATTCTCAGGCATACCGCTTTGTCGCAAAGCGATTTTACTCTGTTCCACGCAAATCACATCTCCCCTTACGGCATTACCCGCAAGACTGACAATAAAATCCGTCTTTTTTCTTGCTCCGAGCATAAATGCGATGCAACCGCCTTCGCTATGTCCCAATACTCCGATTTTTCCGAACTCATCTCGTTTTTTCAAATATTCCAAACCGGCGATGGCATCCTTCATATTGCTATAAGTGGTAACCTCCGTTGCATTTCCTTCGGATTTACCCGCTCCCCTATCGTCATACCTCAACGATGCTATCCCGTGTTTCGCCAAATAATCCGCTATTACGAGAAAGGGCCTATGGTCGAATATTTCTTCATCTCGATTCTGTTGACCGCTGCCTGTCACCATAAGTACGACGGGAACGGAATATTTTTCCATATTTTCATAACCCAAGGGATAAGTCAATGTTCCGCAAAGCATTACACTGTCTTCCGTATTGGCAAAATAAACTTCTTCCGTCGAATATTCAAAAGGCGGTTGCGGATTCTGAGGCCTTTTACGGGAAATACCACCCCGCTCGAGCACAAGGTCCAATACATATCCCGATTGGGTAAATTTCCCTATAATCCGTCCCCCTTTCATACACCCCTTATAATCGGCACCGATATGCGGAATATCCAATTTTATCGAATCTTTCGAAATCAGAACAACCGTTGTTTTCACACCCTTTACACCTTGATCCGGGCTATCCAAGGTACACGACTTATTCCCGTTTTCATCCTCACTTATATTGAATACCACGGAAAGGCTATATCGTCCCACATTTAATTCCCCCGACCAGGTTCCGAAAATATCCTGAGCATCGACTCGCAGCGAGCACAGAAATACGAAAAATACTATGAAATATTTCATATTTTTACAATTAAGGTTATTTTTAAATTCCGCTTAAAGCAAAAAGTTTTAAAACTCAACGTAAAAATACGAAATTAATCGAAAAAGCGAATCGATATGCCGGCATTCTATTGTCTTTCGCTCTGATATTCCGGATCGTAAGGTTCGACATGAATGATAATATGGTCCAATTCCGGCATATCTTTTACAAGGCGGTCTTTCAATACATGTGCCAATTCGTGTCCGGCCTTTACCGATATATCCGCATCCACACGGGCATGAAGCACTACGTGGTATCTCATCCCGCTCTTACGGACGAGGCATTTTTCCGTACCCCGGATGCCTTCGACCCGGGAAGCCTCTTTCCGGATACGCTCCACAATTTCATCATAACCCCCTTCGTCTATTATTTCTCCGAAAGCCGGACGGAAGATACGGTAGGCATTATACAATATGAATCCGGATGCGAACAAAGCCGCCCAATCGTCGGCCGTCTCATACCCCTCTCCGAATATCACGGCAACGGTAATCCCTACGAAAGCGGCGGCCGAAGTAAGGGCATCGCTCCGATGATGCCATGCATCCGCCCGAAGAGAAGAACTTCCGGTTTTCCGGCCTATTTTCTCCACATAACGATAGGAATATTCCTTCCACAATATGATGACGCCCAAAACGATTAATGTCCAAGCTTCCGGAATTTTATGGGGATGACGTATATTGTAAATACTTTCCCGGGCGATAACCACGGACGCAACGACTAAAAAACCCACGATAACAAAGGTCATCAAAGGCTCCACACGCCCATAGCCGTAAGGATGTTCGGCATCGGCCGGACGCTGGGAATAGCGGATTCCCATATATACGAAAAGCGAGGAAAACACATCGGTCATCGACTCTATCGCATCTGCAATAAGCGCATGCGAATTCCCCAATATCCCGGACAATCCCTTTATCAACGTCAATCCCATATTTCCGGCTATGGAAAAAAATACCGCTCGAAAAGCTTTCCTCTCCCTCCTCATATTAAAACACGGCAAAATTTAAAAATCGCATAACAACGTATCCGGCAACTCCTCCGTGAATGCCGCCCGAAAAATCCGGCAGCAAAAGTACATTATTTCAACACGAGCTCCAAACCGGTATCCCGACAGGAAGAAGTCAATCGGATGATATCCCCCCGTTTAAGTCCCGACAAGCGGAAACGGTTGCCGCTGCAAAATATATCTCCCATTTTTATCATATAATAAACGGAAGCATGAGCGAGCACATCATCCGGATTCATCGGAATATCTCCGGGATGCAACCCATACGCCTCCTCTTTGTTGAGAAAAAGCCGGAGTTCGGGATAACTTCCGCCGGAATAAAGCGGTTCGAAATCCGACAAAGCCAAACATCCCTCGAAAGAAGAAGCCACTGCATAAGGAAGCCCCTTCCCCTTGAGCTCTTCGGCCAAACTCTCCGCATAAAACCTCAATGCCAGGGCATAGGTAGCGTAATATCGAGATGCGAAACGGGCTCCTATATATTTCCCGAGCTTCTCGCTTTTATATACGAACTGCGGCACACAACCCAAAGAAGCGGCGAAATCCGGAATATAAAACGCATCCGCCGGCTTCAACAACCCGTCGTCCCCACCCGCAAATACGGCAATCTCTCCCGACGAATTATAATCGGTATAAATGATTTTCATGGTTATCCCCGTTTCCAAATCAATTCTGCGACCGAGCGTTTGGGTACATGATGCCCGCCTTTCTCATCCCTCCAATACTTATAATCCCCGTTTTCCGGCATCGGCTCCAGCACCACTTCCTCCCGGGGTTTACCCAAAGCCAATACCAAACGCACCTCCATATAATCCGGCAAATGAAAATCTTTCTTCACCTGCGGAACGGCTACGGCTTTTATAATGCAACCTCCGTATCCCTTTTCCGTTGCCGCCAACATAAGGGTCTGGGCTTGAATTCCGTCGTCGCAAAGCGGATCCTTCGAAATACGGGTATCCAACAATTGTACGAGATAGGCGGAAGGCCGTTCCCCTTTATCCGGACCGCTCCAGTCCTTCAAATAACCCGCCCAACTCAATGCCGGAAAAATCAAATCGCATTCCTCCCTATCCGTAATAACGAGATATTTCAGAGGTTGGGCGTTCCTCGCTGAAGGACAATAAGACACCCAACCCACAATTTCCTCCAGCTCCGCCCGCTCCATCCGTTCCTCTTCGTAAAATCTCCTGTAACTCCTGTTCTTTATCAATAAATCTTTCAACATCATTGCATCCTTTTCAAAATTGGCGTATTTTAGCTCTGAATTTCCGTAGCAAAGTTATAAAAATTATAATACTCATCCTATATGCCATCCTTTATAGAACTCATAGCCGGCGATATTATCGAAAGATTCCGGGGAAATACGGAGGACATCCGAATAATATTTCCCAATAAACGACCCGGACTCTATTTCTCCGAAGCTTTGGCAAAACGCATGCGAAAGACCGTATGGATGCCCGAAATCATGACATTCGGGGAATTCACGGAACGAAATACGGGATACGAAATAGCCGATGAAACCACCCTCCTCATAAAATTGTACAAATCCTATTCCCATATATCGGGTACGAACGAAAATTTCGACAGTTTTTATTTTTGGGGCAATATGCTTTTGTCGGACTTCGACGATATCGACAAATACCGGGTGGATGCAGACGCCCTGTTCTCCAATCTCTCGGCACTGAAAGACATCGACAGAACTTTTCCCCGAATACCGGAAGAAGACTTGAAAGCGATACGACAGTTCTGGAAATCCCTGAACACGGAAAACCTCGGTAAGGGGAGTACGGAATTCCTCAAGGTATGGCAGTATCTGGCACCCACCTACCACCATTTCAAGAAAGAATTAGAGAAAGAAAAACTCTGTTACGAAGGTATGGGAGAAATTCTATTATGCGAGAGGTTGAAAACCATGCATACGGATAAGACCGTAATATTCGCAGGCTTCAATGCTCTGAATAAATGCGAAGAATACGTATTCTCTTTTTTTAAAAATATGGGGAAGGCTCTTTTCTATTGGGATTACGACCGCTATTATACCGAAAATCCCGAACAGGAAGCCGGATTTTACATCAGGAAAAATTTAAAACTCTTCCCCAATGCGATAGAGACCCGACATTTCGACAACTTCACCAAAAATAAGGACATCGAATACATATCCGTACCTTCCACTATGGCCGGTCCTAAAATCATCCCTGCGTTAATAAAAGATTTCGGAAATGTAAAAGGCAAAGAAACCGGTATTATCCTATGCGATGAAAGCCTGCTCATTCCCGTTCTCTTCTCGCTTCCTCCGGAAATAGAAAAAGCGAATGTCACCATGGGCTATCCGGGAGGCCATACGGCAACGGCAGCCCTCATCTCCCTCATAGCCGGAATAAAGCGGGAAAGGGATAAAAACACTTTTTACTACCGTCCCGTACTTGCCCTTTTGGACAACCCCCTCATCCGCATCATATGTCCGGAAAAAGCAGAAGCCGCGGGGATGGAAATCCGCAAATGCAATATGATTTACATTCCGTACGAGTTACTGGCCTTCCATCCTCTTACGGAAATCATTTTCGGCGGGAAAGGGATCCGGGATATGCTCCCCGAATTCATAGAACTCTTGTATACCGAAATACAAGCCGTTTCCGAAACACGTCCGGAGGAAACCACGGATATGCTCGACATCGAAAAAGAATCCGCTTTCAACGCACTCGCCACCATCCGTCAAATCGACTTCATCCTCCGTAAAGAAGGTATGGAAATCGGCGACGACCTCTATATCCGTATCATTTCCACCCTTATAAAAAACACCAACCTGCCTTTTTCGGGAGAACCTCTCGAAGGAGTACAGATCATGGGACTCATGGAAAGCCGTATGATAGATTTCAAAAATCTTATCATCGTATCCGCCAACGAAAACAAACTTCCGAAATCGGGAATCTCCAACAGTTATATTCCCCATAACCTGAGATGCGGTTTCGGTCTCCCTTCCTTTGAAAAACGGGAAGCCATGTTCGCCTATTATTTTTACAGGCTTTTGCAAAGAGCCGAAAATATAAAAATCATCTATTCCTCCTTAAGCAGCGGAACGAAGTCCGAAGAAATGAGCCGTTTCCTCTACCAGATAAAATTCGAATCCGGTCTTCCCGTAAGAGAGGGCAAGCTCCAACAGCTCGTGTCGGTAAACAAACCGGAAACTTTAACCATAAAAAAAGACGAGCACATCATGGCTAAGATTGCCCTTCTCGGCTCATCCGCTTCTCCCCTATCTCCTTCTGCCGTCAATAAGTATATGGAATGCCGTTTGAAATTTTATTTCCGTTACATTGCCGGCATCAAACCGGCCGAAGAAATGGAAGAAGAAGTCGACCACCGTCTTCTCGGAAACATATTCCACGATACGATGGAGCATATCTATGCCCCCTACCGGCATACACCTCTCGATAGCGAACACCTGCTCGCAATATGCGGCAATAAAATCGAAATAAAAAATGCGGTCCGCAACGCTTATATCAAAAGCATAGGACAAAACAACCTTCCGGAAAGCGGCATCAACGAACTCATTCTCGAAACGATCGAAAAATACATCCGCCATTGTATCAAATACGATGCCCGGTATGCTCCGTTTGAAAAAACCGAATCCGAAAAGAACTGTTCCGCTCCCGTCGAAATCTCTCCGGGCGTCGTCAAATACATAGGGGGCAGAATCGACAGAATGGATATTACGGAAAAAGAAGTACGGATAATCGATTATAAAACCGGAAACGATACTCCCGCCGTGAAAAGTTTGGATTCTCTTTTCGACCGGGAATACGAGAATCGGAATAAAGCGGCATTTCAAACTTTGGTATACGCTCTCATCGTATCCGAGACCTCCCCGGAAACATTACCCCTGATTCCGGGAATATACAATGCCAAATCCATAACGGCATCTCAAAGATATGATTACAGAATACAAATAGAGGGGAAACCGATTTCCGATTTCCGAACTCAAAAAGAGGTCTTTTTAAATAAAATCCGGAGTCTTTTACGCGAAATTTTCGACCCCGCCTCCGACTTTAATCCTACCGCTTCGCTAAAACAATGCAAGACCTGCGAATACGCACGGATATGTCTGAAAAATTAATGGGAAAACTAATACTCTTCCTCGTTAAAGAGATTTATCTATATTATATTTCAATTAGTTATCCAAATAATGCCGCCTTTTAGCCAAACAAACTACACCGTCTGAGGCGGGCTAGTGCCATTGACAAGTAATCGGACAAACAATTTACATTCTTAACCATGTGTCTATATCCTTATAAATAGACCTTTGCTATTTTACATTTTACTAAGTAATCATCTATCTCCATCTACCGTATTTCTTATAATACTCTTCTCCTTCATTATAGGTTTGTTCGAAAACCGTATATTTACCTTCAAATAGCCCTTGCTTTAATGGCTCCCACTGATCTTTCCGCTCCTTTGCTGCATTGTAAAACAAAGTATAAAAATTATCTTGCATCCTAAAGAATTCGACACGTTTAAGCACAAAAAGCCCTGTTGTAAAGTCATTCTGATGCATTAATCCGCATTGATAATGATGATATAATAGGGAAAATAAGTGCTCCCAAGCACAATAAATGCACCTAAAATCTTCCATATCAATTGTATATTCTTTGAATAAAGGATATAATTTCCTCCACAACAGTTCGCTAAATGGATAAATCCATGTAGAACCCATATAGATATTCAAGACATCTGCTCTCCAATGACAAGTGCCAGCTAAAAATGCTAAACTGAAACCATAGCTAGGGCTAAACACATTACCTGCTGGCACTTTTGTTTTAAATATCACATTCAGTAGCTGAAAATAGCTAAATTTTATACAAGCAACACCGATGGTGTATAATAAGAATGTTGCTGCAAGCAAATGTAGATAATTTGTGCCTTCTGTTGTTATTTCTCCGTTAACAAATGGCTTCATACATAATTTTAACACTG
Source organism: Marinifilaceae bacterium (assembly GCA_041846495.1). Taxonomy (GTDB): domain Bacteria; phylum Bacteroidota; class Bacteroidia; order Bacteroidales; family Marinifilaceae; genus JBGZEX01. The sequence goes on from JBGZEX010000026.1 coordinate 78,196, forward strand.
CATCAACAAATAATTGCTGCTGCTTCAAATCTCCATATCTCACCACAATTATAGACGCTGCCATCAGTTTCTCTACTGCTTTGAAATGTATTTCTTGGTATTGAGAAAACAACTCTGGCGTAATGGAGAAATGATAATTAGAGTTTACTTGTATAGTTTCATAGGCACGTTTTGTTTCTCCTTCTATGAGTTCTGTATAAGCTATTTCACTGTGTGGTGTTGATAATAATCGCTTTACTTCTTCAACAAATTGGTCACAAGAAAGTTCTTTAAGAGACTTTTGAGATGGAATGATTGTAGAAGCCAGAGTAAATTCTGGTTTAGGCCCTAAAGCAGGAGCTGCATTCAAAGGATTATTCCATAATTCAGCAGCTAAAATATGTAGGTTCGTTTCATATTGAGCATCTTCCCTCATATCATATCCAGTTCGAGTTTCAATTAAAGACCTAAAAGAAGTATCAAATTTCCCTATACGTAAAACTGGAATAAACTTGCTAGAACCCATCTTGTGATATAGTTCTGCAGAAATCAATTGATCCTCGTACTTTGCCCCACCGTCATATTTTTCGGATTTTTCCTTGTAAGCTGGTGTACCTATTAGAATAACCCTATCGGCAATCTCTATCCCTTTGTTCATAAATTGAATCAAGTCATAGCCTCCTCTATTATATTGGTCAAGTAAAGTATTAACAGCATACTTTGTTCGTAAATCGTCAGAAAGTTTACGAACCCAAGATTTATGATCTTCGCTGTCCCAAGAATAGCTAATAAAAACAACGGGATGATCTTTCACCAAATCATCGAACTGTGAAGGTATGTCGGAAAAATTACTCATGATTTAATACATCATTTGCTCTTATGTAATATAAACGCAAATCTACATGGCTTTTCATGTATACTGCTATTGCGTGCAAAAATAGAATTTATTTTTGATGTAAAAC